>JAJEFO010000023.1 GCA_022820365.1 Silicimonas sp.
AACCCAGGCATCGATGCAGGGAGAGACAGCGCGCTGCGCGCGGATCGCCGCCGTCAAGTGTGGCAGGATTCGCCGTCAAGTGTCGTAAGAATCCCCGTCAAGTGTTGTAGGATTCCCCGTCAAGTACACAAGATTTTGCAAACGGGAAACGCGGACCGCTCGCCGCCTGGAAGAGGCATCCCGCGCGGTGCGGCTCGACTGCCCTGACTGGCTCTGGCCGCAAATGGCGGATTCGCTTGGTGATGATGCGGAGCCGATCCTTGCTCTCATGCAGAGTCGAGCGCCCACGTTCCTGCGTATCAACACCGCACGTACCGACTTGGCGACCGCGCAAAGGACACTGGCCTCAGACGGGATCGAAACGGATTGTCATCCGCTGTGCGGAAATGCGCTTAAGGTTACGGTGAACGCCCGCCGCGTACAGCACAGCAAGGCCTTCAGGGCTGGCATGGTCGAACTTCAGGACGTCGCGTCCCAGGCGGTGACTGAATGCCTCTTGCCATATGCAAGGGGTCGGCGCGTGCTGGACTATTGTGCAGGAGGCGGCGGCAAGGCACTGGCGCTTGCGGCCGGCGGGGCTGGAAGCGTCACGGCACATGATGCGGATGTTTCGCGCATGGGGGACATTCCAATTCGGGCCAAGCGGGCCGGAACTCCGATAGACGTCACGGGCGCGCCGCAAGGCAAATTCGACATCGTGCTCTGCGACGTGCCTTGTTCCGGCACGGGTGCATGGCGACGAAGGCCGGAAGCCAAGTGGACGCTTACCGCCGACAGGCTGGCTGAGCTTTGCAGCCTGCAGAACGTGATTCTCGACGAGGCCAAGGGATTCGTCGCACCGGATGGAGTACTGGCCTATTCGACCTGTTCACTCCTGAACGTCGAAAATGAAGACAGGGTTGGCACCTTTTTGAAGCGTCACGGCAACTGGCGGCAGTTCGGCTCCGGGCGCTTTACCCCTCTTGACGGGGGAGACGGGTTTTTTCTTGCCCTGCTTGACCGCAATGGTGAACGACAAGGCGCAGATCTCGGGACGTGAATGGCTGCGGTCGGCCAGTTGGCGGCACCATGGGGCATGCCCGCGTGGGACCGGCTTGCGGATCGATCAAAAAAAACTCTTGCAATGTTCTACTTTTGATCTCATAAGGCCGTGAAGGAACATAATGCAAACCTAAGCATCGTTGCCGCCGACCGGCGAAGATGAAATAAAGGAGGCAAGAGCAATGGCCACGGCAGAACTTCTCGACATGACATCCAGAAAGCAAGGCGAAAGGCAAAAGGCACTCGATTCGGCGCTGGCACAGATCGAACGCCAGTTCGGTAAAGGTTCGATCATGAAGCTTGGCGGCGACAACGAGATGCCCGAGATCGAGGCGACCTCGACCGGTTCGCTGGGTCTCGACATTGCTTTGGGCATCGGGGGGCTTCCCAAGGGACGGGTTGTCGAGATCTATGGCCCTGAATCTTCTGGCAAAACCACGCTTACGCTGCATTGCGTGGCTGAAGAGCAGAAGAAAGGTGGCGTCTGCGCCTTTGTCGACGCAGAGCATGCCCTGGATCCGCAATACGCCAAGAAGCTTGGCGTCAATCTGGACGAGTTGTTGATTTCGCAGCCGGACACGGGCGAACAGGCACTCGAAATCACTGACACCCTGGTGCGCTCTGGCGCCGTCAGCATGGTGGTCGTCGACTCGGTTGCGGCGCTCACGCCGAGATCGGAGCTTGAAGGCGACATGGGCGATTCCTCGGTGGGCGTTCATGCCCGCCTGATGAGCCAGGCGATGCGGAAGCTGACCAGTTCGATCGCCCGTTCGAACTGCATGGTGATTTTCATCAACCAGATTCGCATGAAGATCGGTGTCATGTTCGGCTCGCCCGAAACCACCACCGGAGGCAACGCGCTGAAGTTCTATTCCAGCGTTCGCCTCGACATCCGCCGGATTGGCGCGATCAAGGACCGCGACGAGGTTGTGGGCAACACCACGCGCGTCAAGGTCGTCAAGAACAAGGTCGCGCCGCCGTTCAAGCAGGTGGAATTCGACATCATGTATGGGGAAGGCATCTCCAAGACGGGCGAGCTCATCGATCTCGGCGTCAAGGCCGGTGTGGTCGAGAAGTCCGGTGCCTGGTTTTCCTATGGCGAAGAACGGATCGGGCAGGGCCGGGAAAACGCCAAGGCCTTTCTGAAAGAAAATGCCGACATCGCGCATGAGATTGAAGGCAAGATCCGGACCGCACATGGCGTCGAGTTCGATGCCGAATTGGACGAAGGCGACGGACCTGACGAGGTGGCCCTCGAAGCATAGCCGGCAACGTGGATGAGAGAAGCGTCCAATTCCGTGACGTGCCTTTCATTTGGGGCTTATACGCTTAACTTGCCAAATTGCTTGACGCTGCCCGCATTTTGAGTCACAATGCTTTCCACTAAGGAGGTGATTCGATGCCGCACAGAGCAATCGGACGGTCGCATAGGGAAGGTATGACCGTCTTTCAACTGCTCAATATGTTCCCCGACGACGCGACCGCGGAGCAGTGGTTTGAAGAACAGAGATGGCCGAATGGCGAGCGCCATTGCCCGGATTGCGGGTCCGTGAATTACGCAGTCGTCAAGTCGCGCAAGCCCATGCCTTACAGGTGTCGTGACTGCCGGGGCTACTTCTCCGTCAAGAAGGGCACGGCCATGCATTCCGCCAAGATCGGCTTCCAGAAGTGGGCCATCGCCTTCTATATGATGACCACCGGAATCAAGGGCACGTCCAGCATGAAGCTGTATCGGGAATTGGGCATCCGTCAAGCGACGGCGTGGTTCATGATGCAGCGCATTCGGGAAGGATTCATGGGTGGGATCGGCAAGCCGTTCCCCGGCCCTGTAGATGCGGACGAGACCGCCGTGGGAGGAAAACGCAAGAACATGCACGGAAAGAAGCGGAAGCAGTTGACTGGGCGTGGAAGCGTCGGAAAGGCGATTGTCGCGGGCGTGAAAGACCGCGAAAGCAAGAAGGTCAGTGCGGCGGTTGTTGACAGGACCGACGCGGAAACGCTGCACAAGTTTGTCATGGACCGCACAGAGGAAACGGCAACTGTCCACACGGACGAACTGACGGCCTACAAGGGACTGCCCCGCCACCAAAAGACTGTCAATCACGGTGCCGGAGAATGTGTCCGTGACGATGTGACGGTGAACGGCATGGAAGCATTCTGGAGCCTCTTAAAAGGAGGCTATCACGGCACGTTCCACCACCTTTCGGACAAGCATCTTGACCGTTACGTGGCCGAGTTCACCAGCCGGAGCAACATCCGTGACATGGACACGCTTGGCCAGATGTCGTTCCTCGCCCGTGGCATCGTGGGCAAGCGGTGCCGCTACAGAGACTTGTTGGCATGAGTGCGGCCGAGAACCTTGCGGCGACACTGAACGGACAGAAGTTCGGCACAATCCTTGCTGACCCGCCGTGGCGTTTTGCAAACCGGACCGGAAAGGTCGCGCCCGAACATCGGCGGCTTGGCCGGTATGAGACGCTGAGTTTTGAAGAGATCGCTGCGCTGCCAGTAGCCGATTTGTCGCACGAAAGAGCGCACTGCTACTTGTGGGTGCCGAACGCGCTTCTGCCCTACGGATTGGACATTTTGGAGTCGTGGGGCTTTGAATACAAGACCAATCTTGTGTGGCACAAGATCAGGAAGGACGGCGGGCCGGACGGGCGCGGCGTCGGATTCTATTTTCGGAACGTGACTGAAATGGTCCTGTTCGGCGTTCGGGGCAAGAAGGCCAGAACGCTTGATCCTGGCCGTAGCCAGGTCAATTTCATGGCGACCAGAAAACGAGAGCATTCGCGCAAGCCCGATGAGCAGTATGACATAATTGAGGCGTGCAGTTGGGGGCCGTATCTTGAACTTTTCGGGCGCGGCCAGCGTGACGACTGGACTGTTTGGGGCGATCAAGCCGAACCGGATTACAAACCGGACTGGCCGACTTATGCGCACAATTCTGCATCAATGGTCGCGTGAAACTGTCTGTTCTCACCGATCTGGGATTTGACGTTCAAGCCCAGAACCACGTTGAAGCCGTTCTGGTTGAAGACTTCCCGGAACCTTTGCGCGAGCTATGCGACGTCTTGGCAGACTTCAGAATTTCAGACGTGGAGTTGATCCATGGAGGTGGCGGGGAATCGCGCCCGACACAACGTCTGCGTCGGTCGTTCGATGACTACGGATGGCACAAGCGCAACATCGAAATCAGCAAGATTGTTGATGGCGAACATCGTGCCGGAACGACACACGAGATTGACCACGTCAGGCAGACCGACAAAGGATCGGTCGCGCTCGAAATCGAATGGAACAACAAGGATCCGTTCTTTGACCGTGACTTGGAGAACTTTCAGCGTCTACATGCGGAAGGCGCTATCAGCGTGGGCATCGTCGTCACACGAGGAAAGTCACTGCAAGACCAGATGGTGCAGATCATTCACGACTGCGCGATGAACAACAGCGTTTCCAGTTATGAGGACTTGGTGAAATTCGGTGTCCGTCCGACAATGCGGCAAAGGCAGATGGTTGAAGCGGCTGGCAATGACTTCGTGGCAGATTGGGCCAAGGTTTTTGTCGCGGACAAGTTTGGTGCCTCGACGACACATTGGGAAAAGCTGAATGACCGGATCGAGCGTGGCGTCGGCAATCCATGCCCGTTGCTCTTGATCGGGATTCCTCCAACAATTGTGACCAAGGAACACACGAGATGACCAAGAGAAAACCGGCATCGGAGCACAAGCCGAAGGGTCGTCCGGCTACACGAGTCATGAAGCTGAACGCAACGCCGGAACAAGCGGCGCAGGCTTTCTTCTCTCACGTCAAGCCAGCCGACCCGACGCGGCGCAAATTCAACCAGAAACTCAAGCAGGCTTAACGATGCGGGATTATTGGCAAGTTAAGCGTATAAGTCCCTTTCATTTCATGGGTGATGAACGGATGAATGTGCGTCCACACTTCTCCGCACCTTTGTGCATTCAGCGAGTAACAGGCGCACAAATGTCATGGTCGTATACCTTTACCGGGCGGACAAGCGAATGAGGTGCTTCTGATTGTCCATCCCTGTCTGGTGGACAGTCTGGGCGGCGATGGATAATCAGGCGCAACATGCCGATTTCGGATGCCGCCCATGACCAGCCTGAACGACATACGTTCGACCTTTCTCGACTATTTTGAGCAAAACGGCCACGAGGTCGTCGAGAGCTCGCCCCTTGTGCCGCGCAATGACCCGACTTTGATGTTCGTCAATTCGGGCATGGTCCAGTTCAAGAACCTGTTTACTGGCCTGGAAACCCGGGAATACTCGCGAGCCGCAACTTCCCAGAAATGCGTACGTGCCGGCGGCAAGCACAATGACCTCGACAATGTCGGCTACACCGCACGACACCATACGTTCTTCGAGATGCTCGGAAACTTTTCCTTTGGAGACTACTTCAAGAACGAAGCTATTCCTCTCGCGTGGAACTTGCTGACGGACAACTTTGGCATCGACAAGAAACGCCTCTTGGTCACGGTTTACCATACAGATGACGAAGCCGCTGACATCTGGGGGAAAATGGGTCTGCCCGACGACCGGATCATCAGGATCGCGACGGAAGACAATTTCTGGCAAATGGGGCCAACCGGGCCCTGCGGACCTTGCACTGAGATATTCTTTGATCACGGCGATCACATCTGGGGCGGGCCTCCTGGATCGCCGGAAGAGGATGGCGATCGCTTCATCGAGATCTGGAACATCGTCTTCATGCAGAATGAGCAGTTCGAAGACGGCACAATGCGCGATCTTGAGATGCAGTCGATCGATACGGGCATGGGTCTCGAACGGATCGGAGCGCTTCTGCAAGGCAAGCACGACAACTACGACACCGACACGATGCGTGCCCTGATCGAAGCTAGCGCCAATGCCACGAATGCCGAAGCCGATGGCCCGGAAAACGTGCACCACAGGGTCGTGGCTGACCACTTGCGTTCGACATCGTTCCTGGTTGCCGATGGCGTCATGCCGTCAAACGAGGGCAGGGGATACGTCCTTCGCCGGATCATGCGGCGCGCAATGCGTCACGCGCGCATGGCTGGCGCAACGGACCCGGTAATGCATCGCCTCGTGCCTGCGCTCGTTACAGAAATGGGTCAAGCCTTTCCGGCGCTTGCCCGTGCGCAGGCTCTGATCGAGGAAACACTGAAGAACGAAGAGACTCGCTTTCTGCAAACGCTGGACCGGGGGCTGCGACTGTTGGACCAGGAACTGGAGCGGCTGCCGGACGGGGCTGATCTGTCGGCGGACGCGGCATTCAAGCTCTATGACACGTACGGGTTTCCGCTGGATCTCACGCAGGATGCCCTTCGCGAAAAGGGCCGCGGCGTCGATACGGAAGGATTCGACGCTGCCATGGAAAGGCAGAAAGCGCGGGCGCGAGCGGCTTGGGCGGGATCCGGAGAGTCAAGAGACGCGCCAATTTGGTTCGACATTGCGGGGGACATCGAAGCCACGGAATTTCTTGGTTACGAAACCGAGGTCGCCGAAGGCCAGATCTTTACGATCGTTTGCGACGGTGTCTCCGCCGACTCGCTCAGCGATGGCGAATCCGGGTGGGTCGTTACAAACCAGACACCCTTCTATGGCGAGGCTGGCGGGCAGGTAGGCGACACCGGAACGATGCGAGGCACGGGCGAGGCCAAGGATCTGGCTGATGTTACTGACGCGCAGCGTTTCGCAGGCGGTCGTATCCTGGGCCATCAGGTCACGGTCAAGAAGGGGACACTGACGACGGGCGATCCGGTCGTGCTGAAAGTCGATCATGCAAGGCGATCCGCCATCCGCGCCAATCATTCGGCGACACATCTGTTGCATGAATCCCTTCGGCAAGTCCTTGGAGAACACGTGGCGCAAAAAGGATCGCTCAACGCGCCTGATCGGCTTCGGTTTGACTTCAGCCACCAGTCGGCGCTGACCCTTGACGAATTGAAAGCTGTCGAGACAGAGGTCAACGCGTACATTCGCCAGAATTCGTCTGTGGAGACTCGGACAATGACGCCCGACGATGCCCGCGCCATCGGAGCACAGGCCCTCTTTGGCGAAAAGTACGGCGACGAAGTGCGCGTGGTGTCGATGGGTATCGCAAGTACCGGCAAGGGAATCGATGGCAGCACCTGGTCAATCGAGCTCTGCGGCGGCACGCATGTATCGCGCACGGGCGACATTGGCGTCTTCGTGACACTTGGCGACAGCGCGTCTTCGGCAGGCGTTCGCAGAATCGAGGCGCTGACGGGCGAGGCTGCGTTCAGGTACCTTTCGGATCAGGATCATCGGCTTGCGGAAACGGCACTAACGCTCAAGACCCCGCCAGAAGAGGTTGCAACGCGCGTAAAGGCGCTGCAGGCCGAACGTCGCGCTCTTCAGCACGAGGTCGCCGAATTGCGTCAGAAGCTAGCCTTGGCTGGAGGGGAAGCCGAAGCGGAAGCGGAGTCAGTTAACGGCATGATGCTTCATGCCCGGACGCTCAAGGGCGTGGATGGCAAGAGCCTTCCGTCGCTGATCGACGAATACAAGGCGCGCCTCGGTTCGGGAGCCGTGCTCTTGATTGCGGACACGGGGGGAAAGGCCGCCGTGGCCGCAGGAGTCACCGAAGATCTGATCGAGCGTCTTTCGGCCGTGGACATGGTACGCGTCGCAGTTGCCGAGCTCGGGGGCAAGGGGGGCGGAGGACGCTCGGACATGGCACGAGGCGGAGCAGCAAGTGCAGACAGGGCCGAGGACGCCATTGCCGCCGTGAGGAAACTCATGGGGGCGTGAGGTTTCGCATTCGGGAGATGTGAACTGAGCGCCGTTGATGTGTTCGCGGGGTGGACACTGCCGAAATCGCTCGGACCAACCGATCAACCTGACACTGCGACGTTTCGCGCCATGCCTGCGCGATTCCAATAGAATTCGGCAATGACCATTGCCGCCATTTCCAGGGCGGCATCGTCGACCGTCAGTGCAATCCGAACATGTCCGGCTGCAGCCTTCCCAAAGCTCTCGCCGGGCATGACGGCCACGAGACGCTCTTCCAACAGCGCCTCTGCAAACTCGATGCCGGTCAATCCGGTCGACCTGATGTCAACCATGATGTACATCGTTGCCGCAGATGGCACGACGATCAGCTTTTCCCGCGAAAATATGGCATTGACCACCTTATGGCGTCGCCGGAAGGGCGCCGCGATGACGTCTTCCAGTGCAGGACCCTGTTGCAGGGCAAATTCACCGGAGTCCTGCAAGAATCCGGGCAAGCCGTAGTTGGTGTGCGTGGCCAGGTTGATTGCATGCCTGATCGCCTCTTCCGGCCCGACAAGCCAGCCAATCCTGCTGCCGGTCATTGCATGGCTCTTGGACAAGGAGCCGGCCACAAGCGTCCGGCTTTCCATTCCAGGCAACGCGCGTGGCGATATATGCTCTCCCTCCCAGACCTGGGTGTCGTAGACTTCATCCGAAATTAGCCACATGTCTCTTTGTCGGGTGAATTCAGCGATCTCTTGAAGCTTTTCGTGGGAATAGACTGCCCCTGTCGGATTGTTCGGGGAGTTGATCAGGAGTGATCGGGCCTCGCAGGCTTCCTCAAGATCCGCGAGAGAAGGCTGGAATCCCCTTTCGGCACGCGCCGTGACGGCCACGGCCATCGCTCCGGTGGCGCGGATCGTTCCAGGATAGGTCGCGTAGTAAGGGTCGATGTACAGCGCCGTGTCTCCCGGGTCGCACGCCATCATGTGAGCTGCCAGAAGCGCTGCCTGTCCGCCAGCCGTGATCACCACGTTATGTCGCTCCGTAGCCACGCCGGTCATTTCGGCAATTCGCTTGGCGACGGCATCGCGAAGCCCGTCGGTCCCGGGAATCGTCGCGTAGCCGGTGTGCCCGCCAGTAGCGGAGTCATGCATCGCCTTGAGGATCGCCGGGTCTGTCTTTCGATCGTGTTCCCCAATCGTCAGTTCGATGACGGGCATGCCGCGATCCTTCATGGCGCGGCTCTTGCGGTAGATGTCCCACCCGTCAGAACCTCCACAGGTCAAGGTCTTGATGCGATGCGAGAGTCTGGTCATGCGCTACAAGGTCGGCAACTCGTGCGGCGTGTCAATCGATTGTTGCCAAGAGAATTCGGCCGTTGAATGAAATCGGCTCGAAAACCCTTTGCACTCCTTGCGGACCGCCGCTATTGTCCGGGCCATGAACCGCATCCGCATCATCTGCTGCATTATCCGCTGACATCGTTCACGCGGGCCGGTTCTTCTTTACCTTGAAATGACAATGTCGGATCCCGCGAGGGACATGTTTGCCCCCAAAAAGGTTGGCTCATGACGAATATCCAGCTCCATGACACGGCAACACGGACGAAGCGACCGTTGGAACCCTTGGTAACGAATGGGCATCCGACGATGTATGTCTGTGGGCCGACGGTTTACGACAGGGCCCATATCGGCAATGCGCGACCCGTCATTGTCTTCGACATGCTCTTTCGGCTTCTCCGTCATGTATACGGACCTGATCGGGTAACTTATGTTCGGAATTTCACGGATGTAGACGACAAGATAAACGCTCGCGCCGCGGCGGAGAAGCGCCCAATTCGCGAACTCACAGAAGAGACTACGCAGTGGTATCTCGACGACATGGCCGCCGTTGGCGCGCTCGTGCCGGACGCAATGCCCCGTGCAACTGAATGGATCGAGGAAATGGTCGAAATGATCGTTGCCCTGATCGAAAGGGGCCATGCCTACGAAGCCGAAGGCCACGTGCTCTTTCGGGTCCGCTCCTGCCCCGGATACGGAGACCTGTCCGGACGTTCCGTCGACGACATGATCGCCGGTGCCCGTGTTGAGGTGGCGCCTTTCAAGGAAGACCCGATGGACTTCGTTCTTTGGAAGCCCTCAGGCGAGCAGACACCGGGATGGAACAGCCCGTGGGGTCGCGGCAGGCCCGGCTGGCACATTGAGTGCTCGGCAATGGCAGCGGGTCTGCTCGGAGAGCGTTTCGACATTCATGGCGGCGGCAACGACTTGGTTTTTCCACATCACGAGAACGAGATCGCACAGTCGCGATGCATGGGTCATGAATTCGCAAGACTCTGGATGCACAACGAGATGCTCCAGGTTGAAGGAAAGAAGATGGCCAAGTCCCTGGGAAATTTCATTACCTTGCGCGGTCTCTTGGACGGAGACTGGAGCGGTGGCTGGAACGTGCCCGGCGAAGTGATCCGGTTTGTGTTCCTTTCGACGCACTATCGAAAGCCAATGGATTGGACCGAAGACAGGGCCCGTGAAGCCGAGGTGACGCTACGGAAATGGTACGCGATGGTCGAGACTGCTGAAGGCGCCTCGCGGCAGGATGCGGATATTTCCCTTCTTGTGAATGCATTGTCGGATGATCTTAACACGCATGAAGCTCTGGCATCGTTGCATCGTTTCGTCGCCAAGGGGGACGTCACGGCATTGGCAGCCGGATTGGAGTTTCTTGGACTGATGACCGACGGCGTGCCGGATTGGGCTCGAGAGGCAGTGCCGTCCGAAGACGTGACTGAACTGGTCAATGCACTGCTCAAAGAACGCGCGAGTGCAAGAGCGGCGCGGGACTTCGTGCGGGCGGACGGCCTTCGCGAAGGCCTTGCGGAAGCCGGCATCGTCATCAACGACACGTCAGAGGGCGCCGACTGGCACATTGGGCCAGGATTCGACCACGACAAACTGGAGGCGCTCAAATGAAATCGGAACGACTCTTTCTATTCGACACGACACTCCGGGATGGTCAGCAAACTCAGGGCGTCCAGTTCTCGACCGAGGAAAAGACGGAGATCGCGCATTTGCTTGATGCACTCGGCCTGGACTACATCGAGGGAGGTTGGCCCGGGGCGAACCCAACCGACGACGCCTTCTTTGACAAGCGTCTGGAGACCCTCGCAACCCTTACGGCATTCGGCATGACAAAGCGGGCAGGGCGTTCCGCGGAAAACTGCGACGTCCTGGCTGCGGTGCTGAATGCAGGCACATCCGCCGTTTGTCTCGTCGGCAAGACCCATGACTTCCATGTCGAGAAAGCGCTCGGAATCTCTCTGGACGAAAACCGGCATGGCATTCGCGAGAGCATTGCGCATCTTGTCAACAAGGGCCGCGAGGCGATTTTCGATGCCGAGCACTTCTTCGACGGCTTCAAGGCAAATCCCGACTACGCGCTCGACTGCGTGCAGTGTGCCTTCGAGGCAGGAGCCCGCTGGGTGGCGCTCTGCGATACCAACGGGGGCACGTTGCCTCACGAAGTCTCTGAGATCACGTCAGCTGTCATCCATGCGGGCATTCCCGGCGACAACCTGGGGATTCATACCCATGACGACACAGGCAATGCCGTCGCGGGCACGCTGGCGGCAGTAGATGCGGGAGCGCGCCAGATTCACGGTACGCTCAACGGCCTTGGTGAGCGCTGCGGAAACGCGAATCTCACGACACTGATTCCGACGCTTATGCTCAAGGAACCGTACGCAAGCCGGTACGAGATCGGCGTCAGCAAAGAAGCTCTTGCGCGCCTTACTCGTACAAGTCGTGTCCTGGACGACATCCTGAATCGTGTTCCGCTCCGGTCTGCTCCATATGTCGGGGCGTCCGCCTTTGCCCACAAGGCAGGGCTTCACGCCTCCGCAATTGCGAAAGATCCGAAGACCTACGAGCACGTTGAACCTGCATCGATTGGAAACGTCCGCGTGGTTCCCATGTCGAACCAGGCTGGCCAATCGAACCTCATCAAGCGGTTGTTCGAAATGGGCATCCGAGTCGAAAAGGGAGACCCGGCTCTCTTGGCCATTCTCGGAGAGGTGAAGCGCAGAGAGGCGCTCGGCTATGCTTATGACAGCGCACAAGCAAGTTTCGAACTGCTTGCGCGCACTGCGCTAGGCCTCTCGGCCGAATTCTTCGAAGTTGAGCGATACCGCGTGATATCGGAGCGGCGGCGCAATGCACGCGGCGAGATCGTTGTCGAGTCCGAGGCCGTCGTCACGATTTCGACGGGAGAAGGGCAACAGACGAGCTACTTCAAGAACGAACATGCCCAAGACCTGCATGATGACGGGCCGGTCAACGCGCTTTGGCAGGCACTCAAGTCAGACCTCGGACCGTTCCAGTCGCAAATCGAAGACGTGCGATTGACCGACTTCAAGGTGCGGATCACTCAGGGTGGCACAGAAGCGGTGACCCGCGTCATCATCGATTTTGCAGATGATTCAGGGCGGTTCTGGTCAACAGTCGGCGTGTCCGCGAACATCGTTGATGCCTCGTTCGGGGCTTTGCTGGACGCGGTGAACTGGAAGCTCGTCCGCGAAGAGGGCGAGATGAACAAAGCTGCCGAGTGACGCTGGTAGTGTTCCTTCCATTCGTGTCCATCCAAGGTGGTGGGATCCGCGTTTTGTGCTTGGCGCGTCCGCAATGAACCTTCAGGCGATGGCGAACATCGTCGCCAAGGGCGATCCTGATCGATTTGATGCCTGCATGGCAGTGCGGGTGGCGACACGAGCCGTGCTGTTCCCGATTTACGCCTTCAATGTTGAGGTCTCTCGTGCAGCCTGGGCGATATCCGAACCAATGATCGGCGAAATGCGCCTTCAATGGCTCCGGGAGGCACTTGATGACATTGCGAACGGCAAGGCAGCGCGAAAGCATGAGGTCATCGCTTCGCTGGCCGATGTCCTGGATAGCGAAGGCGCACAAATCCTTGATCAATTGGTGCAGGCGCGATGGCGCGATCTTCATTCGAAGCCTTTTGAGGACGTCGGGCAGTTTCGAGAATATCTCGATGCGACCGGTGGCACTTTGATGTGGATCGCCGCACGTGCCCTTGGCGGCGAAGACGAGGCTGGTTACCGCACGCTTGGCAGAGTGAGCGGGCTTGCAAATTTCCTTCTTGCCGTACCGCGGGTGGCGGCACGGGTGGGCGGGCCGCTGCCTGAAGGCGGTTCGGAAACCGTTCGGATGCTTGCAAGGGATGCATTGGCGGAACTCCGATCCCTGCGCATTCCCAAAGCCGGTCGCGCCGCCTCCCTTGCGTCCTGGCGTGCCGGAACCATCCTGCGTCGCGCGGCGGACCAGCCGGACAGGGTCACGAACGGAACGCTTGCGGAAAGCGAGTTTCGTCGGCGCCTTTCGCTGATCTGGGCAAGTTACAGACTCTGATCCTGGTCCGGGTAAGGTAGAAACCGCTCCTGCCGACACGGCAAGACTGGCAAATCGTGGCCGTTTCTGGACGTGCTACTCGCTTCCAGCTTCCTTTCTTGGGTCTTGCTCCGGGCGCGAGGCGCGCCTAAGCACGGTGCGAGCGGGCGTGGCGGAATGGTAGACGCATGAGACTTAAAATCTCTGGGGCAAGTGCCCGTGCCGGTTCAAGTCCGGCCGCCCGCACCAAACAGCGTCAGTATTGATGGCGATAGTGCGTTCTTTGCGTCTGAAGATTCAAGATTTCTAGACGGAGGAAGCCTCGCCGCAACATCAGCGGTGCCCGTTCGGTGCTTTCGGACGAAAGCTCCGCCAGTCGCGTATTGATGTCACGAATCTCCTGCCTGGCCTGATCGATTTCTCGTCCAATTTCGTGCCAATGCAAACCGCGCAGGTTGGCGGCTTGCAGGGCGTCTAAGTCTACTCCGTGACAGACGGGCGAGAGGCGAGTGCCGGTAGAGCCGACATAATATGCATTGGCGGCGGTGCAGTATTGTTCCAGCCCGGCTTCGCGACCTCGATGCCATTCCCGTGCATCCGGGGTGATGCCGAATTCACCGCAAGCCTTGAAGTGCTCCATGATATAGCTTGACTGTTTCCCGCGCGCACCGTCCGCAAGGCCAATGTCCCGCCAGGCACCTTGACGACATTCGGACTCGGAAAGAGAGGCGCAGCCAACGAGGACAGCGAGCGCTGCAAGTGGGACAGTGAACCGCATGCAGCAAATGTTAGCGGGTCAACGGCACCGAATCCACAAGGGTCACGAGTCGTTGATGACATGCTCTTCCCAGTCCTCTGGTCCGACTTCCCACTCAGGCACGGTCCAGCCCCGAACCGAAATGCCTGATTCATGCACGGTTTCCGGCGTGCCTGAAATTAGCGGATGCCAGTCGAACAGCGACTTGCCTTCCCAGATCAACCTGTATGCGCAAGTGCGTGGCATCCAATGCGCAACCTCTGATATGTTCGAAGGCGTCAGGACGACGCAATCCGGAACCAGTTGCTTGCGGATGTCGTATTGAGAACACCTGCAAGCCTCATCATCGAGGAGGCGGCATGCAATGCGCGTATAGGCAATCTCGCCGGAGTCCGCATCCTCAAGCTTGTTCAGGCAGCAGCGTCCGCAGCCGTCGCAGAGCGCTTCCCATTCCTTCTGGCTCAGACCTTCGAGAGGAACGCGCTCCCAGAAGCGGTCGCGCAACCCGTCGCGGTCTATCGGGTCCGGTTCGTTCGCGGTAGATTCGACACTGGACCGGGCATGGATCGTCTCATTCATTTGTGCCAGCCAGCACGGAGCGCGCTCTGGAACTGTCGTCATCCATTGCGGCCACCAGCGCGTCAAGACCTTCGAACCTCATTTCGGGACGCAAGTAGGACACGAGAGCGATGCTCAAGCTCATTCCGTAGAGATCTCCGGAAAAGTCAAAGAGGTGCGCCTCAAGGTTGGGCGTGTTCTCGCCGAACATTGGTCGGACTCCCAGCGAGGCGACGCCCTCGTAGCTGCCCTTTGCAGAGCCGTCGAGGACGTCGACCTTTACTGCGTAGACTCCGAATTTGGGAGGATGCAGCCTGTCCAACGCGATGTTTGCCGTCGGGTAGCCCAGTTCGCGCCCGCGCTGGTC
>JAJEFO010000094.1 GCA_022820365.1 Silicimonas sp.
GTCGGAGACGCCCCCACGGGCGTCACTGGATGGCATCGGCCACGACGTTCGACTTCCTCGGCTTCACCCATGTCTGGGGGCGGTCGATGCGAGGCAAGGACGTCGTTCGCCAAATCACGGCGAAAGGCCGGTTCGCCCGCGCGCTGAAATCGGTAAACGACTGGTGCAAGAGAAATCGGCACCTGCCGATCGAGGCGCAGCACGACTACCTTGCTCGGGCGATCCGAGGTCACTGCGCATACTATGGTCGAACGGGAAACGGCAAACGTCTGGAGTGGTTCCGCTACCAGGTCGCTCGCAGCTGGCGGAAGTGGCTTGCACGCCGCAGTCGCTTGCGGCCCATGAACTGGGATCGGATGAACGAGCTTCTCAAGCGGTATCCCCTGCCGTCGGTCAGGATCACGCGCTCATGGCAAACTCCTTGAGCGAAACTGTCGGGTGAGGAACCGAGTGCGTCAATCGCGCACGCTCGGGTCTGTGGGGGGAGGGGCTCGGCAACGACCCCTCCTACCCGGCCCATTGTACACTCCGACAGGAAGCGTTGCAGGCGGGCGAGGATTGCCGGGCAGGCCTTGCAGCAGCCGGCCAACCAGACGGCCGGCCGTCCAGGCATCGACGTCGCCGACGACAATGAGTGCATGGGGAACGCCCGTGTAGGTTGCATCCGCCCATGCAGCCAGATCGGATCGTTTCACATTTTTTGCTGCATCCAGTTCTCCGAATGCCATCGACCTTCGAAAGGGGTGGTCGCCAAATGCCGACCAGCGCAGGGTGTCGAAAGCGTACGAGGAAGGATCGCGCTGGAGCTTCGCCAAATGATCCAGGTACGCGTCCCGAATGCGGTGGAACCACTCTTCGTCGAAACGCGGCGATCGCAGGTGAGCATTGATTGCGGCAAGAACGCCTTCAACTCCATTGTCCGGCAGCACGATGGAACAATATACGAATTGCGAGTCAAGCGTCAGATGCGCTTCGGCGCCTGCATCATTCAGACTCACATTGAGAGCGCCCGGGCCAAAGCCCTCGGCGCCGCCAAGGAACTGGGATCTCGTGGCCAGTATGGGTGCCACGTGATTGGATTCGCGGTTCACCGCCCAGTCGGTAGGCCAGGCAACTTGAATCACGATTTCATCGGCCTCTGGAACAGACACCAGGACAAACCTGGTTCCGTCAGCAGAGATATGTTCGTCAATTGACGGGCTTGCGGCATTGGCGCCCGTCATGTGCAGTGCCAGCAGTGCCGCAACGAGAAGCATCTTGCTCATGCCCAGCAGCCTCCGATCAGCCCTTCCGGTTTCCTGTCCAGTCCATCGTCACGCTCAGCCAGTTGCTCGACATAGTGAGCAAGTCCGGCGACTTCGGCCCTGTGCGGAATGAACAAATGAACGTCCGGTCGGCCCGCGTCGCCGCGCTGGAATGCATGCAGGCGTGTCCCATCCGGCTCTTCATACGCATCCGCCAGCGCCTCGGCGGCCAGGAAGGCTACGCCCAGGACCATCGCGGCAATCGCAAGTGCCGGCAAGAAGCGAGTCAGTTCAGTTCGCATTCCAGCACTTCCATCGGCACCTCGATCACGCATGCACCGGGCAGCGCGTCGGCATCAGGGGAAACCACGACGACGAGCAGGTCGCTTGGCTTAGGATAGCCTTTCCGGACGCGCTCGCGAATCACCTCAGGAGACAGTCTTTCCGCACTTGCAAGGTGTTCAAGTACCGTAGACACGTCATGGCCGCGCAGCGCTGCCTTTATGGTCGCGATTGAAAGTTCTCCGGGGTCGTCCTTTGCGCGTTCAAGGGTATCCTGCGTTCCGGAGCGAAACTGCTCCAGCCCGTCGATCAATGGCGACTTCAAGTAGCTTTCGTAGACTTGCAACAACTCCTCAACGGATGCACTGGCCTTGGACGTATCGACGGAACCGTGCATCAGGAGGAAAGGGCTGCCGTAGTGGAATTCACCGACCTCGGCGTCGATGAAGTAGGCGGCCCTTGCCGAGCCTCGTAAGGCTTCGTTGAGGATGCCTCCGCCTGAATGCGACAGTGTCCACTCGATGAACCCATCATGCTGCCTTGGCCACTCGGTCGACTCCGCTACCGCCCCGATGACGGCCATGTACGAATCCGTGGTGAGGGGGGCGTGGACCAGCACCTTGCCGACCCTTGGCACTCCGACAGGGAGCGCGGCAGATGAGAGCGCATCTCCGGGCAGGCCCCGCAGCAGCAGGTCGACAAGACGGCCTGCCGTCCCGACATCGATGTCTCCGGAGACCACGAGTTCAACCGGGACACTCGTGTAGGTTGCCGCCACCCAGGAGGCCAGGTCAGACCGATTCACTTGCCTTTCTGCATCCAGGTCTCGAACTATGGCTGACTTTCGGATAGGGTGATCGCCAAACGCAGCCCAGTAGATGGTGTCAAAGGCGAGCCTCTTGGGTTCGCGCCGTTTCTCGGCCACGAAATTCCTGAGCGAGTCCTGTCTGCGGCGAAACCAGGTCTCGTCGAATCGGGGCGCTCGCAGATGAGCGTTAATTGCGGAAAGGACCTCCCCAGCGTCACGGCGCGGCATCACCATGGTGCCAAAAGCGAATTGTGGACCAATCGTCAGGCGTGCCTCAGCACCCAAGTCTTCCATGCGGACGTCAAAAGCGCCAGGATCGAATCCCTCGGCACCGCCTGCAAACAGGGAAATCATTGCCAGTATCGGCACTGCATGGTTGATGTCGCGGTTCACAGCCCAGTCGGTGGGCCAGGCAACCCGGATCACCAGTTCGCCGGCCTCGGGAACCGTGGCGAGGACAAACCTGGATCCGCCGGAAGAGAGATGTTCGTCAATCGAAGGACTCCCGGCAAGAGCGACCGTGACGTGAAGCGCCAGCGTTGCTGCCGCAAGAAGCGTCTTGCTCATTATCGGTTCCCTCCGATTACAAGATCGGTTGGGAGGTGGCGCCTCCCAACCAGCTGCAGAGCAATTCGTGCCAATCCAGTACGTGAAGATTCACGAACAAAACATGGACATGTCACGGCCAGTTTGATGAGAGAGCGCAAAGAACAAACCGGACACGTCCTGCTGCGGTCCATCCCATGGTTCGTCGCCCGAGATTGGACGGTGCTGCGAAAGTCGGGGCTTCCATTCGTGATCCCAACATAACCTTCTCGCGCTCTATGCTACGACCTCGACCGTCAACGTCCTGTCGGCCAAAGGCCACGCATTCGCTTGCGTTTCCACATCTTTTCGCATCAAGCTCCTCCGCAGCCGAAACTGTCAAGCCCCGTGAACGTTCCGCGTTTTCGCGTTCTGTGCGCATGCGGTTTCCGCTGCCCGCCTGTTCGGGAACGCTGTCCGTCCGCCGCTCCGTCCGGAACCGGATTGACGCCCCGGGCTTGCCGTGGCCGAATACACCCGGCCCGCCGCCATCCCTGCCGGATGAATGCAACGGCGGGCCGCCGCCCGTCGGGTGCAGTCGCGGCCGCGCTTCCCCACGAGGCTGCGGACCCGAACGGGCGCTTTTGTTTGTCCGGCGGCAATCTGTCGTTCCTCCACGACCTTCTTGCCTCCTTCGCGATGTCCGCGGCCGCTAGCCGGCGTGAACATTCTGTCAGTCGAAGAGCCGATGGCATTGGTCGGGCAACCGATCACGGAGGCAGCAACACGGACCGAACGTTCCGTCGTGCGGCCCTGAACCGGTTCCGGGAAAAACCAGGCGTTGAAAGCGAAGTGCTGCCCTTTCGCAACGGACCATAGTTCGGCGACCCCGACCCGACGCCCGCTTGCCTGAACTCCTGCGAGTCCGTTTTCTTTTGGTGACTTCGCTCGCCATGACTTTCGCCGGAAACACCTTGACTTGGCCTGGCATGCAAATTACCGAGGCCGTCATGAAATTCCCGGCATTGACTGCGCTCGTTCTGATTTCGGTTGCAGCCGGTTGCTCCAGCGCCCCTCCGGAACCACCTCCGGTCGAGATCCCGGCCCCAACGCTTGCACCCGTTCCCCAAGAGTTTCGCACGCAGACGACCTTCGTCGACAGCGTCCTCAGTGTCGACGTACGCTACCCGGAGGGCGGCACCCGAACCCTCAATACCGCCCTGCACCAGACCGGCTCGTGGGGCATATACCTTCCCCGGCCCGAGATACCCAATCATTCCAGCCGCGAATGGCTGCTTTCGGACAATCACTACGACGGCAAGGTCCTGCTCTACGTGACCGCATCGTGGAACGATGACGACCCCGGTGACTACCTCGCCGCCGGATGGTGGCTTGTCTACCCGCCAGACACACCCACCTATCAGGACTTCGAGGCCGCCGAGCGCGGCGTCTTCATCGACGGCCCGGAACTTGACCCCGCCAGGCCGCCCGACCTGCCCCTGACGAGCACCGCCACCTACGTCGGCGGCGCCGGCGGGCTGTACACGTACACCTACGGCCATGACTGGGACGATCTCGCCGGATTCTCGGAGTACACGGAGTTCTCGGGGGATCTCACGTTGACCGCCGATTTCGACAGCAACCGCATCGTCGGCTGCCTGGGGTGCATCGAACCGATCGAGATCACGCCTGGTCGTCACCTCTTCCCGGCCGTGCCCTGGCAGGGACCCGACCCGACGGCCTTGCCGGCTGAATATGACATCCGTTTTGTGGCACCCTTTGGAGCCAGCGGCGCCTTCGAGGATACCGAGATCACGGTGACGCATCCCGAACGCACCGTCACGGACGCCGCCGGCACGTGGCGCGGCCAGTTCTCGAACGTGCCCGATGACGACGGCAACCCTCGCCGAGTGGTTGGCTCGACCGATGTGCACTTCGCCGAGGGTGACGGTTCTCATGGACGGTTCACGGGCATCTTCGATGCGCTCACGTCCGCAACGGTCACACCCGACGCCGGCAGCGCCGACGGCGCGAACTGAATGGCGCTCCTGCCCGGTACATGCGTCGAACGCAGCGTACTGACAGTTCCGGCGGAATCACGACCGGCCCGGCTCGCGTCCTTGAACTCAACACCCCAGGCCTGAAAGCGCATCGTGCAATCCGGCCCCAAGGCTTTCGTCCGGAACCGTCTTGTTGTCGGGTTTGGAGCGCTGACGTGAAGCGCGCAGGCGATGACGGCATTTCCGGCCGCTGCGCCCGGCGATCTCCGTCTCGATCTCCTTCAACGCTCCGTCACCGATCCTCCTCAACCGGTCCAGACGCTTGCGACACGCTTGCTCCAGTTCCAGTCGTCATCTGCGTTGATTTCCGCCCTTGCCCGTTCCCGTGCGTCCCTCGCGGATCGTCGCCGCGCGCGTTCGCAGTTCCGACAACGTCCGGAACCTCACGCCTTCGGCTGAGATGTCAGGCATCTCCGAAGGCCGGACGCTTCTCCGAAGGTCCGTGCGCGCGAGGGGGTCGCCTTCGAAGAACCGATGCAGCAGGTCGGTCTTTTCGTCATCCGGCATCTTCCTGAGGGCTGCGAGGGCAGTTTCCGAGGGGATTTCGCCGCAATCCGGACCTGCGGTCGCTGCCGCTGCGGCACGGACAAGACCAGGATCAATGCCAAAGAACTCGCCGAAGGCTTCAAGGCCCTCGGTCAGCGGGCCTATGCCCGTCAGCGGCTCCTGTGCATCATCCTGAAGCATCTCCCTGTCCGCCGTCGCCAGCCAGAGGAGGTATGCCAGTCGCAGATCCCCGGAGAGCAATTCGGACCGAAGCGGGACCAGAGCGTCAAGCCAGCCGGTACCGTCATTCCATCCGCCGTAGTCTCGTCCTTCGCTGTAGGGGTATATGTCGAGGAGACAATCCTCGCCAGCGTCGATGAACTTTGCAAATTCGCAGCAGTTGATGATCCGCTCGACAGCCGTCCGCTTTGCGAACCGGGCAGGGAGCCTGATCATCAGTCGACGCGTCCCCCCGGCCGCCAAGTAAAGATGCATGTCGAACCAGCGCGCAAGAAACTCTTTCTCGTCACCCTTGAAGTCTCCGTAATCGTATTGGACAGCGAAGCTCGTGGACGTGATCTCCGCTCGGGACGACACATTTCTCAGTCTTTGCTTGTCGGCCTCGCTGAGAAGGCGATCCGTCGTCCGGAACTCGTAGTACTGGTAATAGCTCATGGCGCAAGTTCCCTCGTTTCCGGTCCGCAGCGCGACGTCGGCGATTTCCCGAGGGAGGACGGAACGCGGCGGAGGGAAAGGTCACGGTGACAGGAATTGACGACCCCTCGTCGCCGACATCCCGCGCCGGAAAACGCTGAAGTCGCATCAGGCCGGAGGCTAACACGGCCCACCAGGCGTCGCAAGATCTCGCCGAGAGCGCGATGTCGTGCACCGATCTCGCGAGACCGCATCCAACACGAAGGCGCGGCTAGGCCCAATACTGTTGCTTTAAGCGCAATTTGAGACGATTTCGGGCATCCAGCGGTGTTCCCGGCGCGACACCGGGCCGCGCTTGCGAAGGGGGAATCCGCTCATCTTCTGCCTGACGCCACGGGGCTTGGACTGGCCGCGGCT
>JAJEFO010000019.1 GCA_022820365.1 Silicimonas sp.
CCGGCCGGTTCAAGCCCGACGACACCCTGCTGGCCTTCCTGAAGTCGCTGTGATTATGCCGAAAACGACGGTGGAAAGGAAAGGAAAATCAGTTCCTTGGGACGCGAACGCGGCATAATCCGGTTAGCGGCATGTCAGCCGTTATGCCGATATCGGCATAACGGCCGAAGCCAGACGCATCAGGATGGTGACCTGCGCAGCATCCGTCAACTCGGCGACGCATTGCCGGCTGGACGCCTTTCTCCGGCAGCAGACCGTCCTGTGGAAATGGGAACGTTCCGATTTTCTCAGAGTGTTCCTGAACCACATGTCGCCGGGTTGCCGAGACAGGACGCAGAACGGTGTTCGGCTGACTGATGGTTAGTCATGCATATGACTCCCCAACTTTGGACACGGGAGCAGACATAGTCACGCAGGAAATGACTTCCGCACGCAAGGTGCTGGAATTTTCGACCAAAGGACCTACGCACCCGGTTCTTGCGGACCTGCAGACCCGAGGAAATTGATGGCCGACCTGCCCACGCCCCATGACAGGCTCTTCCGCGCGCTTCTCTCCGATCCGGAACGCGCGTACGACTTCCTGCGCGACCATCTGCCGAACGACATTTCGGGGCGACTGGCCGATACCCTGCCCGAGATTGTCGAGGGCAGCTTCGTTGACGAGGTGCTGGCGGGCAGCCAGAGCGACCTGCTGCTGAAGGTCCGACTCGCCGACGGTGGGGACGCCTTTGTCTATGTCTTGGCCGAACACAAGTCCACGCCAGATCCCGGCCGTCCACTTCAGTTGGCGTCGTACATGGTTCGCATCTGGAAGCGACATGCAGGCACGTCAGCTGCGAAGCTCCGAGTCCTTTCCCCGATCATTCCGGTGGTCGTGTACCACGGCTCGGCGGACTGGACCGTGGCTGGGAGCCTGCGCGAAATGATCGATGCCGATGTTCCGGAACTGGCATTCGTGCCAGGTTCGGGCTACATTCTGCGCAGTCTGCGTGCCATGGACGTCGATGCGCTGTCGCGGAACGCCGCGCTGCGGGCAGGGTTCATCGCGCTGCGGCGGGAGGCATTGGCCTTCCTGGCGGAGATTGCGGAAGGCCTGCCTGAAGGTGGCGACCTGAGGCGGCAGGTGCTCGAATACGTCCTTCGAGTGTACAACGTCGACCTGGAAGAACTGCGGATCAATCTGAGGAACGAGGGACACGCGGAACTGGAGGCAACTGTGGGAACGATAGCGCAGACACTGCTCGAACAGGGCGAAGAGCGCGGACTTGCCAAAGGCTTGGCGGAAGGTCGGGCGCAAGGGAAAGCCGAGACCTTTCTTCGGCAGGCCCGCATCAGGTTCGGGGACGTTCCAGCGGCGCGGGCCGACGAGGTGCGCACCGCTGACGCCACGACTCTCGATCGCTGGCTCGATGCGCTGATAGGCGCCGAATCGCTTGAAGAGGTCTTTGACACCCGAAGGCGCCACTGACCGGCAGCGTTTCGGAAACGAGCATTGAACGGCAGCATGCTCAAGTTGTCCATGCCGACCGACTCGCAAGTTCGGTCGGCGTTCCGCTTGGGCGGTACCAGCCGGAGGAACATGTCTTGGCCTACCTGGAGAGCCTGTGACTACGCCTAAGTGTCGGGACAGAAAGCAATTACTCTACTCCAAGGCTCTCGACGGCACAGCGATGCTGCCGATCAAGATCGAAATTCCCGGGTTCTCGGGCGAGGTGGCGAATTCGAAGCATTCCCGCGAAGAGAAGCTAGTGAAAGGCTACGCTCCTTGCTGCGGCGTGACCAAGGGAGCGATCTCTGCTACCTCGTGTGCGCGTTGGAGGTCTTCGAGGTTCTTGACATCGCTCGCATGGTCGAGATGTTTGGGCTAGATCTTGATCGTTCCGAGCAGTCAATTTCACGGGTGCAAGCCCAAGAGTGGATATTCGCAAAGCTTATCAACTGGCGCCTCCCATTCGACCTGCGTTTCCTGCTGTTGGCTCCCCAGGCGGAAGCTGTTACCGAAGAGCGGTCGCGGATTCATTTTGCCACGTATGCACCTTCATCGTCGATCAATTGCCCGGCGAGCCTTAGGGGAGAACGCAGGCCTTGAAGGAGCGCTTCAAAATCGCATGGTGACACGGGTGCGGCCAACGATATTCTTCCTTTCGGACCGGTCGTGACGCGTCGACTGTATTCCGGGCTTTACGAAGATCTCCTGACTTCCGCTCTGGAGGCGGAAATCAATGCCCGAACGGCGGAGGGGTGGTGGGTAGAAGTCACCTCGGCCGACTCAACAGCCCGCCCCGAACTCCTGGCCCGTCATGTCTATCACCTCCTTCGACACGCGCTCGAAAGGATTCCCGAAGAAGACGGCGCGCAGCCGGCCAACCAAGTCGCCTTGGCGAATCGACTGGTGGACGTGCTCGTCGAACACGGGGCGTTGGCCGACGACCGGATCGCAAACGCCGCGCTCCTGCTCTTGGAGGCTGTCGAACGCCGAGCGTTGGGCGGTACACAATCGGCGGTCCTACGCCCGACGCTCTCGCTTCGTCGAACTGGCTTGCTCGTTAACGGACGGCGTGACGTCCAGATCGCGAGCGAGATCGCGCGGGAGATCCCAAGTGCGGATAGGATCGATCTCCTGTGTGCATTCGTGCGCCACTCGGGGCTGAGGCTGTTCCGCTCTGAGCTTGAAGAACGGGTGGGGGCGGGCGCACGGGTCCGGGTGATTGCAAGCGTCTATACCGGGTCGACCGAGCGCCGAGCGTTGGACGCACTCGTCGATCTCGGCGCGAAGGTTAAGGTATCCTACGAAGTCGCGCGGACCCGGCTACACGCCAAGGCGTGGCTGTTCTACCGCCACAGCGGCCTGCATACCGCTTATATCGGTTCATCGAATCTTACGCACACGGCCCAGGTCGATGGTCTCGAATGGAACGTGCGAGTGAGCGCGGCTGAGAATCCCGAGGTGATCGACCGGTTTGCAGCGACCTTCGAACAGTACTGGCAAGAGCCCGAGTTCGAAAGCTATACGCCCCAGTGTGACAGCAAGCGTCTCGACGCGGCGCTTTCGAGACAGCGCGGCAATACAGGGCTAGGCGACCACACGTTGCTGTCTCTGTTGGTCGACGTTACACCGAAGCCACACCAGGCAGTCGCGCTGGAGGCCCTCGAAGCGGAGCGCTCGCGCGGATACCACCGCAACTTGGTGGTCGCTGCGACCGGCACCGGAAAGACCTGGATCGCGGCGTTTGACTTCAAGCGGCTGCGTGAACAAGGTGAGTGTCACTCCTTGCTCTTCGTCGCGCACCGCGACGAGATTCTCCTTCAAAGCCAGCAGGTTTTTCAGCTTGTGTTACGCGAGCCGGGGTTTGGTGAACGGCTGGTCGGCGGCGAGCGTCCGCGCGCCGGTCGCCAAGTCTTTGCCTCGGTGCAGTCCCTTGCCAACCGGATCGACGAAATCGATCCGGACGATTTCGACGTGGTCATCGTGGACGAGTTCCATCATGCGGCGGCCGCGAGCTACGAGCGCATGCTGTCGCGCCTGCAACCGAAAGTGCTCCTCGGACTAACGGCTACGCCTGAGCGCACCGACGGCCAGTCGGTGCTGCGTTGGTTCGACGACCGCATCGCCTCGGAGTCCCGGCTTTGGGATGCCCTCGACCAGGGGCTGCTCTGTCCGTTTCACTATTTCGGGGTGAACGACGGAACGGATCTCTCAGCGGTACGTTTCGAGCGCGGACGATATGTTCCTGGCGAGCTCGAAAACGTGTTTACGGGCGATCACGTTCGAGCTCTCCGGATCCGCCAGGCTGTCGAGGAATTCGTGACAGACCCGCACCAGATGCGGGCGCTGGGATTCTGCGCTGGCATCAACCACGCCCACTTCATGGCGAAGCAGTTCTCAGGTTTTGGCTACCCGGCAATGGCGCTCGATGCCGGCACTCCCCGGGACGATCGGCGTACTGCGCTTGCGAGACTGCGACGCGGAGAACTTCGGGCCATCTTTGCAGTCGATCTCTTCAACGAGGGTGTCGACATTCCCGAAGTCGACACCGTGCTCATGCTGCGGCCGACCGAAAGCGCCACGGTGTTTCTCCAGCAATTGGGAAGAGGGTTGCGCTGGGCCGAAGGCAAACGGGTCCTGACCGTCCTCGATTTCGTGGGCCAAGTTCGGCGGGAATACCGCTACGACGTGCGCTATCGGGCCCTGATCGGGGGCACACGCCATCAGGTCGAGCGCGCAATAAAGGCAGGCTTTCCGCTGCTCCCACCGGGATGTGCGCTCAAGCTGGACCGAATTGCCAAAGAAACGGTGTTGCGCAACCTGAGAACAGCTGTGCACAACGCCCGTGCGAGACTTGCCGATGACTTGCGTACGCTTGGTCCTGATACCCGACTTCACGATTTCATGCTCGACGCAGGTGCTGAACTCGCCGATGTCTATGCGCGACCCAAGTCCGGAAACTGCTTTACCGAACTTCGCCAGCGGGCGGGCTTCAAGCCAAGCTCCGGTCATGCTGCCGAGGATGCCTCCCTCCTCAAGGCCATCGGCAGGCTGATCCACGTGGATGATCATGAGAGGATCGAGGCGTGGCGAGGCATCTTGGAAATGGATCCCTCCGAACGAATTTCAGGGCTCCATGGCCGCAAACATCGCTTGGCCCTTATGTTGTTTGCTGTTCTGGGCGGCCGTCGTCAGCCGATCGATGAGGCCGATAAGGTTTTGGAAATGGTTCGGGGGTCTCAAGAGTTGAGCCGCGAGATCAGTGACCTTCTGGAGATTCTCGCTGATCGCATCCGCACGGTCTCTCGGCCGCTCGATCTTGTCGGCGAAGTTCCATTGGCAAGCCACGCCACCTATACTCTTGCGGAGATCGTCGCAGCACACGGGCTCACCGATAAGCGTCGTGCACTGATCTCTCCGCAAGGCGGGGTCCTTTGGAACAAGGCGACACAAACGGATCTGTTGTTCGTCACGCTGGAGAAATCGGACAGGGACTACTCTCCCACAACTCGCTACGCCGACTACCCAATTTCGCCGAAGCTGTTTCACTGGGAGTCGCAGAACACTGCATCGCCCGATACGCAGACGGGGCGCCGTTACCTCGCACAAGCCGAGTTGGGCACGAATGTTATTCTTTTCGTGCGCGAACGAAAAAGGGACGGTCGGGGCGAAACTCTCCCCTACCACTGCCTTGGCCGAGCCCGCTACAAGAGTCATGAGGCGGAACGGCCTATGAAGATACTATGGGAGCTCGAGCACGAAATGCCCGGCTGGCTCTATCAGGCAGGAAAGGTAGTGGCAGGTTGAGGCAATGAATTGCGAGCGCACAAATTGCGTGGGGTAACCTGTTCTTGAAACTCGCCGCGCGTCCCGCTGGGAATTCGCAATACTGACCATTTGGAAGAGTTATAGGTGTCCAAGGCGTTGGAGAGCAACAGCCGCAGAAATCAGTGGGATGCCGCAAGACCGCGTTCGACTTTGGTGCGTCATTTACGTGCCCATTCGGTTCGATTCGTTACGGTTGTCGGGAAAGTGGGAGAGCTTGCCCGAAAGCGGACCTTTGCACTGCTACGTCAGCGGTCTGCACGTACTCGCACAAGCTGGCAACGAACCCTGTTGCTGGACTTCCCCGTATCCCCAATGGCCGGGATGATGCCATTGAAGCAAAGTGCGCGGGCCTCGCCCAGCCGATCACGGGCGTAGCGCACGATCATCCGGAACCAACTCCAGCACCAAACAGTTGGATCAATTCCTACCAGGCACGTCATCCATGGCACGCCGACGGCACGCCAATGTGAACCGAACCAGCTTTGACGAACGTCCGTGAAGCAGAATGGCCTGCTTGCCCCTTGCAAGTTAGACGACTTTCTGGCTGCTGTCAGCCGTCGAGCGCTTCGTCGATCAGGGCCTTCAACTCGGCATAGGACATGTTGCTGTGGAGCTTGCCGTCAATGAGGAAACTTGGCGTGGACCTGATGCCGTCTGCCTTGGCGTTCTGTTGATACAGTGCGTAGAGCGCCCGCGCACGGTCGCCGTCGGTGAAGCATCCGTCGAGATCCGCATCCGTCAGCCCGGCTGTCTTGCCGATTTTGCGGAGCCTTTCGACGATCTCTTGGGCACCGCCGGAGCCGCCAGCCCAGGCCCGCTGCTGTTCGTAGAGCATCTCCACGATGCCGAAATACCTGCCCTCGGCGCTTTCTCCGCAACGGGCAGTGATTCCGGCCCAAAGGCCAGGGCGGTCAAAATAGACTTCACGGTAGATGAAGTTAATCAGTCCGGGGTCAATGTATTCGGTCTTGAGCTGCTTGTACGGTCCGGCGTGGAACGTCGCGCAATGCGGGCAGGTGAAGGAAGCGTACTCGATCACGGTCACCGATGCGTCCGGATTGCCGAGCGTCATTTCCTTGATCATCGACGTGTCGATATCCTTGGCGTCCTGTGCCAGGGCTTGGCCGACGGGGCCGGGCAGCACGTTGCGCGCAGAGAGGAAATGTGTGGTCGCGAAGGCGGCAGCGGCCAGCGCGGCAAGAATTGTCAATCGTCGGATCATGCCCGAAACCTCATTTGCTGAATTCGTCGAATAGGACGTTTGTCCCGAGGCGTTCAAGTGCCTTGCGGAGACCCTCGTCCCGGATTTCACTGGCTGCTTCCTTCGCCTCGATCGAAGTCGGCCCTGCAGTCTTGATGTCCTTGTCATTGCGCCCCAGGGCCGTATCTGGAGCGCCAAACCCGGTCGCGGCGGTTTGCGTGATGCGGATCTTCTCGATTGCGCCATAGCCGTAGCACGCGTTCACGCGCTCGCGGATCTTGTCCTTTTGCATCTCCAGCATCGGAGCCTCGGGGCCTGTCGTCAGGAGAGTGAGCGTCGCCCCGAGCCCGCGGCCATAGGTGACTTCAACCGGTCGCGACACGCGAGCGATGTCCGGGCCGGCCACTTCGGTCCAATGCGTGAGAAGCCGCGAAACCGCAAAGCCGCGATGTTCGCCCGCAGCGCGGACGCGGCCCGCGACAAGGCTTGAGGCACGCTCGAAACCGCGTTCGCGGCGTTTTGGTTCTTGCATCTTGCCTTGCGACTTCATTGCCCGCTTTCCGAGAGATTGCCCTCACACTATTCTAGGGATCATGTGCGCTGTGACCAGTCGAATACCCCTGACGGAGGCATAAACAATGCGTGACCCTTCCGCCATGACTCTCTTGGCATGGTACGATGCCTGCGCTCGCGACCTGCCCTGGCGCGTTGGTCCGTCGGAGCGGAAGGCTGGCAAGGTTCCCGACCCGTATCGCGTTTGGCTGAGCGAGATCATGCTTCAGCAGACGACGGTGGCTGCCGTCCGGGCGTATTTCCTGCGATTTGTCGAGAGATGGCCGGATGTCAGGTCGCTTGCCGCGGCCGAAGATGCGCATGTCATGGCCGAGTGGGCTGGCCTAGGTTACTACGCACGGGCGCGGAATCTCCTGAAATGCGCCCGGTCGATCGTTCAGGACCACGGCGGTCGGTTTCCCGAAACGCGCGAAGATTTGCTGCGCCTGCCCGGCATCGGTCCCTATACGGCCGCCGCCGTTTCCGCGATCGCCTTCGACAGGCCCGAGACGGTGGTTGACGGAAACGTGGAACGGGTCATGTCCAGGCTTTTCTGCGTAGAGACGCCTCTTCCCAGGGCAAAGTCCGAACTGGTCGCCCTTGCGATGCGGCTTGCCCCTGCAGAGCGCCCTGGAGACTACGCACAGGCCGTCATGGATCTGGGGGCCACGATCTGCACTCCGAAATCTCCGGCTTGCGGCCTTTGCCCCTGGTCGGGCGGCTGCCAGGCGATGGCGGCGGGCCGTCAGCTTGAGCTGCCAAAGAGAGCAGCCAAGCCGGCCAAGCCCGTGCGCTACGGCATTGCCTACTTGGCGCGACGCGCGGACGGTGCGTGGTTGGTGCAGACGAGACCGGAAAAAGGCCTTCTCGGAGGCACGCTGGGCTGGCCGGGCACGGAATGGACCACGGACCCGCCGGAGGAGGCCCCGCCGATTCAAGGCGAATGGTGGAATCCCGGCGTCGAGGTGCGGCATGCATTCACGCACTTCCAGTTGCGTCTCTCGCTGCGCGCGGCGGAGCTGCAGAACGACGCGGAACCAGACCGCGGGCACTTCTTGGCCGACCTGCGCAGGGAGGATCTACCTTCCGTCATGCGCAAGGCAATGGATGTCGTTGCCGACAGCATGCCCGAAAAGGTGGCCTGAAGTGCCAAGTGCGCGCGAACCTGTCAGAAGTCATCGCGACAGTCACGCCAAGCGTTTCAACAGTTCTCCGTGCACGGCATGGCCGCCGGCGATCACCCCGTCCACTTGGCGTGTGCCGCTGTTGAATTCCGGGCTGCGGCCGTTTCGGTCACTGACACGCGCTCCGCTCTCCGTGGCGATGAGAGCGCCCGCCGCGACGTCCCACTCCCATGTCGGACGAAGCGTCAGCGATGCATCGAAGCTGCCTTCGGCCACAAGTGCCAGGCGATACGCGAACGACGACCGAAAGTGACGCCTTACGTCCGGCGGTCCTCCGGACCAGTATTTGGGACTGAGTCCGATACGCGAGCTCAGCAAGGAAGCTCCTTCCAGCCTGTCGCGCTGCAAAGCCGCGATCGGCGCGCCGTTCAGAGTTGCGCCTGCGCCGGCCGCTGCAAGATAGGTCTTTTCGCGAATCGGCAGAAAGACGCAGGCCGCGACGATCCGACCGTCTTCCGCCACCGCAAGCGAATGCGCCCAGGTGTGTTCCCCGGCAATGAAGGAACGCGTCCCGTCTATGGGATCGATGATGAAGACCCGCTTGGCTGAATGGCGAGCGGGGTCGTCCTCGGTTTCCTCGCTGACCCAGCCATAGTCGGGACGCATGTTCAGAAGCCGTTCTTTCAGGTGCCGGTTGACCGCGAGGTCAGCTTCGCTGACCGGACCTTCCTTGCCCTTGTCCCAAACCTGCTGGTCGCCGCGCCAGAAACGGCTCGCGATTTCGCCGGCTTCGCGTGCGGTTTCCTCGAGAAGGTCGAGATCACTTGCCGGCAACGGTCAGGCCCTCGACCAGGAGCGACGGAACGACCCGTCGCAGATGGCGGCGCGCGTCATTTGCAGGGCGTATGGTTCGGAACATGTCGTTCAGGTTGCCCGCTATGGTGCACTCGTTGACCGGGTAGGCGATCTCGCCGTTCTCGATCCAGAACCCGCTGGCACCGCGTGAGTAGTCCCCGGTCGTGGGATTTATTGACGTTCCCATCAGCGAAGTGACCATCAGGCCGTTTCCCATGTCGCGAATCAGGTCGTCGCGGGAAACGCAGCCTTCGGTCAGCGCGATGTTCGTGACCGACGGGGTGGGTGGCGAGGCCGTGCCCCGGGATGCGCTGGCAGTGCTTTCCATGCCGAGCTTGCGGGCGGTCGCGAGATCAAGCGTCCACCCGTTCAGAATTCCGTGTTCGATGATCTTTCGGGTGCGCGTCGGCAGGCCCTCGGCATCGAATGGCCGAGAACCGGAAACCCTGGGACGGTGCGGGTTCTCGGTGATGGACAGCCCGTCGGGCAGGACCTTCTGTCCAAGCCTGTCGCGAAGCCAGGAACTGCCGCGCGCCACGGCCGAGCCATTTGCGGCCTGCAGCAGATGGCCGATCAGGCTGCCGGCGATGCGTTCGTCATAGAGCACGGGAAAGGCGCCGGTTTCGGGCTTTCGCGCACCGGCGCGGGCAAGGGCGCGTTCAGCGGCGCGATGTCCGATGTCGTCGGCTTCAGGCAGGTCGGAACGGTGAATTCGGTTCTCGCTGCAATAGTCACGCTCCATTTCGAGGCCCTCGCCGGTAATGGCGACGCAATCGGTGGTGTGAGACGTGTGCTCCCATCCGCCCGAGAAACCGTTGGTGGCAGCAAGATGAAATGCGCTCCGCGCGAATGACGCGGCGGCAACGTCAACCTGCGAGATGCCCTGATGCGAGAGTGCTGCCGCTTCGGCTTTCAGCGCGGTTCTTTCCAATTCTGCCGGAGCAGGCAGGTCCGAACCGTCGACCAGGTCCAGCGTGTCCAGGTCCCAGTTCCGTGCAAGCTGATCCGGGTCGGCGAGTCCGACATGGGCATCTTCTGGTGCGACCCTCGCCATGTCGACGGCACGTTCCGCCATTTCGGCTATCGCTTCGGCGCCGGTGTCCGACGAGGCGACGGTGGCCTGGCGCTGGCCTAGCAGTACGCGAAGGCCGATCTCGACGCTCTCGGCGCTTTCCGCATGCTCCAGCGCGCGGTCTCGCACTTCGACCGCGACGGAATGCCCCTTGATCGCGATGGCATCCGCTGTTTCTGCGCCCGCTCTTGTCGCCGCGTGGAGGAGGGTATCTGTCAGTTTGGCCAATGAGGTCATAAGCCCGACCTAGTGCGACAGGCCCCTGGCTTCAAGCGACGCGCAGGTTGACATCCTGTGCGGCCTGCCTGATCCACGATGCAAAAGCATCAGGCAGGGCGTGCCAATGAAAATGGTTGAAGAGCGCGTTATCGGGGTTCCGCCGGACGTCGTCTGGGCGAGCATTCTCGATGCGGAGGTTCTGAAGACGTGCATTCCGGGTTGCGAGGAATTGTCCGGGAGCCTCGACGAAGGATTCGAGGCGGTCGTGGTCCAGAAGGTTGGTCCGGTCAAGGCGACATTCAGGGGCTCGGTTTTTCTCAGGGACATCGATCCGGGGAAGAGCTGCCGACTGGAGGGCGAAGGCAAGGGCGGAGCGGCAGGATTTGCCAAGGGCGGGGCCTTGGTGCGGCTGGAGCCGGAAGGCGATGGCACACGGCTCAGCTATGAAGTGGAGGCGAAGATCGGGGGCAAGCTGGCCCAACTCGGCAGCAGACTCATCGATTCCTTCGCAAAGAAGCTCGCGGACCGGTTCTTTTCCAGGTTCGAGGAGGCTGTCGTGGCACGGGCTCAGAACTGAGTCCGGCAGGCGCCTGGTCTCGCTCGTCGAGTTGCAGGCAAGCGCAAGGGAGAAGTACTTCGCGCGCCTCCTGTCTGCCTTGAATGGATCTACTGAACGCGCTGGCCGTTCACGAGAACGGAGCCATCCTCTCCGGTCTCTATGGTCAGGCCAAAGCCGTCCAGCCCGTCATCGGGTCGTGCAAATGCTTCCACCATGCCGCGGAACGCCAACGCCTGGAGATCCTGCACGATTCCAATTTCCACCAGCCCGTCGAGAAGCTTGTCCACGCCCGTGACTGCAAAGTGCGCACTGCCGACGGGCCAAGGCACCTCGGATCGCGTGAAAAACGCAAAGGCACCGTCTCCCGTGACCTCAACGCCGGCCAGCTTGATCCGGATCTCGTTCAGGTCAAGGGAACGGATTTCGACCGGGGCATGATCCATATTCATGATTTCGGAGAGATCGCCGTCAAAACTGTCCCGCAACACGATCACCTTGCCGTTCGCGTCGAGGACAACCGTCACGGGCTCGCGGTCAATCACGCCCTCGGGGTCGAACATCGACCAAAGCTCTTGATTCATCTCGAACCCTTTGACAGAGAAGCCGGCTGCAAAGTCCTGGGGCTCCTGGTCCGGCACGATCGGAAGCAGGAATCGAGCGCTCAGTTCCGGCAACCTGAACTCCGACAGGGAATCGAACAAGTCGGAAGCGAAAACGGACAGGACGGCACCACGCGTCGAGCCGCGATAGTCGATGCCATTTCGGTCCATCTTGACGAACACGTTGCTCGACGAACTCTCGGACGAAATCTCGAAGTGCTCCGCATTCGGACCCTTTCCAGTCAGCAAGTAGCGGGCGTATCCAAGGCTTGCGGAAATGTCGAGCGTGTTTCCTTCCAGTATCGCCGCGACAAGGGAATTCTCCAGACTCTGCCACGCAATCTTGCCGGTGGACTGTGCAGCAATGTCGGAAATTTCGAACCGCAGGCTGAATGACTCGTCTTCGCCGTGTTCGTTGACATCCACATGCAACTGGAAGCTGTCCAGGATGTCCTCGCTCCGGAAATCCCCGATTTCAGCACCACTGATGTCCGAATTGCTTTCGTAGCCCACCATCTTGATCGATGCGACGATGGGCAGGTCATCGGTCATTTCCGGTTCGATTACGCGAAAATCATCAATTGTGATCGACGGGGCGGCCGACTCGTAGCGGATCCGGTCCGGCGTGCCGGAGACCACGGTTCGCGCACCGGATTGCCTGACTTTCGCCACAAGCGTGAACTCTTCGCCCTCCGATGTGAGCGTCTGGACCGTCAACGGAGATTCCGGCGGAAAGGTCACGAGGACGGTCCCGTCTTCGCGTTCGGCGAAACTGGCGCCGCCGACTGCAACCAGGAGCGTTCCTTCCCGATCAGGCAGTTCCGCCTCTGCCAGAAATCGATCAACGGTCAGCACGTTCCCTGATCGGCGCTTGCCTCCTGCCCGCACGGTGATGCCGGGTGTCGAGTACACGGACAGACGATTCTCAAGCACCTGGTCCGCAGTCAGTTCGGCGAATGTCGGCTTTGCGGCAAGTGCGAGAAAGAGGGAGGCGATCAGGGTTCGTGTCAGGTTCATTGCTGGATTCCGGCCATAGCGGCAATGCGATCGGGTCGTTCCACGCGGATTTTGCTGGATGAGCCCTTTATGGCTTCTGTCTGCATGACGGGCAAGGCATGCGTTGCTGTCGCCGGTATCAGCGCCTGCCCAGATAGGCGATCCGGAGGAGCGCACGCTCCATCACGGCCATTTCGGGGATTCGTGCCCCGGATCTGAGCTTGAGATCGGTATCGAGCAAAATGGCAAGCGCACGTTCCAGGTTGCGCATGCCCCATTTGGCTGCCTGCCGTTGCAAGCGGTCACGGCGCGGGCCGAAGACCGGCGGCCTGAGCCTGGAGGCCCCTGCGCCCGGGCCCCCGGGGTCGGCCGCTACCAGGTGCAGTCTCCGAAAGTGCCTGGTGGCTGCAATGCAGAGGCTGACGGGGGTGGTTCCCTGGGCTTCGAGACGCCGCAATACAGGTCCGACCTCGTGGGTCTTGCCGTCCGTCGCGACACTTAGGACATCGTCGATGCCGGCCTCCACGGAACTGGGGCCGGAAAGTGCGACCTCGTCCGGCGTGAGCGGCGTCTTGTCGCCCGACTTGTAGAGCGCGATCTTTTCAAGCGTCTGTCGAAACTCGCCAGGATCCAGGACGCGCGACAATTCGGTGAGTGACGACATGGCGTACGCCGAGATGTTCGTTAGCCCCACTGCCTCCAGGGCCGCCTCGGTTTCGGCACGGGATGGCGGGTCGTCGTAGATGCCCGTTGCGTAGGTGTTCTCGTGGTTCTCGAAGATGCCCCGCAGCTTCGAACGTGCGGGCAAGCTGCCTGCGGTGACGATGATCTGGGCATCTCCTTCGGACCAGCCGGCCAGGGCGGCAGCAATCAGGTCGGCCAGCCCGTCGCCCGCGTCCTCGACGTATGCGACGTGGAGGCCGGGGAAGAAGCTCCGCGCCTTCACGGCGTCTGCAAGCAGGGCCGTGTCCTTGCGAAGCTCGGCTGCAGGAATGCGGGTCAGGCGCATTTCTTCCTCGCCGCCAGGCCCGATGAGAGCCTTGATGACTTCCTGGCGGCGCAGCGCGACCCGCATGGCGTCCGCTCCATAGATCAGCAGGCCCGTGGAAGTATCGTCGGGCTTGGCAAAGTAGGCCGGAGCATTCCGGGTCGAGAGTTTCATGAGTCGCGGGTCAGGATGCTTGTGGCAATGTGGTCGGCGAGGATGACCATTAGGCGGCGGCGGGCATCGCGACGGGCGGACGTGGTCGCAACGGTGGTCGATGTCGCGGCATAGCTGGTGAAGCCGCGTTCGCGGCCGGTCGCGACGGTGGCGCCGATGCTGTCGGTCAATTGCCAGTCGACCTGGCCCTCGACATTGAAGCGGCTGATTTCCGCACCGGACAGGAAACCGACCGCCGTTTCGCCGATCCGGATCTGCGCGGCAAGGACGAATTCGGATTCCCGCGGAGTCCCAAGACGATCCTCAAGCCGACGGACAAGGGCAGCGCCCTCCTCGTCGGCCGGTGCCAGGACAGCGATTTGGCCTCTCAGGCTGCGAGCGGCTCCTCCGGGTCCGTGAATCGGCGCAAAGCCGCAGCCGGCCAGCGCGACGAGCGACAGAATTGCGGCCCTGCGGGTCTGACGTACGCCTGAAGTCCCTGCACCCGGTGAGCGGGCGCGGTGTGCGCAGGATATGCTAGACGACGACATTGACTATTCGGCCAGGCACGACGATCAGTTTTTTCGGCTGGGCACCTGCCAGCGCCCTGACGACAGCTTGATCGGCAAGCACGAGCTCTTCAACCTCGGCATTGTCAGTGTCCTTGGCAACAACGATTTCGGAGCGCCGCTTGCCGTTGACCTGGATCGGCAGAGTCACGGAATCCTCAACCAGGTATGCCTCGTCCGCTTCGGGCCAAGGGGCGTCCGCAACCAGCCCCTTGCCGCCCTGCATTGCCCATATCTCTTCCGCAAGATGAGGTGTCATGGGCGACATGAGTTGAGCCAGGACCTTGATTGCTTCTTGCCTGGCGGAACGCGATGCCCTGGATCTCGCAAGGACGTTCGTGAAGGCGTAGAGCTTGGCAATTGACGTGTTGAAGCCAAAGCTCTCGATCCCCATTGTCACGTCGTGGACTGTCCTGTGGAGTTCGCGCAACAAGGCGTCGTCGTCCGATCCGGTGTCCTCGCCTGCGGTGATCTCCTTCGAGATTCGATGAATCCGCGCAAGATGCTTGTGCGCAGCCTCAGCCCCGGCGGCGGTCCACTCCACGTCGCGCTCGGGCGGCGAGTCGCTCAGAACGAACCAGCGCGCCGTGTCGGCGCCGTAACGGTCAATGATGTCGACCGGGTCGACCACGTTTTTCTTGGACTTGGACATTTTTGCCGAAGGAATGACATCGACCTCGCTGCCGTCCTTCAGGTAGCCCTTTCCATCCCTCAGCTCCACGTCTTCCGGGTAATGATAGATTCTGCGACCGCTTGTATCTTGGGTCTGGTAGATGGCGTGCGTTACCATGCCCTGCGTGAACAGTGCGTCGAATGGCTCGATGGCCGACTTCGGCAGGTGACCGCAGAGATGCATGGCCCGGGCGAAGAAGCGGGAATACAGCAGGTGGAGAATGGCGTGCTCGATGCCGCCGATGTACTGGTCGACATTCATCCAGTAGGCAGCCTCGTCCATGTCCGCCGGAGTCTCTGCCCGAGGCGCCGTGAAGCGCACGAAGTACCAGGATGAATCGACGAACGTGTCCATGGTGTCTGTTTCGCGCTTGGCAGGCTTTCCGCAATTGGGGCAAAGCGTGTTGTGCCAGGTCGGATGGCGCCCGAGCGGGTTGCCCGGTTCATCGAAGCTTACGTCATCTGGAAGGAGAACCGGCAGGTTCTCCTTCTTCTCTGGCACGGTGCCGCAGTCATCGCAGTGGACAACCGGAATCGGGCAGCCCCAGTAGCGCTGGCGAGACAGGCCCCAGTCGCGCAGGCGGTATTGCACGACTCCCTCGCCCCAGCCATTCGCTTCGGCGAAGTCGATCGTGGCGTCGATGGCTTCCTGCCCCGTCGCGACATCGATTCCCGTGAAATGGTTGATCCACGTGACGCGTTCTGTCTTCGGCGGAATGAAGGCCACGTCTTCGACCCGTTGCGGATTGTCGAGGGAAAGGAACGTGTCGATGACCGGCAGATCATATTTTCGACAGAAGTCGAGGTCGCGCTGGTCGTGCGCGGGGGAGCCGAAGATCGCGCCGGTGCCATAATCCATGAGAATGAAGTTTGCGATCCAGACTGGAAGTTCCCAATTCGGGTCCAGCGGATGCTTCACGGCAAGCCCCGTATCCAAGCCGAGCTTTTCTGCCTTCTCGAGCGCCTCTTCGGTTGCGCCGCCTTTCTGGCAGGCCACGCGAAAGGTCTCCACCTCCGGGTTGTCTTCTGCCAGTTTCCTCGCCAGCGGGTGGTCAGGGGAAACGCCGATGAAGGAGGCTCCCAAGAGCGTGTCGGGGCGTGTCGTGTACACCTCGATGGCCTCGCCGCCATCGGTGCGCTCGAAAGAGAGTCGCAGGCCGCGCGACTTGCCGATCCAGTTCTGCTGCATCAGCTTGACCTTCGCCGGCCAGTCATCCAGCCCGTCGATGGCGTCGAGCAATTCCTCCGAGAAATCGCTGATCCGAAAGAACCACTGGGTCAGTTCGCGTCGCTCCACGTCGGCACCTGAGCGCCAGCCCTTGCCGTCGATGACTTGCTCATTGGCCAGAACGGTCATGTCGACCGGATCCCAGTTCACCGTCGCGCTCTTGCGGTAGGCGAGGCCCTTTTCCATGAAATCAATGAACATGGATTGCTGCTGGCCGTAGTATTCCGGGTCGCAGGTGGCGAATTCACGGGACCAGTCGATGGAGAGCCCGAGAGGCTTCAACTGTTCACGCATGGTGTCGATGTTGCCGTAGGTCCAGTCCCTTGGGTGACCGCCCGAGGCCATGGCCGCATTTTCGGCCGGCATGCCGAACGCATCCCAGCCCATGGGGTGCAGGACGCTGTGGCCGGTTGCCCGCTTGTAGCGCGCGATGACGTCACCCATGGTGTAGTTCCGCACATGCCCGATGTGGATGCGCCCCGAGGGATAGGGGAACATCTCGAGCACGTAATACTTCGGCCTGCCTTTCTCACGGGCGGCCAGGAAGGTCTCAGCCTCTTGCCAGCGGGCCTGCCATTTCGGTTCGATGGTATTCGTGTCGTAGCCGGACATGTGCCATCCTCGGGCTTCGTGCATCGCCTGATTATTCCGGGTCGCGATCAAGGTCTAGGGAGCAATGACCGCAGGCGTGTCCGGACTCGCGGCACCCGGGAGGTCGTCAGAGACCCCGGTCCTGAACCCGGAGCTGGCGCGCACGGGTGAGGATGGCGTTCTCGACCGTGCGCACGGTTTCCGACGGCGCAGGACCGGAACGGGTCAGGAGCGCGATCTTCAGCGAGCGGGCATCAAGTGCCGGGTCACGCACGAGGATGGTCGCGCGGTATGCACGGTTGCCGCCCGGCGGCGTGCCGTAGCCGGTCACGATCACGCCCGAGAAGGGGTCGGCGGATTCGACCGGAAGGAAGCTCAGGACTTCGAGCGAAGCGTTCCAGATGTACTTGTTGACCTCGAGCGTCGTATTCGGGTCGTCGATGTTGGTGAAGAGGTCCCAGATGGTCTCCCGGCGCTCTTCCTCGGGGGCGGAACCCGAAGAACTGCTGCTGGTCTCGCTTTGGTCCGAGCCGCAACCGGACAGGATCACTGCAATGATCGTCAGCAAAGGGGCGAATCGACTAGGTCTCATTCTCTGGCCATCCATGCAGAAAGGGGCGCGCTGCCACCGGATCCCAAGCATGAGTAACCGAGAGACCGTGACGGCTCAAGGGATTTCGAGTAGAGGAATGCCGCTCGGCCATCGCCAGCCCGCATGTGCAGGGAACGGGCGCTGCCAGGAAGTGCTGAACGAGCAGGTTTCGCGCCACTTGCATTTGACAGGACAATTGCCCTTCGGTCGATCCGCCCGACGTGCCTTCCGCTCCTCGACATCAGGCGGGCTCGAACATAGTCTCGCGGCAAGTTTCCGGAAACGCCGCATGCCACCTTCCCGACCTCAGCCTGCAGACCGCGCTTTCGCGCATGAAGCCGGAATCAGGCTTCTCGCGGAGAAGAAGTTCCGCGAGGCCCTGACGGAATTCCTGGGTGTCGCCGCAGACAGCCCCGAACACGCCGATGCGAGCTTCCAGGTGGCGCGTCTTCTGCTCAGGACCCTCCGCTTCAAGGACTCCATCGCGTGGTTCCGTCATGCTGCCGCCCTGCAGACTGATACCGAACAGGTGTGGCAAGGATGGGCGGAAGCGGTCGCCCTCGGCGGCAGCAAGGCCGACAGGCGCGAATTCCTTGACGCGCTGAAGGTCGCTCCCATCAGCCCGCAGGTTCGCGCCCGGCTGCACGACAGGTTCGGGTCACTGCGCAAGGCGTCGCGCCCGAATTTGGGGGGCGTGCCTCCCAAGGTCATTGCCGGGCTGGCTGCCGTTCTCCGTTCCGGTAACGCGGCGGCGGTCGAGACAAAGGCCGAGGCGCTTCTGCGCAAGGCTCCGCGCTCCGCCGTGGTCGCCTGCATCCTCGCCGAGGCACTGGCCTCCCAGGACAGGTCAGAAGACGCCCTCGCCAGCTATCAGCGCGCCATCAAGCTGGATCCGGACTACGCCGAGGCCTACGGTGGCGCTGGCCGGGTCCTGTTCAACGCGGGCCGAATGCGCGACGCGGCAAAGGCTCTGAGGCCCGCAGTGATTCTTGCGCCCGACGGTGTGCCTGGGCTGGCGGGATTGGGAGCATCGCTTTCGAGGCTCGGCCATCACCAGGCGGCCATTGTCCTCTTGGAACGGGCGTCCCGGCTGGACCGCAAGGATGCCCGCCTCTTCATCGAGCTCGGGGATGCCTGTGCCCGCCATGGCGATCACGACGCTGCCGTCGAGGCCTACGCGCATGCGATCACGCTTGCAGCAAGGAGCAGGAATGGCGTTTCGGTCGGTCTGCGTCTTGCCTTTGCGGATGCGCTTGAGAATGTCCAAAGGTCTGCGGACGCGCTGGCCGAGATCGATCAGGTCCTGAGAGACGAGCCGGCGCATGCCGGGGCGCTCATGTTCAAGGCCTCGATGTTGCAGACACGCGGCGATTTCGACGTGGCGCATGATCTTTTCCGGAGTGTTATCAAGCAGCACTCCACGAATGGCGATGCCTATCGCCGCCTCATGATCAGCCACAAGGCCACTGGGGACGACCCGATTGTCGACGAAATGATTGATCTGTTCGAGCGAAAGGACATCGGCGACGAGGATCGCATGAACCTCGGATTCGCCATCGCCAAGGCACTTGAGGACACCCGTGACGACACGCGCGTCTTCCGGTTTCTCGGCGAGGCGAACCGAATTGCGGACGGGCTGTCCAGCGTGTCCGCAGAACAAAGATTCTCCGAAATCGTTGAGTGTCGCGAGGCCTATGGAAGGATTGATTTCACAAGGACGCGCGCAGCTGCCGAGAACGGTTTCGCACCGATTTTCGTGACCGGGCTGCCCCGATCCGGCACGACGCTTGTCGAGCAGATCATAGCCGCGCATTCGGACGTCCGGAGTGGCGGTGAACTCGGATTTGCGTCCTATTTCTGCCGCGCGCTGCAGGTCGAAAGACCGGGCAGGCCCGGTGGTGATCCCGACCCGGATGTCGTTGCCGGCATCGGCCGGGACTACACCAAGGCCATTGGGCGGCGGTTTCCCGGCGCACGTCACGTGACCGACAAGTCCATCTACACGTTCGAGCACATCGGAGCCCTGAAGCTGGCATTGCCGAACGCGCGTTTCGTGGTGGTGCGACGGGATCCGAGGGACAACCTGTTCTCGATCTACAAGAGCCGGTTTGCCCAGGGCACGCACGGCTACGCCTATGACCTCGAAAGGCTTGCGCGGTACTACGACGAATTCGAATGCATGATCGGCCTCTGGCGCGAGCGCGTGCCGGACTGGTTTCATGAAGTGTCTTACGAAACGCTGGTCGCAAATCCGGAAGAAGAGACCAGAAGACTGATCACGGCTTGCGGGCTTGATTGGGAGGACGCGTGCCTGAACTTTCACGAACGCACTGGCCGGGTGCAGACGCTCAGCGTCTTCCAGGTACGTCAACCCATTACGAGCGCGTCGGTGAAGGGCTGGCGGAGATTCGAAGCGGACTTGAAACCGATGATCGACATACTGAGAGAGGACGGCCATGTCGCTGACTAAAGCCAGAACGCGCATTGCCCGTGCCGCCGATGCCCACGGCCGGGATGTTGCCGACATTTCGCTGATCGCAGTTTCAAAACTTCAGCCGCTTGATCGCATCGAGGCGGTGCTTGGACACGGACATCGCGTCTTCGGCGAGAACCGGCTGCAGGAAGCCCAGGGAAAGTGGCCGGCCTTCCTCGAGCGCTTCCCGAACGTTGAATTGCACCTTGTTGGCGCGCTGCAGACCAACAAGGTGCGGGCTGCCATGGCGCTGTTTGATGCCATCCACGTGGTTGATCGCCTGAAACTTGCCATGACGATCGCCCGGATTGCGGGCGAGACCGGTTCTTGCCCTGACCTGTTCGTCCAAGTGAACACCGGCAACGAACCTCAGAAGGCCGGCGTTGCCGTCGACGAAGCTGACGAACTGGTTGCGGGATGCAGGGCGCTCGACTTGCCGCTAAAGGGGCTCATGTGCCTGCCACCTGTCGACGAGCCTCCCAGCCTGCACTTCGCGCTCCTGAAGAAAATTGCGGATCGCAACGATCTCCCTGGCCTTTCGATGGGAATGAGCGGCGACTTGGAGGAGGCAATCGCGCAAGGGGCCACCCATGTTCGCGTGGGTTCCGCAGTCTTCGGGGCGCGGGACAACGGTTGAGGCAAGCGAGCTTTTTTTGCCCTTGTTTCGGAAAACCAGGTTGTTCCCGCCGCCTTCAAAAGTCAACGCGGAGCGCCGTGATCTTGCCGCTCCTTCCACGGGCGCCGGCAGCATGAGGTGTTCGCGCATGGCGTTGCCTGCATTTGCGTGCAGGATGAACCGCGCCCTGGGCGGGAGATTATGCTTGGGGCGGAACGATCAGCCGCGCACCAAGCGGGAGATGACGGGCGATCCATGTGAGATGATCGGGCCGAAACGCAATGCAGCCTTCCGTGGGGCAACCTGCCCGTCGCCAGCAATGCGCAAAGATCGCCGAGCCTGCACCCGGCATTGCATCCGGCCAATTCCAATCCGTCAGCAACACCAGGTCGTAAAGCCGGTCTGAACGCCAAAGCCGTTCATGGGACGCTCCGAAGGGTGCCCGTACCATGTGGTTGTAGGCTGGGTGTCCGGTATCGTCGCACCAACAGTCATCGGTGCGGATCGCTCTCGCCCAGGGCGCAGGACTCGCCATCCGGTCGGCGCGGTAAAGCATGCCGACAATCCGATGAATGCCCGCAGGCGTGCCGCCGTCTCCTTCACGCTTTTCCACGACCACGCCATTGCGGCCAATGGTGCAGGGAAAGTGCCGCTTCCGGAACCACAGCCCGGATCGGGAAAGAGCAAGATCGGCAGGCCTGCCGCCGCGCCCTCCTGGAAACACTCGTCCGAAGCGATGTCCTTTCGATCCGGGTTCAGTCACCTTGGTCGGGTCGTTCACAGAAGATGTCCCGACTTCCTGGCCTTGACGTCAAGGTAGCCGGCATTTTCGGCGGTTTTCCCGACCCACAGCGGAACCCGCTCAACGACCTCGATTCCCTGCGTCTTCATCATTTCTACCTTGGCCGGGTTGTTGGTCAGAAGGCGCACGGATGAAAATCCAAGTCGCTTCAGAATGTCGGCTCCCGTGCGAAAGTCGCGCTCGTCATCCTCGAATCCAAGGCGGTGATTGGCCTCGACCGTGTCAAACCCCTGGTCCTGCAAACTGTAGGCCCTCATCTTGTTGGCCAGGCCGATGCCGCGACCTTCTTGATGGAGATAGAGCAGAATGCCCGTGCCTTCTTCCTGCATCTGCTTGAGGGCGGCATGCAACTGTGCCCCGCAATCGCATTTCAGGGATCCAAGGACATCGCCGGTGAAGCAAGCTGAATGCAGTCTCGTCAGCACCGGGGCGTCCCGTGCCGGCTTCCCGATTTCGGCTGCTACGTGATCCTCGCCGCCATCACGTGGCCGGAACACGTGCACGCGGCCTTGTTCGGCGAGGGCCATAGGCACTCGGCCTGATACGACCTCCTCATGAGTTGCTGGCGCTGCCAGGAATTCATCAAGGCCGTTCGTGTCCAGCACCGTCAGTTCCTCGGGCGGCGCATCGTCGAGGTCAGTCACTATGGCCGCGGGGAGAAGTCTTGCGGACTTGACCAATTGGAGAGCGATCCCGTGAATGCGGGCCGAACCGTCCCGTTCCGAAATGAAGGGCCCCTTCATTGGGCTTGAGAGATCGTCCTGCGGGTCGGCAACCGATGCTACCCAAGCTGCAGTCGCGTCGTCGGGCAGGCGAAGCCGTGCAAGATCGCCGTCATAGGCCCGCGCGCTCAGCGTCTCTGCGCGGCGGGCGGTAATCACCAAGACGGAGGCACCTTGCTTCATGACATCCGAGAGCCTGACGGGGTCAACGCCGTCGGCAGCGAGAACCAGCGCACTCGACGTGTCGGTGGCGAGCACGACCGGCAGGCCAAGCCGCAAGTCGGTACGTGCTCGCGCAATGCGCTCCTGGATGCTCGGTCTCAGTGACATCGGTGTCCGTTGCCGTTCAGGTTTTCCATCTGACCTGTTTCCGCGATTTTTTGAAACAATTCCACTGCCCGCGACACGTCCCGGTGAAAAATTGCAGCATTTCTTGCAAGGCGAGTGGAAGTTCCGCATTTCCTTTCTGGAAGGCGGTGGAGGACGAAATGCCCCAGAACCTGAAAAAAATCTTGCTGGTGGATGACGATGATGACTTGCGCGAGGCGCTTGGCGAACAACTGATTCTGACCGAAGACTTCGACGTATTCGAGGCCGTGAACGGAGCAGAAGCCACGCTGAAGGTCAAGCAGGCCATTTACGATCTGGTGATTCTGGACGTCGGTTTGCCTGACACGGACGGCCGCGAGCTTTGTCGCGTGCTGAGAAAGCAGGGTGTCAAGTGTCCGATTCTCATGCTGACGGGCCATGACACCGATGCCGACACGATCTTGGGTCTTGATGCCGGCGCCAATGACTATGTCACCAAGCCGTTCAAGTTTCCCGTGCTGCTCGCGCGGATTCGCGCGCAGCTCAGGCAGCACGAACAGTCCGAGGATGCAGTGTTTCAGCTAGGACCCTACACGTTCCAGCCCGCCCAGAAGATGTTGCTCACGGAGGACGAGAAGAAGATTCGCCTGACCGAAAAGGAAACGAACATCCTGAAGTTTCTCTATCGAGCCCCGGACGGGGTCGTGGCGCGCGACGTGCTTCTCCACGAGGTATGGGGATACAATGCCGGCGTCACGACGCATACGCTGGAAACACATATCTACCGCTTGCGGCAGAAAATCGAACCCGAACCATCGAATGCACGTTTGCTGATAACCGAGTCCGGCGGATATCGACTGGTCGCCTGAACGGTGCGGGAGTCCCTGCCGGCGCGACGGCGCAATTGAGGTGTCCGCGGCATCGAATGTGAAACTGCGCGTGGCAACAGGCCCTGCGCTTGGCGCGCGCCTCGCTAAACGCTTGCCGCCGCAATTGGCCAAGTCTAGTGTCCAAGCGCCAGGAACTCAGGTGTTTCATGTTGATAGGCATCCTGCAATGCGGCCACTTTCCGACCGCAGACGGCTACGCGGACCGCACCTACACGGACCTTTATTCAAGCGTCCTCGCCGGTCATGGACTGACGTTTCGGACCTGGAGCGTGGTCGACATGGAATTCCCGGATTCCGTCAGTGATGCCGAAGGCTGGCTGCTGACAGGCTCCCTTCACGGGGCCTATGATGACCAGCCATTCATCCCGCCCTTGGAAGACTTCATCCGCAATGCCCGCACGGACGGTGTCCCTACGGTGGGGATTTGTTTCGGACACCAGATCATCGCGCAGGCGCTCGGAGGACGGGTCGAAAAGTTCTCCGGCGGGTGGTCGATCGGCCGCGTCGAATACGATTTCGAAGGCGAGACCATTGCCCTGAACGCATGGCATCAGGACCAAGTGGTCAGGAAGCCAGACGTTGCCCGCACCGTAGCCACGGCGGATGACTGCGAATATGCTGGCTTGGCATACGGAAACTGGGCCCTGACCGTTCAGCCCCACCCGGAATTCGACGACGATGCGGTTCGCATGCTCTTGGGCCATCGTGCGCCGGGCGTGGTTCCGGAAGACCGCATGGAACAGGCGTGCAAAGGGCTTGACCTTCCGGTGTCGTCGGCAATGTTCGGGGCTAGGATGGCGCAGTTTCTGAAGGACGCCCGCAGTTGACCGGCCCAGCGTCCCTTTGCAATGCGCGCGCGTGTCCCCGCGTTCACTTAAAGGACTGAAGGCTGACTCGTTCCGGTACGGCATCGTCCAGAATGCGCACGTCGATCACTGACGTTTTGTCGCCGCGCATCGCGTCGGCAAGAGCCTGGTCCAATGCACCGCTGTTCTCGACCCGAATGCCAGTGCAGCCGAACGCGCGCGCAATTTCGGCGTAGTCCAGCTCGGTGAACTCGGTGGAAATGTAGCGGCTATCGAAGAAGAGCCTCTGGTTGTCCTTGATGAAATGCATGTTCGAATTGTTCATGACGACGACGGTCAGGTTGGCGCCGCTGCGCACGGCTGTCTCCAGCTCCTGGACGACCATGGCGAATCCGCCGTCTCCGGTCAGGCAGACGACTTTCTGGTCCGGCGTCGCCAATGCGCGCGAGATGGCGGCAGGCAACCCATAGCCCATCACGCCGAAGCCGCGCGGCCCCAGGTAGTTTCTCCCCGGACTCTGCACCTCGAAATACTGGCCGCCCCAGATCTGGTTAAACCCGGAATCACAGACAAGAACGTCGTCGTCCTGCATGGCATCCCGCATCGCGCGGATCACCTGAATCGGGTGAACCGGCCTGGCGTCGCGATCCTGGGCAAGCGGTGACTCGATGCCCTTCTCCTTTCGCCAATTCGCGGCAACGGCGGAAACGGCGTCACGCTGTGCCGTATTGGGCGTGACACGAAGGTCGGATCTGAGAAGGCCGAGCATCTCCCGCAAGACGGCCTTGATGTCGCCTGTCAGTGCCAGCTCAACCGCGTAGTTGCGGCCGATCTGGGTTGGCTCGATGTCGATCTGAACAAGTCGCGTCTTCCTGTCAGGAATGCGCCAGGCCGCCGTGCCGACATTGTTGAAGCGAGTCCCCAGAGCCAGCCCCAAGTCCGCTTGAAGGACGTATTCGTTTGACGCCGGCCTCCCGAGGAGGCCGTAGGGTCCGAGGCTGAGGGGATGGTTTTCGGGCAGCGTGCCCTTGCCCATGTAGGACGTCGCCACCGGCATGTCGAGCAGTTCGGCGAGCTCCCTGACTTCATCCATCGCGCCCGAGGCCATCACGCCGCCGCCGCCTAGGATGATCGGTCGCCTGGCGGACAGAATTGCGTCGACAGCGGCGGAAATCTCGTGCTGGGGCGGCGTCGGTCGATACGCCGGCCACCTGGCGTAGCGCGTATCGACTTCGAGTTCTTCTTCGGCGAATTCGTGAGTCGCCCGCAGCGTCGTAATCGGGAAGCTCAGAAGCACGGGGCCGGGTCGTCCGGTGGTTGCGATCTGGAAGGCCCGCTTCACGAATTCCGGAATTCGCTCGACATGATCCACCGAGAAGACACTCTTGGTGATCGCGCGAAAGAGCGTTGTCTGGTCGATCTCCTGAAACGATTCGCGACCCCGCCAGTCCGCTCGAACGTCAGAGACGATGGCCACGACGGGAATGCCCGAGAGAAAGGATTCCGAGATGCCGCTGACCAGGTTGGTGGCACCCGGCCCGACCGTGGCGTCGCAGACACCGACCTTGCTGGTGGCACGTGCATGGGAATCGGCCATCTTTGCAGCAGCCTGTTCGTGCCGCACCAGAACATGGCGGATGTCATTGCGGCGGAAGATTGCATCGTGAATGTGGGTTTGCTCGCCCGGCAGACCGAACATCGTGTCAACGTTGAACCGGCGAAGCATCTCAACGATCGTCTCGCCGCCATTCATCGCCCTCGCGTCTTCGTTTGGCATGGCCCGCTCCTTAGCGCTTGAATTGCGACGGTTCCATCGGTGCCTTCACGGTCCGACATAAAGGCCGCCATTGATCAGAACATCTGGCGCATCAGGTGACAGCGCAAATGGATTCAACTGCGCCGCGACGGCTTCGGCATCGGCGCGGTCATGCGCGACTTGGCTTATGCGTTCGTGTTCGGCCGCCAGCGCCTCTCCAAGCGCGATGTTCAGGTCGACAAGCGTGACCCGCATGCCCTGGTCCAGGAACGTGTTCGCGATGCCGAGGCCGATCTCACAGCGCCCGCCGGTGATGAGGACGTGATCTCTCCGGAATTCCAACGGATGCTCCCTGTCAACTCGGTCCGGCCCGTGCGGGCCACGTTGCCGATGAACGTCTCGCATTGGACCGCGACGTGGACTTGCCTTGTTCAGGCAACCTCGATCGCGTTCGGCAGGAGCACCCTTTCAAGATGCTCCTTCGCCTCGGCGTGGGTTATCCAGTCCGGCGGCGGGAAATCCGCCGCCATCTCCCAATCATCCCCGCTCGCTTCCATGTGGCCTGCTATCCGGGCGTCAAACTCGTCCATCAACGATTGATGCGCCGGATCATCCACCAGGTTGTTCTGTTCATGGTAGTCTGCGCGCTCGTCAAACAGCAGCACGCGCTCGCCCTTGTGGCGCATGTAGAGCCAGTCCTTGGTGCGTATTCCGCGCTCGGCAAAGGGCGCAAACTCGTGCGGGTTGGCACCCGATTGGGTAAAGACCTGGTACCAGATCGCATCGCGCGCCTCGGTTGCTTCGCCATCAAGAACGGGAAGGTAGCTTTGGCCATCGATGTCCTCGGGCAAGTCCGCCCCAACGATGTCGAGGATCGTCGGCATCATGTCAGGGCCGACATCGACCAGCGCCTCGGTCTTCTGCGGCTTGAACCGTGCGACGCAACGGACGATCAACGGCACGTGCATGGCAGCCCGGTAAGCCGAGTTCTTGATCCCGCAGTAGTGACCGTGCTGACCGCACATGTCGCCGTGATCGCTGAAGAACAGCACGACCGTGTCATCCGCGACATCCTGGCGATCAAGTTCGTTCAGGATTCGTCCGACGTTCCAGTCTATGTTGTGGATCATGCCATAGTACTCGGCGATGAACTGGCGAATTTCGGCCTCCGTTTCCGGCTCTCCAACGGGTTTGGTGTCGTAGGCCGCGTGGCTCGCGTGTCCCGAGCGCGGATCTCCGTTGCACCAGACCTCGTTTCGAATTCTCTGAAACTTGCGCTGCAATTCCATGTCGGGAACGCCCGCCGGCAGTGGCACATCGTCGGGGCTGTAGACCTTGCGCAGGTAGTTCGGCATGTCCATCGGGAAGTGCGGGGGACCGTAGCTCACGTACCCGATCCAGGGCTTGCCGTCCTTGGCGGTCGTCGCATCGGCAATGAATTCGATCAGCTGATCGGTCTGGTAGTCCGGCTCATAGCGCTTGGAATGATAGGCCTGGCCATCGTCATCATAGTAGATCGACGACATGTACTCGTGTCCGCGATTGAAGCCAATGAAGTGATCCCAGCCAAATCGGCGATCGGGCGGCACGAAGCCGGGCTTGGGCCCGCCTTCGAGATGCCACTTTCCGATGTACCCGGTCCGATAGCCGGCATCCTTCATGAGTTCCGCAAGGAAGACCTGATCGCCACGCAGCGGAAAGTGGTTTTGAACCATCCCGTGCCCCTGGGCGTATTTTCCCGTCATTACGGAGGCACGGAACGGACAGCAGAGCGGGTACGACGCATAGGCCTCGGTGAACTGAACCCCTTCGCTTGCCAGCCTGTCGATATGCGGCGTCTTTATGGTCGAATTGCCTGCGCACCCCATCGCGTCGTACCGCATCTGGTCGGCATAGATCAGGAGGATGTTTGGTCTCTTTCTCATGGGTCCTCGACCTTCCCAGCCATGCGGCTTCTCACCCAGGTTGAGATCGGTCCCCAAAGGATTGTCAGTGCCAGGGCGGCATAGATTCCGAGACCGATGGGGGTGTTGAAGAATTCCGCAGTGCTGCCATCCGCGATCGTGATGGACTGGCGCAGGGAGTTTTCCAGGATCGGGCCAAGCACGAAGCCGATGGAAAGCGGGGCAATGGAATAGCCCAGTTTCCTGACGACGTAGCCCAGCACTCCGGCGGCCAACAGGACACCGACGTTGAAGAGACTGTTCGAGACCGCGTAGATGCCGGTGAAGCTCAGCAGGAGCACGGTCGGCACGATCACTGTCATCGGAACCTTGATGAGCATCGCGGCGAAGCGGATCGCGAACAGGCCAATGAACAGCAACAGGATGTTGATGAGGAAGAGACCGAGGAACAGAGAGTACATGATGTCTGGGCGTTCGTCAAAGAGCGTCGGTCCCGGTGCCAGGCCCTGAATCAGGAACGCGCCCAGCAGAACGGCTGCGGCCGGGCTGCCCGGAACGCCAAGTGTCAGTGTCGGAACCAGCGCACCGCCGACGGTCGCGTTGTTCGCCGTTTCGGGAGCAACGATGCCCTCGGGAATGCCTGTACCGAACTTTTCCGGCTCCTTGGAGCGACGCTTCTCTTCCGAATAGGCAAAGAATGCACCGACCGCGGCGCCCTCTCCGGGGATGATTCCGATAATCGTGCCCAGGAGCGAAGATCGCGCCAGATTGCCCTTGAGCTTGGACAAGGTCTTCATGCCCGGGATCTTCACGGTCAGGCTGGTCTTGTCGAATTCAATGCGTTTCAGCGCTTTTTCCGCCCCGATCAATACCTCGGACACCGCGAAAATTCCGACGAGAAACGGAACCAGCGGTATGCCTTCATACAAGTGATAGGTTCCGAACGTGTAGCGTTCCGCGCCATTCAACTCATCCAGTCCCCAGGTCGTCAGAAAGATGCCCAGACCGCCGACAAGCAATCCCTTGAAGAGGTTCGCGCCCGCAACGCGGACAACGACGACCAGTCCGAAAACGGAGATGGCCAGAAATTCCCGTGGCCCGAACTTGATCGCGACTTGAGCAAGCACGGGCGCGATGAAGGTCAGACAGACAACGCTTACAAGCCCGCCGATGATGCTGCCTGCCAGCGAAAGTCCCAACGCTTCGCCGCCTCGCCCCTGCTTGTACATCGCGTGCCCGTCCATGACGGTCGCGATCGCGGCCCCGGTTCCCGGAATTCCGACAGCAATCGCCGATATTGACCCTCCGTAAATCGCGGCATTGTAGATCGCGAGAAGCAGGATCAGCGACGGAACCGCTTCCATGTAGAACGTGAAAGGCAATGCCAGCGCGATCGCGATCGGCGGCCCGAGACCGGGAAGAATTCCGATGACCAGTCCTAGGAGTATTCCGACCACCAGCAGGATCATGGTGAACGGATCAAACAGGTTCGCAAACGCGACCCCTACTGCAGCAACGTCAAACACTAGAGCTGCGTCCCGAGCAACTGGGTGAAGACCAGATAGACGCCGACCGCCAGCACCAGGACGACGCCGTAGATGACCGGGTTGCGCACGCCCATCGCCAAGCAGAGGAGCGGCCCGGATATCAGCGCCATCACGACGTAGCCGAAGTTGAGCCAGACAACGTAACCGACCACTGCCGCAGCCAGCGCAAGCAGACCGCGTCTGGCCTCGGCGGATGAAGCGAACACGGTTTGACCTTCATCTCCTGCCTCGCCCCTCGAGGCGTAGACATAGAGTACAACTGCTGCGCAAAGTGCCGTGAATCCCAGCAGGAGTTGCGGGAAGAACCTCGAAGGAAGTCCGGAACTGGCCAGCAGTCCGGCGGCCTCGAACCCCTGCGCGACCACTGCAAAATAGGCGCAGGCAACGATGACCAGGATTGCAAAGACAATGTTCGCCAATCTCTGGGTCAGCATTGGCCTGTCTCCCGTGCGTGCGGAAAATGGAACGGGCGCCGCAAAATGGCAGCGCCCGCACCTGTTCGGCAAATGCACATCACTTGTGCAGCAGTCCTAGCCCGTCAAGGATCGGCGAATACAGGTCGATGCCGGACTGCAGCAGCATCCCGACATCCTCGGTGCCATGCACGAACTGCCAGTCGATGCCCGGAGGCAGCTTGGAGATGAACTCGTCCGTGCCCAGCACTGCAGTTGCGGCAATCAGCTTGTCGACGATCTCCTGGGGCGTCCCGGCCTTTACGGCCCAGCCACCGTGAACCCAAACGCCGGCTTCCTTGCCCGGGGATGCTTCGCCAATTGTGCGGACGCCAGGCAGATGCTGTTCAAAGTACGGCTGGCGGTTGTTGTCCAGGATGATCAGTGGACGAATCTCGTTCTTGAACGCGTTGATCGTCGCGATCTGTCCGACCCCAACGTCAACTTGGCCGCCAATCAGGCCGGTCATGGTTGCCGGAACGGTCTTCAGAGCGATGGTCTTGAATTCCAGACCGAACTCGGACGCCAGCTGAACCGCGCTCAGGTTTGGCGGCGCGCCGAGGTTGTTGACTCCAATGCTGAGCTTTTCGCTCCTTGCGGCTTCAAGAAAGTCCTCGAACGTCTGGAGCGGACTGTCAGCCCGCACATAGAGCGCATTGGATGCAGCTTGGCCCGCATAGAACGCAATGAAGTCCTCCATCGGGCTGTAAGGCACTTCTCGCGTCAGCGGAACAACCATGAAACTCGGAGGCGACCACTGAAAGATGGTGTAGCCGTCTGCGTCCTCTTCAAGCACGCTCATGGTCGCAGGAATGTGCGCGCCGCCTGGCTTGTTCACGACGTTGATCGGCACGCCCAGTTCCGCGCTGACGGCCTCGGCCGTCACGCGCGCGCCGATGTCTGCGTTGCCTCCCGCAGCGAACGACACGACCAGCGTAATCGGCTTTTCCGGGTATTCGGCCAGCGCGACGCCGGTGCTGAGGCCCAGCGCAACCGCGGCGGCTGCGGCCATTTTGATAAGGTTCATGTTGAAGCTCTCCCTTGCTTTCCTCTTTTGACTCATTGGTCGAGACGTACGTACCTTTGTTGTGCATACGCGAAATGTCAAGCCAGAAGTCCGCCCGTGCGCTCATGCGGATCCGGCGGGGTTGTCAGTCGTGAACTCGATCTCCAGTTCAAGCAGGTCACAGGGATAGAACAGCTTCGCCGAGTAAATCAGTGCCCCGTGCTCGTCGAAGAATTCCCTGAACACCTTGAAGACAGCCGAATTCACCTTGATCCCGAGTGCCTTCGCGAGCCCGAAATCGGCGTAGGCGACCGTGATTCTCTGACGCGCCTTCGCGATGTCCACGCCAAGGTCGCGCAGGACCGCGACGACGATCTCCTGCATGAATCGATCTGGTGCGCGTTCATAGACTTGGTCATCAAGCTGGATGTCGACCTGGCAAAATGGCTTGCCGCCCCGCGCATGAATGCGGCGCATGCAACGAAAATACCTTCCGTCATTGAACTTCTCTATGGTTGCGTCGCCCTTGCGTACCGAGACTTCGAGCTGGTCCACCATTGCATGGATCTCTGAAATCTCTGCGCGCACCTGGAGCGAGACTCGATCGGGAATCTGGACCTTGCGCACAAAGGTACCTCGCCCGGAGTGCTTTTCGATGAGGCCTTCATCTGCAAGCGTGTTCATCGCCTGCACCACGGTCATGCGCGCGACGCCAAGCTCCTCCGTCAGTTCTCGAAGCGCAGGAAGACGTGCGCCCGGGGGCAGATCCCCGGACATGATCTGATGTCGCAGGACTCCGGCCACTTCCGCGTGCAACGGGACCGCCTTCCGCTTCATGGACTGAAGATTCATCTTGAAACCTCTCCCAACCAGCAGGTACAAAGTTCCAGAACATTTTACATCGTCTTGGACATCCAATGCAAGCAAGACACAACCTGGAAGAGCTTGAAAGGATCGCGACGCGGCTCCGCATGCACGTGGTGGACATGGTTGCACCTTCGGGCCAGGGCTATGTTCAGCAGGGTCTTGGGGCAGCGGACATATTCACGTCGCTCTATTTCGCCGAGGCGACGTTGGATCCGGCCAATCCGACGTGGCCGGACAGGGACCGGATCTTTCTGACCACGGCCCACAACACCGCGATTTTCTACGCCGCGTTGGCGGAGCGCGGTTTCTTCGACACGAAACGGCTCGCCACCTATGTCACCGATGGCTCGCCGCTGGAAATAAACTCGTCCGAGCGCATGGGGCCGTTTGTCGAGGCGACCTGCGGCTCGCTTGGCCAGGGCCTGTCGGTCGCAGTCGGCTGCGCGCTCGCGGCAAGGCGGCAGGGACGCGCCAGCCGCGTCTATGTCATCGTCGGCGACGGCGAATTGCAGGAAGGCCAGATCTGGGAGGCCGCGATGCTTGCAGGCGCCAAAGGTCTCGAGAACCTCTGCCTGATCGTGGACTACAACTTCGTGCAGTCCGAAGGGCCGATGGACCTGGTCATGTCTCTGGAGCCCTTGATGGACAAGATGGAGAGCTTTGGCTTCGCGTGCCAGGAAGTCGACGGCAACGACATCGGCGCGTTGCTGGGCGCTTATGAAAGAGCCCGCGAGACCAAGGGCAAGCCGAGTTTCATCAAGGCCAACACGTTGATGGGCAAGGGTGTCTCGTCGCTCGAAGGGTTGATGTTCCACCAGTTGCGCTTCCCGCCCGAGGTCGCTGCATCGGCCCGCACCGAACTGGAATCCCAGCTGTGAAGCTTACACGAAAGGAAGACCGGTCTTCGGCTGATCGACAGCCCAGCAACCGTCATAGCGGTGCATCGCAAAAGTCGGTGCAGTACCCGAGAGGCGATACATGACAGCACAAGTCGCGGTGATCACGGGGGCGGCCGGCGGGATAGGCGCCGTGCTGGCCCGCCGTCTTGCCGTCGAAGGATGGCGGCTGCACCTGGTCGATGCCGCTCGGCTGGAGCCGCTGCGACAGGCGCTGCCCGAAGGCAACACGATTGCCGAAAGCAGACTTGAAGATCCTGCGGCCTGCGCGACGGCGCTGGCGGAGGCGCCCGAACCGGTCGCCGCGCTGGTGCACCTGGCGGGCATCTTCGTGCCCCATGATCTCGGCCCCGACGGCCGCGAAATCTACGACCAAACGATGCAGCACAATGCAACGAACGCCTTTGACCTTGCCGGTGCGGTCCTGCCGCGCATGACAGATGGCGGCCGCATCGTGCTTGCCTCGTCGCTCGGATTCAACAGGGGCGTGCCCGATCATGCCGCCTATTCCATGGCGAAGGGTGCGATCGTCGGGCTCACCCGCGCGTTGTCGCGGCGGGTCGGCGACCGGGGGATCCGCGTGAACGCCGTGGCGCCCGGCATCATCGAAACGCAGATGGCGGATGACCTGATCGAACGACGCGGGCGCGATGCCCTTCTGTCGTCCATCCCGCTCGGCCGGCTGGGCCAGCCCGAAGACGTCGCGGCGGTAATCGCGTTTCTCCTGTCCGACGATGCGTCCTACGTCACGGGTCAGGTGATCAATGTCGATGGAGGAATCGCAAATGACTGAATCCCGAAATCCGGGGAGCTCAGTGCGTGGACGCCATGGCTTCGAACGCGCATTGCGGGTGAAGCCGCCGTCAATCTGCGCCACCACTTCCCGACAAATCAACAGAGAGGATTTCTCGAAATGAGCGTTGCCTCATCAGATGTCAATTTTTCAGACGAGCAGATGCTCGGGTTCTACCGGGACATGCTTCGAATTCGCCGAATTGAAGAGCGGATCGGCGATGACGCCAAGGCGGGAAACATACCTGGTGCCGTCCATCTTTACATCGGGCAGGAGGCGGTCGGCGTCGGCTTCTGTTCGCAACTCACGGATGACGACTGGATTGCCTCGACCCACCGTGGACACGGCCACTTCCTTGCCAAGGGGGGCGACAGCAAATTGCTGATGGCCGAGATCTACGGCCGCGAGACCGGAATGTGCAAGGGACACGGCGGGTCCATGCATGTGGCGGATTTCTCCAAGGGAATCATCGGCGCGAACGGCATTGTCGGCGCCGGGATCTCGATCATCACGGGAGCGGCCTGGGCCGCGCAGATGGACGGCAAGGGAGCCGTCGGCATTGCCTTCTTCGGTGATGGCGCCGCGAACCAGGGAGTCATGTGCGAGGCCCTGAACGTGGCCGTGCTCTGGAAGCTGCCGGTGATCTTTGTGTGCGAAAACAACGGATTCTCCGAGTTCTCGCCGTCCTCGACCGTGACTGCAGGCAATATCGTCGACCGGGCCAAGCCCTACGGTGCCGCCCACGAGGCGGTGGATGGCAACGACTTGATCGCCGTCCACCAGTGCGCTGCGCGGGCCATCAAGCATGCACGGGCCGGTAACGGACCATCCTTGATAGAAGCGCGCACCTACCGGCTACGCGGCCACGTTGAGGCCGAGGTGTCGTTCCTTGGGTCGAAATACCGGTCGGATGAAGAGGTTGCCGAATGGATCGCCCGTGACCCGATCCCTGCATTCGCCAAGCGTGTCATCGATGCTGGGCAGGCAAGTCAGGCCGATCTCGACCGGATCGAGGCGGAGATCGCCGCCGAAGTGACCGAGGCCGTGCTATTCGCGGAAGGATCACCCTATCCCGACCCTGCCACGCAGGGCACCAACTACATGTTTGCCTGAAGGAGAACCCGGGACATGGCAAAGAAAAGAATGATCCAGGCCATAAACGAAGCGCTTGATGGTGAAATGGCCAGGGACCCGAAGGTCGTGGTGTTCGGCGAGGACGTCGAAATCAGCCTGTTCGGCGACACGCGCGGGTTGAAGGACAAGCACGGAGCGCACCGCGTCCGCAACATGCCGATCTCCGAAACGGTAATGAGCGGGATGGCCGTGGGTGCCGCTGCGGCAGGGTACAAGGTGGTTTGCCACATGATGTTCGGCAACTTCATGTACACCGGCTTTGACAGCATTGCCAACCAGGCCAGCAAGCTGCGCTACATGACGGCCGGGCAGATAGCCCTGCCCATTGTCTACATGGGGGTCTTCGGTGGCGGTCGATCGGCCGCGGCACAGCATTCCGACGCGATGCACCCGATGATCATGAATCTGGGTGGGATCAAGGTTGCCCTTCCCGCGACGCCCGCCGATGCAATGGGCCTTCTGCGTTCGGCAATCCATGATCCGAATCCCGTGATGTTTCTGCAGGCGGCCGGACGTGGCGGTGAACAGGGCGAAGTGCCCGAAGGCGATCATGTCATCGAGCTCGGCAAGGCCTCGACCGTTCAGGAAGGGGACGACGTGACGGTCGTGGCCATTGGCGCCATGGTGCGGCCGGCAATGCGTGCGGCGCAAGAACTGGCAAGGGCAGGGATCGGCGTCGACCTGATCGATCCTCGCACGGTCGTGCCGCTGGACAGCGAGATGATCCTTGATTCCGTCCGCAAGACCGGTCGACTGGTCGTCGTGGACGAGGCGCGCGACATGTGCTCCGCGGCGTCCCACATCGCGGCGATTTGTGCCGACCAGTGCTTCGACGCCCTCAAGGCGCCGATCCGGCGCGTCACGGTCCCGGATGTGGCGCTGCCCTATTCGCCGCCGCTGGAGAAGGCGCTTCTGCCGAACGTAGCCAGCATTTCGAAAGCCGTGCGCCGACTTCTCGGCAAAGCCGCCGAAGAAGGGGCCTGAACAATGAAAGTCGCGCTGAAAATGCCGCGGATCGGCATGAACATGGAAGAAGGCACCCTTGTCGCGTGGAAGGTCCAGCCCGGCGAGAGCTTCAAGGAAGGCGATGTTCTCTACGAGGTCGAAACCGAGAAGGTCACGAACGAGTACGAGGCGCCTTGCAACGGCACGATGCTGGAACACCTCGCCGACGAAGGGGACGATGTCCCGGTAGGTGACAATGTCTGCAGAATCGAAAAGGGCGATTGAACCGCCATGGCCGACACCCTGACCAAGCTCGAAGCCGCGGATTTCATCAACCGGTCTTTCAAGCCACTGCCTCGAACCTACGGTGACGCGCTGATCGAGGCCGCCAAGGCCGATGAGCGAATCGTCGCCCTGTGCGCCGACCTCGTTCCGCCAACCGAGACCGACCGGTTCCGCGACGAATTGCCCGAGCGGTTCCACAATGTAGGTATCGCGGAGGCAAACATGATCGGCATGGCCGGCGGCATGGCGCGCTCGGGCGAGATCCCCTTCTGCCATTCGTTCTGCGCCTTCATCACCAAGCGCGTGCTCGACCAGATCACGATGCAGGCGGCCTATCCGAACCTGCCCGTGAAGATCGTCGGGTTCCTGCCTGGGGTGGCGACGCTCCTGGGCGTCTCGCACCAGGCCATCGAGGACGTGGCGATCCTTCGCGCGGTGCCCAACATGGCGATTTTCGAACCCTCCGGGCCAGAATATCACGCGGCCATGGTCCAAATGGCGCTGGATTGGGACGGGCCGGCCTACCTGCGGATGAAACGGCCAGAGACGACCCCGCGGCCTTTCGAGCCGCAGTCTCTGGAGATCGGCAAGGGCGTCATTCGTCGCGAGGGCGGCGACCTCACGATCATTTCCGCAGGGCTATGCGTGACCGAAGCGCTCGGTGCGGCGGACATTCTTTCGAGTGAAGGAATCGAGGCGGGCGTCGTCGACATGGCCTCGCTCAAGCCGATTGACGAAGCGCTGATCGCAGAACGCGCAGAAACCACGGGCGCCGTCGTCACGGCAGAAAATCACAACATCATTGGCGGTCTTGGCTCTGCCGTGGCCGAAGTGCTGGCCGAAGCCGGGATCGGCTTGCCCTTCCGGCGCGTGGGCGTCCGCGATCACTTCTGTGAAGGCGGCACGTCGCCGTACCTGATGAACAAGTTCGGGCTCGACGCGCCGGCCATCGCGGAAGCGGCCCGCGACGTCGTGAAACGGAAGGGATGAGCGTGGCCAACAGGTACGATTGCGGATCCGGCGAAGACGCCTGCATGGCTTGCTAGGCATTTGACGTTTCGGCACGACATAACCCTGGCGAACATCGACGTCTTCCCGATAAGGGCAAAGGGCGGAGTGTCGCCAAAGATGGCGTTAGGCACGATGCCTACGCGACCCGCTTTGCTGGTTCGAATCAGGGACGTCGACGGCTGCCTTGGCTGGGGCGAGGTCTGGGCCAACTTTCCGCCACGCGCCAATCTGCACAAGGCGCACATCATCGAGGACGTCGTGGCGCCGCAGCTGCGTGGCGCACGGTTTGTCGAACCTCGGGAGATTGGCGATTTCCTTTGCAATCAGCTGTCGGTCTACTTCCTTCATGTCGGACAGCTCGAGGTTTTCTCGCACATACTTGCCGGCATCGATACCGCCCTTTGGGATCTCGCGTTGCGAAAGGCGGGTCGGTCCTTCGCCGAGTTCATGGAGCTTTCCGAGACGTCCGCTCAATCCTACGCGACCTCGATCAACGCGGACGATCTGGAGCGACTGATCCCGCATCACGCGTCACTCGGGCAAACCCATTTCAAGCTGAAGATTGGATTTGCGGAACACGGCAATCGAGAAATTGTGGAACGGGCCGCAAGGCTGTGCCCGGTCGGGTCGCGTATCTTGGTTGACAGCAACCAGTCGTGGACACTTGCGACCGCCAGGGACGAGCTTCGAAATCTGGAGGACCTCTCGCCCTTTTTCGCGGAAGAGCCGCTGCCCGCGAACGCGTCACTTGCCGATTGGGAAGAGCTAGCCTCGTCCACGGACATCCCGCTTGCGGGTGGCGAGAACATCTACGGAATCGAGAACTTCTGCGCGATGGCGAATGTCGGGCTGAGGATCTTGCAGCCTGACGTCGCGAAATGGGGCGGCGTGACGGGCGCTTTGGACCTGGCGCGTGCGATGCCTCAGGGTGCATGCCTCTGGCCGCATTTCATGGGCACCGCCGTCGGCCAAGTCGCGGCTCTGTCGATCACTGCTGTCCTTGCAGGGACCTCGTCCTGTGAAGTGGATGTCAACGAGAACGCCCTGCGAACCGACCTCTGCGGCGACATCATCACCGTCAGGAATGGCCGTGTAGATCTGCCGTCCGATCCTGGCTTGGTCGTGCCGCCGGTCCCTGATCTGCTTGCGGCATTCGCGGACGGTCGGGACTCGGGTCCAATGGCAGAAGCCCTACAAAGCGGCATTTCGTGAGCCGATCTGGACGCGCGTCCGTGCGGTCAGGCAATCTCAAGACAACGCAGTGTTTCCTAACATGTAATTGCAACCGGGAATGAACGCAGTTGTTCAGGCGCCGGAAGCCTTCCTCGCCTGCCGGTCAAAAGAGCAGGGCAGCCTGAGGTTCATGACGCGGTTCCCTAGTGCCGGCATGGCGATGGCTTCCCCGGACCAGCAGGTGCAGTCGCGCTTGAGTCAGAGCTTGGCCGGAAGCCGCATTCCACAACCTCGGAACCGACCGGGATGCCCCGGTCTGGGTACAGATCGCGTCGCATCCGTTCGGCGCTGTTCCCGAAGCAGAGGCTGCACGCCGCTGACTCCTCTTTCCTGCTGCTGAATGACCCCAACCCCCGGGCTGCCGCCGTTCTTGAATTGCTTGCATTGCATCTTTAGGTGCCAAGCCAGAAAGGACCACCATCTCATGGACATGACTTCGAAGCCTTCGACTGCGCCGAATTCGGCCGTGACCGTTACCCTCGGCGACCTGCCGGAATGGGATTTGTCGGATCTGTATTCCGGGCCGGATGCGCCCGAATTCGCCAGCGACATGGAACGCCTGGAAACGAGCTGCGCCGAATTCGCTGCCGCTTACGAAGGCAAACTCAGGGACCTTGATGCAGCGGCAATGCGCAACTGCATCCTGAGCTACGAGGAAATCGATCTGACAGCTGATCGGATCATGTCCTTCGCCGGGTTGAGATACTACCAAAACACCACCGACGCTGACCGCGCAAAGTTCCTGTCGGACGCGCAGGACAGGATCACGGCTGCCACGACTTCGCTCGTCTTTTTCACGCTTGAAATCAACCGCATCGACGACAATGTCCTCGAGGGCTGGTTTGCCGGGGACGGGGAACTAGCTCGCTACAAGCCCGTCTTCGACCGGATGCGTGCCATGCGCCCGTACCAGCTCTCTGACGAGCTGGAGAAGTTCCTGCACGACCAGTCGACGGTGGGCGCGACCGCTTGGAACAGGCTCTTTGACGAAACCGTCGCGGGGCTGTCGTTCAACGTGAACGGCGAGGAAAAGAACCTTGAATCGACCTTGAACCATCTGACGGACAAGGACCGCGATCTTCGCGAAGCTGCGGCGCGGGAACTCGCGAGGGTCTTCGACGCAAACGTCAAGCTCTTTGCCAGGGTGCACAACACGCTCGCCAAGGAAAAGGAGATCGAGGATCGCTGGCGCAAGATGCCAACGCCGCAGACGGGCCGGCACCTGTCCAACGACGTAGAGCCGGCAGTCGTCAATGCGCTGCGGGACGCCGTCGTGGCAGCATATCCGAAACTCAGCCATCGGTACTACAGGCTCAAGTCACGCTGGATGGGGCTCGAGGCACTAGAAGTCTGGGACCGGAACGCGCCACTGCCCATGGAATCGGACCGAACTGTCACTTGGGAGGAGGCGCGTGACACGGTACTGGCGGCCTACGGCGATTTTGATCCAGAGATGGCCAGGCTCGCGGAGCCGTTCTTCAGGAACGGCTGGATTGACGCGCCCGTCACGCCGGGAAAGGCACCCGGCGCCTTCGCCCATCCAACGGTAGTCGACGTGCACCCCTACGTGATGCTGAACTACCTGGGAAAGCCGCGCGACGTAATGACTCTGGCCCATGAACTGGGACACGGAGTGCACCAGCGCCTGGCGGCGGGGCAGGGACAGCTGCTGTCCTCGACTCCGCTGACCCTTGCGGAGACGGCGAGCGTATTCGGCGAGATGCTGACATTCCGGCGGCTCCTTTCCGAGGCGCCTTCGCCCGACGAAAGGAAAGTGCTGCTGGCGGGCAAGGTCGAGGACATGATCAACACGGTTGTCCGGCAGATCGCGTTCTACGACTTCGAGTGCAGGCTGCACGACGCGCGCCGCGGGGGTGAACTAACGCCCGCCGATCTTGGCGAGCTTTGGATGGGCGTTCAGCATGAGAGCCTTGGGCCTGCATTCACTTTCATGGAGGGTTTCGAGACCTTCTGGGCCTATATCCCCCATTTCGTGCATGCGCCCTTCTACGTTTATGCCTACGCGTTCGGCGACGGATTGGTGAACGCTCTCTATGCGGTCCATGAGGAGGGCGATCCGGCGTTTCAGGAAAAGTATTTCGAGATGTTGAAGGCAGGAGGTTCAAGGCACCACAGGGAACTTCTTGCGCCCTTCGGCCTTGATGCCGGAGATCCGGCATTCTGGGACAAGGGTCTCGACATGATCTCCGGCTTCATCGACGACCTGGAGGCGATGGAAGCCTGACGCTGCTCGAAAGCGATTTCGACCAAGCTGGATCGCCATGCCCGCCCGTCACGAACGCCCAATCGAGTGGACTTGGTTGCCCGGTCCGAGAGGCCAAGGCTGACGTGCGTCTACGTGCCGCGGTGGTTGCGCCAGCTTACAAGGCCGAGGGCGGCAAACAGCAGTGCGGCGACACAGACGATTGAAGGGCCTGCCGGTGCGTCAAAGACGTAGGCCGCGCGCAGGCCGGCCGCCGCGGAGGCTCCTCCGATAGCGGCCGCGATCATCGCCATGGCTTCGGGCGTCCGGGCGAGGTTGCGGGCAGCGGCGGCGGGAATGATGAGCATCGCCGCGATCAGCAACACGCCCACAACCTTGATCGCGACGGCCACGGTGACTGCCATGCAAAGGGTCAGGATCACTTGCTCTCGCCTTGGATCAAGCCCACCGGCGTATGCAAGTTCCTCGTTCAGGGTGGCGGTCAGCAGCGCCGACCAGCGCGAGGCGATCAGGGCGACCACGAGCGCGGCCCCGCCCCAAATCACCAAGAGGTCAGCCCGCGACACGGCCAGGATGTCGCCGAACAAGTAGGCCATAAGGTCGATGCGGATGCCAGACAGAAATGAGACCGCAACCAGCCCGAAGGCGAGCGCGGAATGGGCCAGCACACCGAGGACCGTGTCCATAGCATAGCCGCGCCAAGTCAGCAAATTCACGGACACAGCCATGGCGAGCGCCACCATTACCGTTCCTACGGCGATGGAAATCTGCATCGCCAGGGACAGCGCGACGCCGAGCATCGCCGCATGGGCCGTGGCATCCCCGAAATACGCCATCCGCCGCCAGACCACGAAGCAGCCAAGCGGGGCCGCGGCGAAGGCCACCCCGACGCCAGCGAGCGTCGCCCGTGTCATGAAATCATCGAGCATTATTCTGCCGCCTCGTTTCCATGCATGTGATCGTGATCGTGGTCGTGCCGATAGAGCGCCAGTGCGCCTCCGGTGCCGGATCCGAACAGTGCCCGGTACTCGGGAGCGGAGGCAACTACGGCCGGCGTACCCTCGCAACAGACGTGGCCGTTGAGGCAAACAACCCGATCTGACGCGCTCATGACGACGTGCAACTCGTGGCTGATCATCAACACGGCGCAGCCGGTCTCGGCGCGAACTGTTTCGATCTGTCGGTAGAAGGCGGCGGAGCCGGGCTGGTCCAGACCTTGGGTCGCTTCATCCAAAAGCAGGATCTCGGGCCGATTGATCAAGGCTCGCGCCAGAAGAACGCGCTGAAACTGGCCGACTGATAGTTGTGACATCTGCCGTTTCAACAGATCCGGGACGCCGGCCGCATCCAGCGCCGTCGCGCAGTCTTGCCGACGCACACGTCCGGCAAGGCGCATGAAGCGCTCCACGGTGATTGGAAGTGTCGGGTCGACGTGCAGGCGCTGAGGGACATAGCCGATCCTGATGCCGGGCTTGATCTTGATCTGTCCCGCTGCGGGTTCGGTCGCGCCAATTATGGCCCGGAAGAGACTTGTCTTGCCTGATCCGTTCGGGCCGACAATGGTGACGATCTCGCCAGGCTCCACAGACAGGCCGACGTGGCGCAGCACGGTTTTGGCACCATAACGAACGCTTAGGTCTTCGATGCTGATCAAGGTCATGACGCGGCTTGGTCCGCGCAGTCCGGACAGACTCCTTCTGCCTCGACAACGGTCCTCTCAATTCGAAAACCGGCCTCGCGCGCCACAGCGCCAAGCGCACCTTTTGCGGGCGCTGAATGCGTCTCGGCCACGGAATCGCAAATCCGGCAGATCATGAATGCGGGCGAATGGGCCTCATCAGGATGCACGCAAGCGACAAAGGCGTTCAGGCGCTCGATCTTGTGCACGAATCCATGCTCGGCCAGGAAATCAAGGGCGCGATAGGCGACCGGCGGCTGGGATCCAAATCCCGCCTCACGCAGCATGTCCAGGATGGCATAGGCGCCAAGCGCCCGGTGTTCCTGAAGCAGCAGTTCCAGCACCTTTCGTCGCACTGGCGTCAGTCGAAGGCCTTCCTTTGCGCAGCGCGCCTCGGTGGCGGCCAGCACCTGGGCGACGCAGACTTCGTGGTCATGCTTCTGAAATCCCAATGGGGCCGGTCTCTCGACCGGCGCGTGTCGCGTGTTTCTTGTCATGTTATTTCATATCATGTATGCCACCTAAAATGTTACTTTATCACATGGAGGATCCTGTGTCCAGAAAGCTCGTTCCCCTCTCGTTCGCCGCTGCGATGGCGGGCGGCGGCGCCGTGGCGGATGTTCCAAGCGTTGCGGTTGACATCGCTCCTGTGCATTCGCTCGTGGCACGCGTGATGAAGGGCGTCGGCTCGCCGAACCTGATCGTGCAGCCGGGTGCCTCTCCTCATGAATACAACCTGCGTCCTTCCGAGGCGGCTGCGCTTCAAGATGCCGATCTTGTGTTTTGGATGGGTGATGACCTGACACCCTGGATGGCCGACGCGCTGACGAACCTGGCTGGCAATGCGTCGATCACGACGCTATTGGAGACGGAGGTCACCATCCTGCTCGAATTCCGGGAAGGGGCCTTGTTCGAGGATCACGCTCACGGGGATGAAGAGGCTGAGCATGACGAACATGCCCACGATGAGCATGACGAGCACGACGAACATGCCCATGATGAGCATGATGAACATGAGGAACATGCCCACGAAGAGGAAGGGCATGACGACGATCACGAAGAGCACGCACACGAGGACGAGCACGAGGGCGACCATGAAGAAATGGCCCATGATGATCACGGTCACGCCCACGGCGACCACGATCCGCATGCTTGGCTCTCGCCAGAAAACGCCAGAGCGTGGTTGAACCTGATCGCCGCGCAGCTTTCGGCGGCAGACACCGAAAATGCGGGCGCTTACTTTGCCAACGCCGCGGCTGGGCGGGCCGAGTTGGCAGCCCTGTCTGCGGAGGTGAGCGAGACCCTCGATGCGGTTCGTGGCAGCAATTTCATCGTCTTCCACGACGCTTATCAGTATTTCGAGGTCGCGTTCGACTTCCCTGCCTCGGGCGCGATCTCGCTTGGCGACGCGTCTGATCCTAGCCCGGCTCGGATTGCCGAGATCCAGGGTAGGATTCGGGAGGAAGGCATCGATTGTGTCCTCGCTGAGCCGCAATTTGACCCGGGTCTCGTCGCCACCGTTCTCGATGGTACCGAAGCGAATACCGGCGTGATCGACCCGCTGGGAGCCGGCCTCGAACCGGGTCCAACCCTCTACCCGCGGGTGATCCGCAACATGGCCGCAACGCTGGCCGAGTGCTTGCAATAGCAGGACATGGATCGGCCGATGTCTCGACATCGGCCGATCCTCCCCACCAATCTTCTGTCCGCCGGCAACGTCCGGTCTAGGGTGGTCTGGCGGACCGGACGGGGCCTGCGCCTGCGCACGGCCAGCGCCGAGATGCCGACCTTTTGCGCCTGGCCTTCGCCTGCGCGATGGGACAGCCGGGCAAGGCCGAGGGCCTGCGTTGACACACCGCGAACCTGAAGCCTGCGGAGCCGACCTTCGGATCGTCGCCTCAGGCCGCTCACAGCGAGTTGCTGCCGCCATCGGTGCCCAATTTGGATCCGGACTGGGCCGACCAAGGGATCGCGGCTTGCTCCGCTGTCCCGGTCGTGGCCTGACCCGTTCGGATCGGCAAGATACGGCACCGTATGCACAAAGATGAGTGATCCAATTTCATCATTTCTGGCGATTTATTGAATTGGGCCAATGTTTGGAACTGCTTAAGTTGCATCAGCCAAACGAGAGGACGCCATGCCGCGAATCAGACGGAAGAGAGGTGCCAGAGTCGAGATGCCTGCTGGGGCGCGACCACCGTTGGGCGGGCGGTTCATGCCGCTGACGGATGCAGATTGCGATCAAGTCATCGAGACCTCCTTTGCCATCCTCGACCGGATCGGCCTTGCAGACGCACCGCCGGAGATCCGGCGTCTGGCGCTGGAGAATGGCGCCGCAGAACGCGCCGATGGCCGCCTGACCTTTTCGCGGGCACTGGTCAATGAGATGATCGCCCGCGCCTCCAAGCGTGTGGAACTGCCCGGTTTCGACCCAGCGCGCGGCATCGAGGTCGGCGGCGGCCGCGTGCATGTCGGCACCGGCGGCGCGGCGGTGCAGGTGCTGGACGGCGCGACGGGTCAGTTCCGAGACAGCACGCTCTCGGACCTCTACGGCCTGATGCGCATCGTCGATGCCTGTGAAAACATCCATTACTCGCTTCGCCCTGTGGTGGCGCGCGACATGGTCGACCACCGCACCCTCGACATCAATACCGCCTTCGCGGCGCTGAAGGCCACGTCTAAGCCGATCGGGACCAGCTTCTTCAAGCCTGGCAACGTGGCCCCGGTTGTCGAAATGCTGGACGCAGCGCTCGGGGCAACCTCCTATGCCGCGCAACCCTACTGCTTCGCCTCGATCTGCCATGTAGTGCCGCCACTGACCTTGGCCGAGGAGGCATGCGGCGTTATGCAAGAATGTGTCCGCCTTGGCATGCCGCTGCAGATCTGCTCGGCAGCACAGGCTGGCGCCACCAGCCCGGCGGCGCTGGCAGGTGCGCTGGCTCAGGGGTTGGCGGAATCGCTGGTCGGGCTGGCGCTTGTCAACATGATGCGGCCGGGCTTTCCCTGCATTCTGGCCTTCATGCCCTTCATCTCGGACTTGCGCACCGGCGCCATGACCGGTGGCTCAGGCGAGGCCGCCGTCGCCAATGCCGCCGCCGCGCAACTACTCTTGAAAATGGGCCTGCCTTCGACCGTCTCGGCCGGAATGACCGACGCCAAGACCGCCGATGCGCAGTCGGGCTACGAAAAGGGATACACCATCGCGCTGGCCGCCCAGGCCGGGGCGGACATGATCAACCTTAGCGTCGGTATGCTGGGCTCGATCATGGCAGCCAGCAAGGAGGCACTGGTGATTGACAACGACATGTGCGGCGCCATCCTGCGGTCCGTCCGCGGCATTGACATGCCCGCGGGCGGCATCGACCTCGACATGATCGAAGCGGTTGTGACCGGAGATGGCCACTACCTCGGCACCCAGCAAACGCTGGAGCTGATGACCACAGAATACGTTTATCCCAAGCTCGGCGACCGCCAAAGCGTCAGTGATTGGCTGCAAAGTGGCGCCAACACCGTTTGGGACAAGGCCCGCACCCGCGTCGCCGAGATTGAGGCGATGCCCGGGCCGTCGCATCTGCCAGCCGATATCGAGGCCGCGATTCGCGCGCGCCTGCCCATCCATCTGCCTGAACCCGTGGAAGCCTGAGCCATGAAGTCGAATGCGCAAGTTGTGATCATTGGCGGCGGTGCGGTCGGTGTTTCTACCCTATACCACCTAGCCAGGGCGGGGGTAACGGATACGCTGTTGATCGAAAAAAACGAGCTGACCAGTGGTTCGACCTGGCATGCCGCTGGCAACATCCCGACTTATGCCAACAGCTGGGGCGGTATGCGCGCCGGCAATTATGCCTGGCGGCTTTATAAAGAACTTGCCGAAGAAGTCGACTATCCGATCACCTATCGCCACACCGGTGCCTTCTGGCCTGCCCACACGCAGGAACGCATGGAGTTTTTTCGCCACCTGGTCGGCATCTCGAAGGGCTTGGGCTATGACATGAGCCTGCTCAGCCCGGCCGAGATGGACGCGATGCATCCCTTTTTCAGGTCCGGCGACAGCGTCATCGGAGGAATCCACGACCCTTACGAGGGTGACGTCGACCCTAGCCAGCTGACCCAGGCATTGGCCAAAGGCGCGCGCGACCGGGGCGCGCAGATCGCGCGGTTCGTCAGGGTGACCGGGATCGCGAGGCGGCCTTCGGGTGAATGGCAAGTCAGCACCAGCAAGGGTGCAGTGAACTGCGACGTGGTGGTCAATGCCAGCGGGTATTACGGTCGGCAAGTGGGCGAGATGGTTGGCGCAAGCCTGCCCGTCGTGACGCTGGAACACCAGTATCTGGTGACCCAGGCGTTGCCCGAGTTGGAGGCCAACCCCGAGAACTTCCCGCTCGTCCGCGACCCCGACATCATGTACTATTTGCGGCGCGAACGAAACGGGCTGCTTCTGGGATCTTACGGCCATGCGGGACGCCCGGCCTGGCTTGACGGCATGCCCGATTGCTTTGCCAATCAGCTCTATCCCGACAACGTCGACGACATTGCCAGGGTGCTTGAGACGGTTCTGGCGAACGTGCCGCTCCTGAGCGAGGCTGGCGTCAGCCGCTTCGTCAACGGCCCGATTCCCTATTCGCCGGACGGCGCGCCGCTCTGCGGTCCGGCTTTTGGCTTGCCGAATTTCTATCACGCCTGCTGCTTTTCTGTGGGCATCACCCATTCCGCCGCCGCCGCAAAGACGTTGACAGAGTGGATCACCGAAGGTGAACCGGAATGGGACATGTCGACGTGGGATCCACGCCGTTTCGGCGATTGGGCAAGCTTCGACTATACCGTTGCACGGGCCAGCGAGCTCTACGAGAACCAGTACTCCATCCCGTTCCCAAACCGGATCTGGAGATCGGCCCGGCCGGTGCAGACCACGCCGCTTTATGACAAGCTAAAGGTCAAGGGCGCGGTCTTCGGCCAGGTCGCCGGGTGGGAACGTGCCTTCTGGTTCGAGACTGACAACGCAAAGGACGACGGGCGCCTGAGCTTTCACAAAGAGGCATGGCATGACGCGGTCAAGGCCGAATGCCAGGGTGTGCGTGACCATGTAGGTGTGATGGATCACGGCGGTTTCACCCGTTACGAGGTCGAGGGCGCGGGCGCCACAGAATTCCTCAACCGCGTGTTCTGCGGCACGATGCCGACCATTGGGCGGGTCAAGCTCAGCTACATGCTGACCTGCAAGGGCAAGGTTTGGTCCGAAGCCACCATCGCCCGGCTGGCCGAGGGCCGCTATCTGCTCTGCGGCCCGACCTTGGCCGACCAGCGCGATCACGACTGGATGGCGCAGTTTCTTCCCGAAACCGGTGTCACGCTGCGGCGCGGGTCGGATTATGATGCGGCGCTGATGGTGATGGGACCGAAATCGCGCGCCCTGCTTCAACCGCTGTCCGAGGCCGACCTGTCGAAGGACAGCGCGCCATGGATGTCGGTGCGCGAAATCACCATCGCCGGCGCGCCGATGATCGCCATGCGGGTCTCCTATGTCGGAGAGCTGGGCTGGGAGCTGCACATGCGCAGCGCCGATCTGGTCGCGGTTTATGAAGCGATCATGGCCGAGGGAGTGGACAACGGCATTGTCGAGTTCGGGTCCTACGCGCTCAACGCCATGCGCATGGAAAAGGGCTATCGCGCTTGGGGCGCCGATTTCGGGATCGAATACACCGCGTTTGAGGCGGGGCTGGACCGGTTCGTGAGCCGCAAGAAGGAGAGTTTCGTGGGCCGCGACGCATTCCTTGCCCAGGCAGAGCAGGAAAGGGAATACCACTTTATTGCCTTCGAGCTGGACGGTCATGGCGCGGATGCTCTTTCGTCTGACCCGATCTGCCTGAATGGCAATCCGGTTGGCTATGTCAGTTCTGCTGCCACCGGGTTCCGTATCGGCAAACGGATCGCGCTTGGCTATCTGACGGTTCCGGCCAGGCCGGGCGACAAATTTGAACTTGAAATCTTGGGTCAGCCTGTGCGTGCGACAGTGGCGGCCGCACAGTTCTATGACCCTGACAACGAACGACTCAGGGCGTAGCGCCAAGGCAAAGGAGGTTCCTAACGCGCCACAGGTTGCAGTCATCGTCGTCGGCATCGTCGGATGTGCCGCAACCGATCATTCGGCCAAAGCGGGTTGATCGGTGTCGTTGTTCGAGCGCAAGAAACTAACGAGCGGTGGGACATGGCACGACGCTGGGCTGGTGAGCGATTCCCAGGACGTGCCGGTGATGTCGACGCTGGCGATCATGGGGCTGAGGTTGCGGGGCATCCTTGCTGGTCTGACAGGCGCGAACCTGTTGAACTCGGCCGTCCCCTTTGCAACTTGGCAGGATCTGCATGTGGGGCAACGTCAGGTGCGGTCGCGGAATGTTCGCGGACCAGGACTTGACAAGGGATTGCTCAAAAGAGCCGCAAAGTGATCTCGTCTTCGCCTGCAAATTCGAGACCGATTTCGCCGGGAAGAAGGCGTTCCTGGAACGTCGGGCTTGCGGCGCGCAATGCAGGCTGTTGTCGTTCTACCTGAACGATCTCGATGCCCTGGTCTTTGGCAGAGAGCCAATCCTGCGCGAAGGCGAGATCGTTGGCCGCCTAAACTCGACCGCCTATGGCTGGAGCGTTGGCGGCGCAACCAGTATGAGTATTGCAGCATGACCAGAGGGTAAGACACTGAGTTTGATTACAGATGCGGTTTCCCAGATCGTGGTGGCTGGCCATCCTGTGACGACGGCAGCGTCGACGCGCCCGCTCTGCGATCCGCAAGCAACGCGGCTGGATGAGGACAGGCATCATGTCGAGACCTAACGTTCTCTGGATGGTGTCCGACCAGCAGGCTTTCGCTAACCGAGGTGTCGATCCGCAGCAGTTCCCGTTGCAGTCGAGATTGCGCTGGCTGGGAACCGAGTTTACGCGAGCCTACACGGTGCTGCCGATCTGCTCTCCGGCGCGGGCGAGCATGCTGACCGGACTGTATCCGCACGTCCACGGACTGACGGAGAATGACGGGCGGTTCGGTGGGCGGGCGGAACTGGATTCGGCCGACCACATGATCCAGCAGGATTTCTTGGCAGCGGGATACAGGTGTGGCTGGTTCGGGAAGTGGCACCTGAATCGCGCAACCTCCGCCGAGGACCACGGATTCGAGGGGTTCTCGCTGCCTGGCTACGGCTATCCGTATTGCACGCAGGAGTATTCGAATTACTTGGCGCGCTTTCACGAAGGACCTCTTTGGGTAGAGATCGAATCTTCTGGAGAATCTCGGCGAGCGCCCGGCGACCGTGTGGATCTCACCGCTGAATCTGGCTGGTACGACCATGAGGCAGGCACGGCGATCCTTCACGGGCCGGAACAGGCTCACGAAGCCTTTTTCCTCGCCGACGCAGCGACAATCTGGCTGGATGGGCTTGCGGCGGGTGAGCCGTTTTTCCTGCGCGTCGACACCTGGGGACCACATCCGCCTTATACAATTCCGACTGGCTTTGAGTCGCCCTTTGGCGACCGGGAAATTCGACTGGCCGAGAACCTGAACCATGATCTTTTGACCCGCCCTCAACATCACGCCGACTATCGCGACCAATGGCGCGAGGATCTTCGCGAAGATGCCTTTGACTGGAGGCTGCTTTCGCGGCGGGCGGTGGAGCACGGCATGCTGGTCGAGCGTGCTTTGGCAGGGTTGCTGCATCATTTGGAAACTGCCGGCAAACTCGACAACACGATCGTCGTTTTCTGCGCCGATCACGGCGACGCGGTAGCGTCGAATGGTGGCGTGATGAACAAGGGCAGCCTGATGGTCGAAGAAACGATGCGGATTCCCATGCTGATCGCCGGGCCCGGTATCACGTCCGGTCGGCAATCTGATTCGCTGATCTGCAGCGTAGATCTGGCACCGACTCTGTTGGAGCTTGCAGGTGTCAACGCCAGGCACTTTATGCAGGGGCGTTCGGCAGCAGGAGAGTTGCAGGGGGCAACACGTAAACCATTCCGCGAAAGGTTGATGGTCGAGCAATACGGTCTGCACGTCCCAATCCTACAACGGGGGCTTTATTGGAAAGACCTGAAATACGTGATCCAGCCGGACGGGTTCGAAGAGCTCTACGACCTGGCCTCGGACCCGTTCGAAATGGAGAACATGGCCTTAGGCCATCCACTGCCGCAAGGCTTGGCCGCCATGCGACGGCATCTCAGCGAAGAGATGGCCGCACTAAACGACAATGATCCGAGGCTAGGGAGGATTCAGCAGGTGCTGCGCGGAGCAGCACTCAACTGAAGTGAAACCCAGCGTTCGGGTGGCTGCACCACTTCGCAAGCAGGATTGCGACGGTGAAGATCGGATCGTCCTCATTCATGTCCTCGCTGCGAAGCACCGCGTTTCAAGGCACGTCGAAACCATGGAACTTGCGCAGGGGACTGTCGCGTTCAGGCGACAGGTGAATGCGCGCCCCTTGCAATGGCGACCGGCCCGGCATAGATTGGAACACATGGCGAACATGGGCAGGCGGCTGATCAGGAGCTACAAGTACCGGCTCTACCCGAACAGGGCGCAGGAAGCGGCCCTGACCGACATGCTCGGACAATTCTGCGACCTCTACAACGCGGGCCTCCAGCAGCGCATCGAGGCGTGGAGCCGGCAGGGCGTCAGCCTCGGCTACGTCCGGCAGGCCGGCGAGCTGAAGGCCGTCCGGGACGCGGTTCCGGAGCTGGCCGGATACAGCTACAGCGCCGAGCAGCAGGTCCTGCGCCGGCTCGACAAGGCCTTCGCCGCCTTCTTCCGCCGCGTGAAGGCGGGAGAGACGCCGGGCTGAACAGCATCGTCGCGACCAGCGACGGGGAGACCGTCGCGGCGCCGAAGCCCCTGCGCAAGGCGCAGGCGAGGACGCGGCGGCTGCAGCGGGCGCTGGCCCGGAAGGAGCGGAGATCGAAGCGGCGCGCAAAGGCACGCAGGACCCTTGCCCGCCACAACGCCCGCGTCGCCGCAAGGCGGCGCGACTTCCTGCACAAGCTCTCTCACGGCCTGGCCTCCCGGCATCGCGTGATCGCGATGGAGGACCTGGGAATGGACGCGCTGAAGCGCTCCTTCCTGGCCAGGTCGATCCACGACGCCGCGTGGACGCAGTTGCGGGACATGCTGACCTTCAAGGCTGCAAGCGCCGGTGGGTCCGTGGTCCTGGTCGACCCGCGCGGCACCTCCCAGCGCTGCAGCGGATGCGGGGCGGAGCCGGACAGGCCGAAGACGCTCGCGGACAGGGTGCACGGCTGCGACGTCTGCGGTCTCGTCCTTGACCGCGACGTCAACGCCGCCCGCAACGTGCTGCAGCAGCTCCAGGGGCCGGGAACCGGCCTTCGGTCGCGAAGCGTGCGGGTTGCCGCGTAGCTTGGCCGAGAAGCCGTCGCCTTCAGGCGACGGAGTGTTCACCAAGCAGGTTCGGCAGATCGTTTGAACCAAATGCTCGATGCCTCCGTTCTTTCGCCCAACGCCAATGGAACGACTGGTCTGCATCGATTCGCGCTCGCCCGGATCAAGCATGTCGATAGCGGCAGGGGCTCGACAGAAGTCTTGTTCCACGCACGGCCCTGCAATCGACGGAATGACAGCGCTTGTTCGCTACGCTTGAGGCCGTGCTTCGCTCCTGTGCAATTCCGCGCCGACGATGTCCTCCATCACGCGCGTGCAGACCCAGTTGTCTCCGTCCGGATATCTGGTCCGTCCAGCGTGGAAAATCTGCATTGCCGCGGCCGCCGTGTGAAGGGGGACGCCAAGTTCCTCGCCGAGTCCCATCGAGATCGTGAGGTCCTTGTGCATCGTGTTGATGTGGCTGCCGGTGTCCTCGAACTGCCGGTCGATGATCTTTTCGAGCGCGTTGTTCACGATGCCGCATCCCGCCGAGGAGGTCGAAAACACGTCCAGGAGGACTTGACCTGGAATGCCTGCCTTGGCGGCGAGGGCTGCCGCTTCGAACGTTGCGGAGAACTGCGCCCCGATCAGTGATTGCAGGCAGGCCTTCACCGTCTGTCCGTCTCCCGGTTTGGTTCCGACCCGGTGAATGCTCGCCGACACCGCCTCCATCACGGGAGCAAAGCGGTCAAGGACCTCGTCAGGTGCCGCCGCCATCATGGTCAGCGTTCCACCCTGTGCCCCGGGGAATCCACCCGACACCGGCGTGTCGATCATGTTGAGTCCGGCATCCGCCAGTGCCTCTCCAATCTCACGTGCTTCCCGCGGCTTGACCGTGGCAGAAAGGATCACCGCGCCGCCCTTGGCCATGGATGATGCGAGACCGTCCCCGAAGATGGCGGACTTTGCCTGGTCTCCGTTCATCACCATGACGAAGACGGCATCCGCGTTGGCGCCGACCTCCGCCGCAGAGGCGGCGGGCTTGCCGCCCATGTCGGCGAAGGCAGCCATGCGATCCGCGCTCAAGTCCAGGCCGGTGACTTCGAACCCGTTCCTAATCAGGTTGCGGGCGATCCCGGATCCCATGTCTCCGAGACCGATGACTCCAGTATTCATGCGTTTCTCTCCTCAGTGCCGGCAATTTCCGGCGTTAGCGGCGGTTGAGGGATTTCGCACGCCGCTTCCGGCGTCGGACGGGTCCGGGAGACACCCTCTGTCCATTTCGTGCAGGGCGAATAAATGCTATCTGTTGTGGCACTTGCAAGACTTAAACCGAAACGGTTCAATTGCGCAAAATCGGGGAGGATGCCAGTGAAACGGATCTACGACTGGGACGCGAGGCCGCAACAGCGAAACTTTACTGCAGCCGACCTGCGTGCCCTGAAGGGCGTGCGCAAGCTTGTTCAAACCACGGCAAATACGACGGAAGAGGCTGCTGCTGCCTGGGATGCCGGTTTGGATCTCGTCATGGGCAACGCGCACAACACGAAGGCGATTCGGGTCGGTGCACCGGACATGTTTTTCACTGCCGCCATTGCCTTGCCGGATTTTCCGACCGACAGGGACGTGCTCAATGCCGCGTTTCGCGCGATGAAGGACGGCGCGGATTCCGTCTACACTGCGCGGGGGCCCCATGTGGTGGAGATGCTTGCCCGCGAGGACATTCCCGTCATGTGCCACCTGGGCCTCGTGCCCCGGAAGTCCACCTGGAACGGCGGCTTGCGCGCCATAGGCAAGACGGCTGAGGAAGCCTTCGAACTTTGGCAGGCATTCCGGCGCATGGAGGATGCCGGCGCCTTCTCGGTCGAAGCCGAGGTCATTTGCGCCAGGGTGATGAGGGAGATCAGCCGTCGCACTACGCTTGTCACGTCCTCGCTCGGTTCCGGATCCGGCAGCGACATCATCTATCTGTTTCAGAACGACATATGCGGGGAGCAACCCGAGAGCCCCCGGCACGCCCGGGCCTTCGGCAACCTTCATGCGCTCCACGAACGCATGAAGGTTGAACGTCGCGCCGCGCTGGAAGCATTCGCCAAGGAGGCGCGTGACGGCAGCTTTCCCGGCCGAGACGAGACCGCGGACATTGATGATGCCGAGTATGAGGAGTTTTGCGAGCGGCTTGCCTGACATGGACGTTGTGCCTGTCATGGCAAAGGAGGAGATGCCGCAATCCGCGTCGAGCGAGATGCGCCCTAGAGGCCCAGTGCCTTCCGCCGCTCTTCGGCAAATCCTTGTGCAAGCCGGTCGGCGACGAAAGCCAGGATCGCCATCGCCGCACCTGCGCTTACCCCCAGCCCAACGTCGGCCTGCCCCAGTGCCAGGTAGATCGACTGACCGAGTCCGGTCGTTCCGATCAGGGCGGCGATTACCAGCATCGCGAAGGCATAGAGGATCGTCTGGTTGAGTCCCAGCAGGATCGTCGGCGCGGCGTAGGGCATGCGTACATCGGTCATCGTCTGCCATGGCGTTGCCCCACTCGATGTTGCGGCTTCCAGCATCTCCGGTGGTGTCGAGACCAGTCCGTGACGCGTGTAGCGGATCATCGGAACCACGGCATAGGCGCAGATCGCGAGAAATGCGCTGAACTCGCCGATCTGGAAGAACATAAGCGTCGGGATCAGGAATACGAACAGGGGAATCGTCTGAAGCATGTCGCAGACCGGGCGAATGATCATCCAGGCAAATTCGGAAACGGCCGACAAGAGACCGAGTACGCCACCCGCGATGACGCAGGCGACAACGGCAGCGCCCGAAAGGTAAAGCGACAGCAGCGCACGATCCCAGAGGCCTGAAATCAGCACGAGCCCAAGAAGAGCGGCCGAGAGGACGGCGAGCCGGAATCCCTGGGCAAGCAATGCAAGTGCCATGGTACCGACGATCACGAATGGCCAGGGCAGATCCGCGATTCCGGTTTCGACAACGCCGACGGCGATTACCAGGCCCGCACCAGCCATTTGCCGCCCAGTTGCAGCAAGTGCGAGCCCGGCGAGTACCGCGATTCCAAACAGCCAGAGACTCATCGCAGCGGTCCACTGGAACCCCCAGGTAAAGGGCAGAACCGCCTGATCAAGGCCGATGCGCAGCGGAAGCAGCCCATAGAACATTGCCGAATTCTTGATGCCGTCTAGCGTGGCTCCGTGTGCGGCGGTGAATGCACCCAGGCCGTCGTCCACGGCGACTGCGGCGGCCGAGAACACGCCTCCGGGAGCTGCGTCGGCCCCCGTCAATGCCAACAGAGCGGCCCCGACGGCACCTGCGAGGAGCAGGCCCCACGTGACACGCCGGTCGTGACGCCTTCGTTCCAGTGCAAGCGACCCGGACAGACGGTCTATCACGATCGCGAATATCACGATCACCAGGCCGGCCAGAAATGCCTGGCCGAACTGTGCCTTGCGCATGGTCAGGAGCACTTCCCAGCCGATGTCGTTGAAACCGCCGATGACGGCCGCGATGATCACCATCGACAAGGATGCCATGAGGCATTGGTTCACGCCCACCATGATCTGCTGGCTCGCCGCCGGAATCTCGACCAGGAACAACTGCTGCCACCGGGCCGCACCGGACATGATCGATGCTTCCTTGACTTCGGGATCAACCCGTTCGAGCCCGAGGATGACGTTTCGTGCCATGGGGGGCGCGGCGTAGATTGCGGAAGCAACGAGCCCAACCACCGGGCCAAACCCGAACAGCAGCAGGAGCGGCGTCAGGTAGGCGAAGGTCGGGATTGTTTGCATCGCGTCGAGCGTCGCCAGAAGGGCGGTCCGGATGCGCGGCACTTCGTTTGCGAGAATGCCCAGGCTGCCGCCCGCCAGGACTGCCAGGGGAACTGAAACCGACACGAGGCTCAGCGTGTTCATGCTTTCGCTCCAATAGCCCGAAAGCAGGACGAACCCGAATCCCAGGAAGGTGAGAAAGGCCATGCGGAACCCGCCGAGGTACCACCCCGCAGCTGTAAACGCGCCGATGATCAGCGGCCAAGGCGAGCCGACTAGCACGGCATTTGCCCAGCTCATCGGAAAGGAGAGCAGCCAGGACCATGCCCGCATCACCGGCTTGATCGTGCTCAGGAAGGCGTCCAGTCCGGCTCCGACCAGTTCTGTCGTCGGCAGCGTCCATGCCTCGGGAAAGCGCACCAGCCACGGCGCGTAGCCTTGCAGCAACAGGCAGACTGCCCCGGTGACTAAGGTGAGAAGCGCTGCAAGCAGGCCCCTTGACAGTCCGGGTGGACTCGCTGCGGGCATACCTTGGCTCGCGCTCATGCGCGGTCGGCTTTCAGGGCGCTTGCGATGTCTTGAGGATCGACCGTGCCGAGCAGGTTGCCGCCGTCGTCATAGACCGCGACCGGTTCGTAGTGAGCCATGCAGGTCGCCAGTGCGTCTTCAAGGGTCATGTCGGGACGCAAGCCGGGAGTGCCGTTCGCCGCGCGATTGTCATCGGACCGCATGATCGATCCGACCTTGGCGTGCCGGCCGCGCACGACATCGCGCGCAAACTCGCGCACGTAGTCGTCGACCGGGTGCAGCACGATATCCGCCGGCGTCCCGATCTGCACGATCTCGCCGTCGCGCATGATTGCGATCCGGTCGGCGAGTTTCAAAGCCTCGGCGATATCGTGGGTGATGAACACGATCGTGGTGTTCAGCCTGGCCCGAATGTCGAGGAACTCGTCTTGCAGCTGGCGGCGAATCAGCGGGTCAAGCGCCGAAAAGGGCTCGTCCAGAAACCAGACGCTGCAGTCTCCCGCGAGCGAGCGCGCGATCCCGACACGTTGACGCTGGCCCCCCGACAGTTCACGGGGATACGCCCCTTCCCGGCCTTTCAGGCCCACCATCTCGATGATGTCCTGCACCTTGTCGTGGCGCTCGCGGCGGCCCATGCCGCCAACCTTCAACGGGAAGGCGACATTGTCGATCACCGACATGTGCGGGAACAGGCCGAAATGCTGAAACACCATCCCGATCCTGGACCGTCGAAGTTCGGTCATTCTCGCCTTGGAGGCTGCGAGGACATCCTCGCCCTCGATCGAGACGTGGCCAGCCGTCGGCTCGACAAGACGCGAAATTCCCCGGAGCAGCGTGGATTTTCCCGACCCTGAGAGCCCCATGATCACGAAGAGTTCGCCTTCGGCCACCTCGAAGCAGGCGTCGCGAACGGCCGGAATGCACCCGTCTTCCTCCAGACGCCCGGCTATGTCCCGTGCGCTGCCACCTTCGCCCTGCGCCCGCCGGAAGGCAGACGCAGAATCTGACCCAAAGACCTGCCAGAGACCGGCGACGGAAATGGCAGGCTGTTCCGCCATGGAGATCAGCGTGTCGCCGCGTCCACGACCGGTTTCCACTTGGCCTCGTTGCCGGCCATCCAGTTGGCGACCACCTCTTCGACGCTGCCGCCATCCACGTCGACGGCTCCCATCATGGGTTGCTGGTCTTCGACCGACAGCGTGTAGTTGCTGAGAATCTCGAAGGCGGCCGGCCACATGTCCTCGATCCCGACCCAGCCTGCCTTGAAGATGCGGCTTGGCGCGAAATCACAGTCATTTACGGCGTTCGGGTTCGGGCCCCAGGCCGGGTCGTTGAAGCAATCCTCATTTCCGACGGGGAGGTCCACGAACTTCACGTCATAGGCGGACATTGCCCAATGCGGCTGCCAGAAGGTGATCAGCAGGGGTGATTCCCGCTCGGTCGAAGCGCGAAGTTCCGCGATGAGCGCACCTTCGGAGCCGGCGGGCACCGCCTTGAAGGGCAGGTCCAGCCCGGTCATGCGATCAGCACCGGGAGTGCCCCAGTCGGCAGGATAGTCCACGAGGCGACCGGAGGGCAGCGTCTCGGCGGTGGCAAATGTCCCGGCGCAGTCCTTCAGTGCCTCCCAGGCCGGGAGTCCCTGGCACAGCTCTGCCACGTGGGCCGGATAGGCAATCCCTTCTTTCGCATCGAGCCCGAGATCGCCAAGTTCGACGACGCCTCCGCCCTCGACCTTCTTGGCGTAGTCGTCAGAGACGTTCGAAGACCAGATTTCCACGGCTGCATGCAACTCTCCGTCCGACATCGCCTGGTACATGTTCATGTAGCCCGCAGTGACATATTCGACCTGATAGCCGGCTGCCTTGAGCATCTCTCCCGCAACGTGCGTCGAGATGTGCTGGCCCGTCCATTCGTTGATGGCAAGCTTGATCGGTTCGTCCACCGCGCCGAGCTCGGCCGCCTGGACACCCGTTGCGGCAAGCACGGTCGCAACTGTTGTGATTGTCTTGATCATTTTGCTCTCCTTAGCTTCAGTTCCCTAGGCTCTCGTCACTGTGGCGATTGTCCTGACCACGGAATTCGTGGTTTAACCGGATTGGCCTCCAATTTCACATGACTGGTCAAATGCCCCTCGAGAGGACCGACGACTTTCACATTCTGATCGTGGTTACGCCGCATTTCAACATTGCGGCCACGATGTCATTCTTGGATCCATTTCGCGCAGCAAACTATATCGAAGGCAAGTCATTTTTCCATTGGATGATCGTTTCGGAAAGGGGCGGACCTTGCCTGGCAAGCAACGGCGTGACAATCGAGACAGGCGCGCTCTCCGAATTCAGGGGCAAGGCCCCCGAACTGGTGATGCTCTCGGCCAGCTGGACGCCCGAGTCATTCTCCAGTGCTGTCCTGCATGCGAATCTGTGGCGCTTCGCACGCTCCGGAAGCAGCGTCGGCGCGTTGGACACTGGTGCCTTCATCCTGGCGGAGGCCGGGCTGCTCGATGGACGTCGCGCCACCATGCATTACGAACATCTCGGCGCGTTTGGCGAGAAATTCCCAGGCATCGAGGTTTGCGATGACCTATTTGTCTTCGATCAGGGCCGGTTCACCTGTTCCGGCGGCACGGCGGCGACGGAGTGCGCTCTTCTCCTGTTGAGCGAATTGCGAGGCGAGGGTCTTGCAAATGCGGCCGCCAAGTACCTGTTCGTGCAATCCGTGCGGCCAGCCGGGACGCGGCAGGTTGCCGAGTCCTCCGAACCCTTTGGCCGCCGCATACCCGAAAAGCTGTTCCGCGCCATTGAACTGATGGAGAAGAACCTTGAAGAGCCGCTCAGGATCTCTGAAGTCTGTCGCCGTGTCAAAGTCTCTCACAGGCAGCTAGACCGCTTGTTCCGGCGGTACGTGAAGACACCTCCCTCGGCCTACTATCGTGACATTCGCTTGGACCGCGCGCGTGGCCTCGTGACCCAGACGGAATTGCCGATGTCGCAGGTGGCGCTCGCATCCGGTTTTTCGAGCCAGGTTCATTTCAGCAGGACCTACAAGACGCGCTTCGGCATTTCTCCCCGGACCGACCGCGTGGAAGGTCGGGTCCCGTTTGAATTTCGGTCTTGGCCAATGCACAGAACGCCGCATGGCCAGTCAGGTTAAATTGGCGGCCAATTTGGTGAATTGCTGGAATTCGATTCGCCTGCAAGATCGAACAAGGCCCGCTTGATACAAGGGAACGCTCGATGACAGATCTGCCAAGCAGAGAGCAATTCGCGACGATTGGCGCGGGGTACTCACCTGACGTGAGCTGCTCAATGTCGCTGAAGGCGGACGCCTACACGGACCCGGCCTGGTACGAGGTGGATCGGTCCGAGATCATTGCGCGCAACTGGCAATGGGTATGCCATGTCGAGAAGCTGCGCGCGCCCGGTTCCTACCTTGCAGCCGAAATCGCCGGAAGGCCGATCGCCCTCGTACGAGATCGCGAGGGTGTCCTTCGCGCCTTCTACAATGTCTGCAAGCACCGCGCGCACCATCTTCTCAGCGGAGAAGGGACGGCGTCGCGGATCATGTGTCCCTATCATGCCTGGGTCTACCGGCTGGACGGTCAACTGGTCCGTGCACCTGAAACCGAGAACCTCTCTGGCTTCGATGCGAGTTCGATCTGCCTCGACGAGGTGCAGGTGACCGAATTCTCGGGATTTGTCTTCGTGAACCTGGATCCGGACGCAGTGCCCTTGTCCCAGGCGTCAGAAAACCTCGAGACCGAAATCCGCCACTGGGCGCCGGACATCGAAGAACTCACGTTCGGGCATCGCCTGTCCTACGACATCAAGTCGAACTGGAAGAACGTCGTCGACAATTTTCTGGAGTGCTATCACTGCCCGATCGCTCACAAGGACTTCTGCAACCTGGTGGACATGGACACCTACGAGGTGACAACCCACGGAATCTATTCGAGCCATATGGCGGAGGCTGGGCAAGGAGCCAACACCGCATATGACGTCTCGAATGCAACGGTACGCACCCATGCGGTGTGGTGGCTTTGGCCCACGACCTGCTTCATGCGCTATCCGGGTCGGTCGTCCATGATCGTGCTGAACATCATCCCCGTCGGCGCCGACCGAACGCTGGAAACTTACGACTTTTCCTCGAGACGCCCGAGCCGGATGAAATGGAGAAGGATGCCATCCGCTATCTCGACGAGGTGCTGCAGCGCGAAGACATCGACATCGTCGAAAGCGTGCAGAAGGGGATGGCAACGCCTGCGTTCGCTCAAGGGCGGATCGTAAGCAATCCGACGGGCTCAGGAAAGTCGGAGCACGCTGTGCACCACTTTCACGGACTCGTGCTGGACTCCTATGCCAGGGCAGCCCTGTGACGCAGGCTGGCATCGTCTTGTTCGAGCCGGACCACCGATGCAGGATATCGTGAGATGCGGGCGGCCATCGGTCGCCCCTGCATCCACCGGGAATGCGGTTCGCTTCGCGATCCCGGTTCGGACAGGGAAAAGAGACCAAGTGCGGCATGCTGCGACCGCCGCGAAATTCGGAAGGCCGCGACAGGAGGTTGGCGCACATGAAGCTTGAAGGAAAGACGGCGTTCGTCACTGGCGGCCGCGGCGGCATTGGACGCGCGATCGTTGCGCGCTTCCTGAACGAAGGCGCGACGGTCTATTCGGCGGACCTTGGCGAGGGCGGTTCGCTCGACCGGAACGATGATGATGGAAGCCGTTTCGTTCGGCTAGACGTCACGCGCGAGGACGAGTGCATTGCCGCGATGGACCGCGTGCGCGACGAGGCGGGCCGGCTCGATGTTCTTGTCAACGCAGCCGGAATCGAGATCGAGAAGACCATCGAGGAGACCACGCTCGAGGAATGGAACCGGTCCTTCGCGGTCAATGTCACAGGCATGTTCCTGACCTCAACAAAAACCGCCGATTCCGAAACACTCCAGCCTGCTCCAAAGTGAGCGGTTTTGCCACAAAACACTTCATGAGATCGAACATTGTTGAAGAAAATTCAACAACTTGCCAGTCCAGATCGCTCTTGACTGGACGGTTTTGCCAACTTATGCTCCAGATGTGTGCAAACTGAAAACCCTTTGGAAATGGAAAATGACATGGGACGACTGACAGTGCGGAAGATCAACGCTCTGACGACTCCAGGATTGTATGGTGACGAACCGACACTTTACTTGCGGGTCGCGCCAGGCGGCAGCAAGAGTTGGGTGCAGAGATTGACGGTCGACGGCAAACAGAGCGACATGGGACTCGGCGGCTGGCCGTTGACCACGATTGCCGAAGCTCGCGATAAGGCACTCGAAAACAGGCGCAAGGCGCGGCGCGGGGAAGATCCTGCGGAGGAACGGCGCAGGGCGCGGGCCGAGAAGAAAAGCCGGGCGGAGATCCCGACTTTCCGAGAGGCCGCGCTCGCAACGCTCGCAAAGGAGCGCGGGAAATGGAAGGGTGCGCGGACCGCGCGATCGTGGATCGTATCCATGGAAAGGTACGTCTTCCCGCGTATCGGTGACAAGCAGGTCCATGACATCCGCCAGCGTGACGTGCTCGCCGTAGTGAACGATGCAATCGCGGCCCGGCCGGAAACGGGACGCAAGGTGAGATCGCGAATTCGACAGGTGCTTGGATGGGCGATGGCCAACGAGTTCGTCACTCAGAACGTCGCGGGTGAGGCGATAGATCATGGAGTGACTTCCGTTGGCAAAGACACGCGACATCATCCTGCGGTTCATCACGCGGACGTGGGACAGATGTACGAAGCCATAGGGGCGAGCGGTGCTGCCCAGTGCACGAAGTTGGCACTCATGTACCTGATTTTGACTGCTGCGCGCACCAGGGAGGTCATCGATGCCGAGTGGTCCGAAATCGACTTGAAGACCGCTATGTGGATCATTCCCGGATCTCGCATGAAGTCGAGGGAAGAGCATCGGGTTCCCCTATCAGACGAAGCCATGTCCGTATTGCGGAATGCACGGCGCTTGAACGGCGGTGATTCTCGTCTCGTGTTTCCGTCGCCGTTCGGGGAACGTCCATTGTCAGGCGGGGTGCTGTTGAAGACCCTGCGAGCGATGGGCTATCGAGAGACAGTGCACGGTTTTAGGTCGTCTTTTCGCACGTGGGCAAGCGAGAAGACGAACGCCGCTCATGCTGTCATGGAATTGTCACTTGCTCACCGGGTCGGCAGTGCGGTTGAGCAAGCCTATGCGCGTGGTGACTTGTTCGACAAGCGGCGGACCTTGATGGACGAATGGGCCAAACACGTCGTAAGCGGAGGCAGCGGCGGTAACAAAATCGTGAGATTGCCAATTCGCGCGTAATTCGCTCCGAGCGGATCACGGAATCCGCGAATATCAACGATTTGCAGTTTCCCCCCCCGAATTCGACTTTCGGGGGAAAAACGAATTATTAAGCATTAAATGGAAAAATGAGGAATTTCGTGATAATAGCCTATTATCAATGTTTCAATTGATTGATTGGAGCCATATTGACTTGATCAGCGGTGTCAATATTTATTCGATTCAAAGTGGACTTTTCAGGAGCGTTTTCCCATGCCAGAAACAGACCGACGACTGCTTACAGTCGACGATGTGTCAGCACTCCTCGGCGTCGGTAAATCGACGATTTACGCGCACGTCAAAGCAAACGCATTCCCTAAACCGATCAGACTCGGTCCGGCCAGAACGGGTGACGGTGTGGACCGGCGCACCTCACGTTGGCGTCGATCTGACATTGACGAGTTCCTGGCGATGAAAGCCGCAGAATCGTCAGCCCAGGCACCCCAGCCTGAAGCGTCTGCGTGACACGGCAGTCACGGCAAAAATGGTCGGCGGTTCGATCGTCGACCACAACTCAGGCAATGGAGGCACCATGATGAAGACCTACAGCGTGCACTTTCAATTTTTGACTGTAGATGCGGCGAAGGCAGCGCAAGAGGAAACAGAAGGATCGGAACTCAACCCCGAAAACGCTCAAGATCAAACATGGGTCATTCTTCGTAACATTACGCCGGACGAAGCCTTTGCGTTCCACGAAAGGCATGGTTGTGAAATGGTGGTCAAACGCAGACCCAAAGGTTTTTACGGTGAGCCGAGGCCGAATACCGACCTCCTGGTTTAACTGACGAAGGCTAGGAGGCGCGACGGTGCAAAGGGTAAAGCGCTGAATGGGGTGCCTACTGCCCCGAAGGCTTTGAAGGCGCGTCAAGCGACGTGATCCGGTCGCGGCACTCAATGCCGGAACCATCGACAGGCTGGAGCTTGACTTTGACGAAAATGATTCTTGCCAACTTCGCCCCAAGATCTTCATCCCTGTCACGCCGAAAGCCGTCATGAGAAAACCATTGGTCAATGATTTGGGTCGCTATGTCCATCCAACTTTCTGTGGCCGCTTCATCCATGCCCGATAGCGTCGCAATTCCCAGCACCTGCTCTATGACACGCCGTCGAACGTAATTGCACCATTCGTGGTCAATGAAGATGTTATCCTGCACATCTCGAAATAGGGCAGAAATCTCGATTTCGTTGTTGTCCCAATGGTAACCCGCCCAGGCGGCCCAGAGTTCCACAGGTGCACCAAGCAGCCACTCTTCGGACTCGACATCGTACATGTCCCGAGCTTCATCATTAATCGCGTCCATGCCCCTATCCCATAGCGTGACGGGTTGACTCATTAGCCAATTCCCAATCGGGCCAGGTTCTGCGCTCGATTGGAGCGGGCAAAGCGCAACCGTTACTGCCGCAACTGCCATCACCGCAAATTTCATGTCTGCATCCTTCCATCCCATGCGAAATCGAAGGGGCGTCCCTTGGCAGGACGTCCCTCCATGGCTGCTCAGTTTAGCCGCTTATATCCGTGACGGTCACGCACACTTCCCGGCAGCGATCGTTTACGCAAACTTTTTCGCACTCGGTCTTTGTGATAACCGTCTTTTGCGCTATTGCCACGGCAGCTTTGCCGAGTTGTTCCCCAATGGCTCGCGCCTCCTCCTGTGTGATGCTGAACGTGTCTGACATTGTGTCTCCTCCTATAGGTGTCGCGAACCAAGTGCCCGCGCTTCTACGCTTGCCGCGTTCATTGCTTCCGTCAACCCAGACGCCCGAATCCGTCCTGAATCTACAGATTCAGGGGTCCGAAATTGGCTCTCTCGTTGAGTTCGTGACCGTTTGACGGGTCATAGCACGACGAGCGCAACGCTACGGACCATGAAAACAAGTCGAATCGCTAATCGGAAGGCGGATGACGCCGGATTGGAGAAAACAGCGCCACCCATGGGAGCACTTCTCATGCCAGCGTCTCGGAGTCAAATGAGCCACGCCGGATCAGGGAAACGGCGCGGCCCAAGGCCAGGTCACACGTTGCCGATGTGGAGTCCACGCCATCATGGACAGACCCAGCCAATTCGTCCCTAATCACGCCATCGAAGGCGCGTCAACGCAAATGCTTTTCCGCACACACGCGGCAACGCGATGTGCGCTTGCGGCCCGCACCTTTCGCCGGATCGTCGTCCGGCTCGATGGGAGCGCCGCAGTCACGGCAAAGACCCAACGCCTTGCGCTTTTCACGCATGGCCCGGACGCGCTCGGTCGAAGTCTGTTTCTTAGTCTGGTTTTCCATCTATCCTGTTACACCCTATAGAATGCGTGGCGCACGGGGAAGCGGGCCGTTTCCGGCCCGCTCTGCCGGTGCGTCAAGCCCGCATGGGCATCTGCACAACCGTCAGGTCCGAATTGTCACGCGGCTTGAGCGTGTAAATGTCCGTGACCGGCGACAGGTGAGGCGGCTTGTCCGAGTCCTTGTCGATGAATGCTTTCAGCGTTGCTTGAGGCATCACCTTGGCAAGGTCCTTCAGGTAAGCCGTCTGCATTCCAAACACGGCAGGGACTTCCCAACCGAGCGCAGGAACATCAACGTCACCGACTCGCGGGCGATCAGGATCAAACACCGCGACTTTCCGGTAATCGTCCGTCATCGATGCTGCCCGCTGAACGTCCGAATTGATTGCCGCAAGGTCCAAGTCAACGGCAACGTTCCAATCATTCGGCATGACTCGCTGATAGTTGGGGTATGTCCCATCAACAGATTTTGACGTGACGTCCCATTCCATCCCGTTGGAGCATTCCCCCTTGAATGTCGACCGGTCGCCATCAACCGCCATGGCAATCTTGTCTGCCGGAAACTTGGTTTGCAGCTGAAGCAGCGCAAGCACGGAGTCGCGACGCAAGATGAAATTCCCCGACTCTTCCGGCCAGGCATCAAGCGCTAGGTCCGTGTCACGCATGGCGAGCCTATGCCCGTCAGTCGCGACAAGCCGGAGCTTCCCGTTGTGGTTCTCAACGTAGACGCCATTGAGATAGTACCGGTTAATCTCGGTCGCCATGGCAAACGCAACATCATGCAACGCGGCCGCAAGCGCACCACCGTCAAAGACCGCGCAAGGCGTGATAGCCTCAAGTGTGGCCGGATGCGGCAACTTGCTCTCAACAACCGCAAAGCCGTTGATCCGCACTCCGGCAAGCTCAATCGCGCCGCTTTGCTCTTTGATAGCAATCCGCAAGTCTCGCAGCGTCGAAGACAGATAGGCGCCGGCCAGATTGCAATCACGGATCCGAACATGGCCGGACCTAGTGTTGGACCTGAATTCGGCGCAACTTATCGCGACTGGCAAGCAATCCTGGCTCACCTTCTCGATGTACGGGTAAGACGAATTCTCGACCGTCTTCCCGAATGTCGCAGCAACGGTAAGCATACCGCGCAACTTGGTTGCCTTGATATTGGACATTTTCACTTTCTCCAATCTGGCGGTTGCGATCCGCCGTTGCCATCATCAGGGGTAGAGCGACTACCCGACCTGCCCAGATCGGGCAGGTTTCGGCGCTATGCCGCGTTCGCGAAAACCGGAGTTGCGAGCGATCCGCCTTTCTCAACAATCCAATCACACGCCGCTTGCGCCGCTGAAGACGCCTTGAGAATTGCGCGACTGTCATTCTTCAGGATTGTAAGCCAAGACGCGATATAGGCCGCGTTGTCTTCAAAGCGGGGTTCAACGCCAAGCATTGCGCCCGTGAAGGCACTGCCCAATTCGGCAATCAGTTCCTCTTTTGCATAGTCGACCTGTTGCGCAGAACATAGCTTCCTGTCCAATCTGTGCTTTGCTCCTGTCGCGTGAACGACTTCATGCAACAGAACGCCGGAATGGCTCTTGGCGTCACGGAAACAGGATTCAGGCGGCATGTGCACAACGTCCCGTGCAGGGTCATAGAACGCCTTGGGTGCGCCTGAGACTTCAAGCCCAATGTTCAGGCGGCGAAACCAAGCCATCAATTCCGCATTCTCGGGGTTCTCTCTTGGCGTCGGCATTTCAGGCCGGTACTTGTCAGCCAGATCGGAAACCTGATCGGCATTGAATACCGAATAGGCGCGGAGATAGTTGAAGCGTGTTGGGTCGCCGCCGTCATCGGACTCGCGAATCACGGTACCGACCTTGATAACGGTTGCGCCGCGTTCGCCCTTGCGCACCTGTCCGCCAAGCGATTGCGCTTGCCTATAGGTCATCCAGAAAGGCGACGTGTATCCCTTCATCATGGCTTGATGCCAAAGCGCAACCACGTTGACTCCCCTGTATGGGGTTCCACATGAACGCAAGGGCAGGGAAATGCCCGCGCCGCCATCGTCCCAAGGCTTGCGCCAAGGAATCGTTCCCTTCTCTATTTCCGCGATGATCCCCGCAGTGATTTTCTGGCAGATGGAGTCCGCCTTCGATTTTCCGTTAGTCATGATGTTTTCTCCAATCTTGAGCGATGCAATTGAGTGTGCATCTGAATGCAGCGTCACCATTGGCAACGCTGCATTGGGCTACACACTGTGACCCCATTCCATGAACTGACGGTCAATCGCCGCTATCCGCTCAACGCACTCCATCCGCTCTATCTCAAGAGCTTCAATCAATGCGTCCCTTGCGAACTCATTCATTTCTTCCGCCGTGAATGCCGGAAACGTAACCCGATTGTCGCCGCGATCCGTCATGACTCATCTTCCCAAGTCCAAGGGGAAAACTTGCACTCGGCAAGGTTGCCGTCATCGTCCTGCTTGAAAAACGCTACGCTTGCGCCGTCCACCGTGTGAACCATCGAAGTGCAGTCAGTACCATGTTCTTTCTGTGCCCAAACGTCGGCTTCCTGAATGATCATGTGACCGGGAAGATTCACGCTCCAAAAGGTGCAGTTGTAGAGGCGTCCACCCGTCAGGATGGTTCTATGTCGCTGATTGTGACGCTCACGCGCCGCAGCATACTCGGTAACGGTCATGCAGTTTTCACGCACATTCCGATAGTATTCTAGTCTGCTCATTGTCATGTCGGTTTCTCCAATCTTCCGACCCGAATCAGGTCGATAAGTGGAAACTACACTGCGTTACCACTTATTGCAAGGGTAGGGACGTCATGTCCCTAGTCAGGGGTAGGGACAGAATGTCACTAGGGACACCATGTCCCTAGCGGTAGGGACACCATGTCCCTAGGGTAGGGACGTCATGTCCCTACAGGTAGGGACACCATGTCCCCCAAACCATCAATAGAACCATCAACTAACCATCAGGTGAACCAGTACCGCGCAAAACGCGCAGCGCATTCGCGTGACAGATGCTTGCTCAATCGCTACATTCATCGGCAAACGGGATGCAGAACAATCACACAGGCGAACCCATGAACGCACACACAAGCGAAACATCTCTTGAAGCAAGCCACGCACTCGAAATTCCTCACGGGCATCTTACGAGAAAGCAAATAATCCTGGCACACCGCCTAGCCGCAGGTGACGGCATCACGGAAGCGTCACGGGCTGCAGGCTATTGCGATCATTCGATGGGAAGCAAAGCGGCGAAGAATCCGCATGTCGCGGCACTCATTACGGAAGTCAGGCGACGGGCAGCAGTCACGACCGGACTCACGCTCGAATACGTCTGCTCAAAGCACCATGAGATTATTGAAACGTCGGACGATCTAGCCGCCAGGCAGCGATCTTTAGCCGCCGTAGTGGACATTCTCGACTTGCGCCAGGTTGCGAGAGACAGCGGCGCGACACGCTGGCAGAGATTGAGCGATGAAGACTTGGACAATGAGTTGGAGCGACTGCAACGCGCCGTGGACGTGACGCCGCAACTACTGCCAGCGGATCAGGCCGGATAAGCGGCAAGTTTCTGGCATGGAAACACAACTGCCCATGAATGGCCTTGATTTATTGGCCCTTCACTTGATTGATGCAGTGCTTTTCCAAAGGCACGTCCAAATCAACGTCTGATTTGAGGCGCGATCCGGCAACAGTCGCCGCAATCTCTGTGTCCTGCCCGTGTGTCGAAAAAAACGCGACCCCCCGCCTTCATATATGCAAAAGCGTAAAGCCGGCGCCCCCGTAGTGGAACAAGTCCGGTCATCTCGCTCCGCAACTACTTTTGGAGGGCGCGTGTGTGCGTTTGCGGGGGATGGGGTGATTGACGGGCAGGGCGAAATAGCCGAGGCAGTGGGTCACCCGTACAAGAGGACGCACAGGTGACCCTTGCCGTCCGGCCTATTGGCGGCGTCCAGGCGTCAGATCAGTAACGACCGAACGCGCCAGTCCGGGACGACAAAGCGCACCGTATGATGTGCTGTTGCATCTTTACAATGCCTAAATGGAGATTTTCTGCTTGGCTTACACGCAGGATTGTCGGGAGCCGACATGGATGCCATACGAACTGTGGCAGTGATTGATGACTGCTTGCTTACAACCTCAACAGGAGAAGATAGAGATGAAAAGAGCATTTTTGGCCTCTACGGCGCTAGTGTTGACTGCGGGTCTGGCAGCAGCCGAGGTGAGCGTAGGCGGCGATGGCCGCATGGGTGTGCAAAGCACAGATGGTGGAGACATCAAATTCAGCAGCCGCGTCCGCATTGCTTTCACGGCTTCCGGCGAGACGGACAATGGCCTTACGTTCGGCGGCTCGATCCGCGCTGACAATGCTGTCGGAGGGAAAGATGGCATTGGAGGCAGCGTCCACGTCGCCGGCGCGTTCGGCAAAGTCGCCATGGGCGACGTCGACAGTGCCGCAAAGGCAGCCGTTGGCCATGCAGGAGGCGTAGGCTACACTGGCTTGGGTGACTGGAACGAAATCAAGTACATCGGGGGCGGCAACGACCCGAGCGCACTTTGGAACTACTCCATGGGCAGTCTCACGATGTATGCCTCGGCTGGCAATCCCAACTATGATGATGCCGTTGAAAATGAAGATGTGGATTTGAGTGGAGCCATATCCTACAGCCTCGGCGATGTCGGAGTCGGAGTCGGCGTCGAACGACGCGGCGACATGCAAACCGTTGCTGCTGGCGTGAACGCCACGCTTGGCGACGCAAGCGTCAAGCTGGTCTACGGATCCTATGACGACGGCGTTGCCAGCACTGACAATGTGGATTCGTACAGTGCCTCTGCGTCCTTCGTTTCCGGTTCAGCCACCTTCTCGGCCTTCACTTCGGGCAATTCGAAAGGCATGGAAGGCATGGACAACTTCGGCATCGGTGCCTCGTTCGACCTGGGCGGGGGGGCCGCGATAAAGGGCGGCTTCGTTGACGGGGACAGCTTGCCAAATGGTTCGAGCTTCGATCTCGGCATCACGATGTCGTTCTGAGGCAGACACTCATCGCTGTGCGACGTGAAGTCGCGCAGAAACGCAACAACCTATGAAGGATGAAACAATGAGAGGTTTCAAAACTATCATTTCCGCAGGTTTCCTTGCGAGTGCGCTTGCGCTTGCGGGCTGCGGAGGCGGCAGCGACGACAACGGCATGGAAGAAATGACGATGGAGATGACGCCGGAAGAGAAGGCCAAAGCTGAGGCGGAGGCCGCGAACAAGCGGGCCGAGGAAGCTGAGGCCGAACTTGCGGCCGAGCGGGAGCGGCAGGCCGAGGAGAAGCGGAAGGCTGAAGAGATGGCCGCCGCTGAGATGGCCGAACAGATGCAGAAAGACGCCATGACGCTTCGCATGGTGTTGGCAGATTACATTGGCCTGACCACTGACGATGGCGAAGCATTCACCAAACGTTTCAGGAAGCCAGAAGACTTCAAAGACAAGGACGGCATGGGACGTGAAGCCATGATGGTGATGGGAGAAGCTTTCGAGGATGAATACGGCAGTGCCGTGGACACCGACGCAAGCACCAACGACATTCCCGAAATAATGGGCGAACATGCTAAGGCGTCGGTGTTCAGCACATCCGGCATCAAAATGCACAAGACCAACGGCAACGCCGACGCACGCGCAGTGTTCACGACATCGGGATCATACCACGGCGTTTCGGGCACCTATACTTGTGTTCCAGCGACCGCTGGCACTGAATCGTGCCAATCCAATGTCACGAAAGCGACTGGCTTGACGCTGGGTGGAGGCGTATGGACGTTTGAGCCTGGAAATCCCAAGGACAAAGTTAGCGGATCCGATGGCCTTGAATGGGGCTGGTGGGCTGGAAAGACCGATGGCGCCATTTCCGAAGCGGGCGTATTTTACAGCATGGCCACCACACCACTCTTTGGAATTGATGCCATCGGCGGAACGGCCACCTACAAGGGAAAGGCGCTTGGCAAGTATGCAATCCATCGCGGTCCGGGTGCCGCCAACGATTCCGGTCACTTCACCGCGAGCGCAGAACTTAATGCCAACTTCGGCGATTCAATGATCAAGGGTGAGATTTCCGACTTCATTGGTGCTGACGGCAATTCGCGTGATTGGTCCGTTGAATTGCAGAGCCAGACCATCACGGGCGCAGGATTGTTCCAAGGTGTCGGCACCGAATCCACCGCGCAGGCGATGACCGTCTGGACTATGGGCGGTGCCAAGGCAGATGCTGCCGGGGAATGGGTCGGTGAGTTCTCCGGCCAATCCGCTGAAGGCTACACTCCGTCAACCGCTGCTGGTGCGTTCGAGGCCGAGTACGGGAACATCGGCAACATGATCGGTGCTTTCGGCGCGGAAATGGACAACTGATCTGATCTAAAATCAGGTCGCAAACGACAGGCCCCGGCGTTAACGCGCCGGGGCTTTTCTTTGGCCGGGATGGGCCGTCAACCGATTACGCAATTCGCCATTCGTTCGATGCAGATGTAAAGGCCATGTCCCTGCGCACCGGGGGAACCGTTTTCATGATTTCACTCATTCTGATGATTAGAGCCATGTCCTTGCGCTCGCGGGAGAACCTGTTGCCGATTTGCAATTCTTGTACCACCATAGGCCATGTTCCTGCGAGCACGGGCGAAAAGGTTCTGTGTCCGGGGCCATGTCCCCACGCGCACCGGATGTTGCATTTGCCATGTCTCCATACGCGCGAGTGTTTGAGCGTTGCCATGCCCCCACAAGCACCGAGGAGCCTCTGGCGCACAAGTCACTATGCTTCCCCACGTTCCTAAGACCTCCGTTTCCCACCGCCGTTGTCGCGGTTCTTCGATGCGCGCATGGTGGCCGGTCCAGACGGACTTGCGATGGCCGTTTGGGCGCCTTGCGATCCAGGACCGCGTGACGCTTGACGAGGCGCCATGGCGCGCCCCGGTAGTGCGCGAAACAGGATGTTTCGCGCTGCATTCAGGTCGGCATTTTCCGTGTGCCCGCAATCGCGGCACACGAAACCCGCCCGTGATTTTCCCTTTCTCTCGCTCACCGACCCGCAGGCGAAGCACGGAATGGCCGCGTCATCCAGGTCGACCGCGATGACAGTGCCGCCGCGACGTGCGGCCTTGTATTCGAGCATCTGCCTGATCTGGTACGGCGCGACGTTCAGAATCCAGCGGTTGGCGTCGGCCTTTTCCTGCACCAACTTTCCGGGCTTCCAGCGAGTGCCTTTCGCGCTGGCCGTCAGGTCCTTGATTTTCGTGTCCTCGATGGCGATGACGGAGTGTTCACGGACAATCTTGGTCGTGAACTCATGAGCGCGCCCCTTGCGCCGAGCCGCCTGCTTCCGCTTGGTCGCGGCCAGCCTTGCCACGCGCTTACGGCGGCGGTTCGACCTCCGCTTGCTCCGGCTCACCTTCTGCTGTTCACGCTTGGACTTTTCCTCCAAGACTTCAAGTCCGAAATCCGGTTCCATGCACGTCCCGTCCGAAAGCGTGATCGGCGCATTGACGCTCCACTCAACCCCAATGGCGCTGTCGCAGTCAGGCGCAATCTCGCGCTCGCCCTGATCGCACGTAAGGCACACGTACCACCGATTGCCTTCCTTCGTTATCGATGCCTGCCCGAACCGGCCATGCGGCTTCATGTGCCGGTTGTAGGCAATGCGCCCGATGCGGGGAAACTTCACGCTGTTCCTGCCGAAGACCACATTGGCATGGCTCGCATGCCAACATTGGAAACGGAGGCTGTTGTTCCGGGCGCGAGTCCGTGCGGTCGGATACCCACCCTGCTTCTTGAAGAACCGATCAAACGCCTTGTCCAAGTCCTGGAGCGCGATCTGGCGGCACACGGACGGAAGGTCTGTTAGCCAGGCAAGGTCCGGGTCGTCGGCCAGAATGCGCCAGCCAACTTCGGAGTCCTGGATTATCACGTCATCCGTCTTCTTGCCGCAGCCCCTGAAGATCGAGGGACGGCCATGCAGGTCCGTGCCCTTGCGCCGCCCGTAGGTCTCTCGCTGCTCAAGCGCGGCATTGTAGACCCACCGTACGGCCGCGAACCACTGATCGAGCTGCGCCGCCTGATCCTCGGTCGGATGCAGGCGGAACTTGTAGGTCTTGAAAATTCGCGCCGTTTCCATGCTTGCGGTCATTTTCGGAACTGCCTGACACAGCGGGTTCGATTGCGGCAAGCTAGACAGGCGTGAACCCGGCTGTAAAGCGGAAAAATCTGAACTCAAATGCCATGATTGACGACAATCAATCAGCCAATTGATATTTGTCAATTGACCATATAGTTACACTTGCAACTAATTTGCGGAGGGATTTGTCCGCGTGGCAGGTGGAGCGTCCGGCAATTTGTCGCGGGAAGACAAGGCTCGTGCGGCGGAGCTTCTCATGGAGAAGTTGCGGCGGAACGCGCACCGGGATTTGCTGAGCTATGCGCAGTACATGATCCCGAATTACCGGGTGAATCACCATCATGAGAAGATTGCTCAGGCGTTGATGGATTGCGAGGCGGGTCTGATCGACCGTCTGATGATCACGACGCCGCCCCGGCATGGGAAGTCACTGTTGGCGAGCGTGATATTCCCCGGCTGGTACATGGGCCGGAATCCAGGCAACGAGGTCATTGCCGCCGCGTATGGCAAGGAGTTGATAAGCGGGTTCGGGCGTCGTTTGCGGAACATGGTTCGGGACGAGCGGCAGTCAGACATATTCGGGCCTGAGGCGGCATTGAGTCCGGAGAGCCGCGCCCGTGACATGTGGCTCACGAATGCTGGGGGCGTTTACCGGGCCTCTGGCGTAGGCGGCGGCATCACCGGCTTTGGGGCGCACGCCGGGATAATAGACGATCCTGTCAAGAGCATCGAGGAGGCGGACAGCCCGACGGTTCAGCGGGCGAACTGGCTTTGGTATCAGACGGACTTTTACAGCCGGATCATGAAGGGCGGTTTCATCGTCGTCATCCAGACGCGATGGCACGAGGAGGACCTGGCGGGGAAGCTGCTGGAGGCCGAGGAGGAGGGCGGCGACGTTTGGCACAAGGTGCACTTTCCGGCGATCAACGAGAAGGGGGAGGCGCTTTGGCCGGATGAATACCCCGTAAAGCACTTCGACCGGATCAGGGCGCTGCCGGACATGACGGCCCGCATGTTCAACGCCTTGTATCAGGGCAATCCGCTTCCCGAGGAAGGGAACCTATTTCAGGACAGTTGGTTCAAGACCTACGCGAAGATGCCGGACACGGGGCGGATGCGTCTGTACGGGGCTTCTGATTATGCGGTGACGTATGGGGGCGGGGACTACACGGTGCACGCGGTTGTCGGCGTTGATTCCGAGGATCGGATCTGGGTTCTGGATTTGTGGCGTGCGCAGGAGTCGTCGGACGTTTCGGTGGATGCGCAGCTATTGCTCATGGACAAGTGGAAGACGCTGATCTGGGCCGAGGAGAGCGGGCAGATATTGAAGTCGATCGGGCCGTTTCTTCAGAAGCGTCAGCGGGAGTTGAAGGCGTGGGGCGCGCGGCGGCAGTTTTCGAGTGCGTCGGACAAGGCGCAGCGGGCGCAGTCGTTCGTGGCGGCGATGGGTTCCGGTCGGGTTCTGTGGCCTGCGCACGCGCCGTGGTATCCGGCGTTGAAGGCGGAATTCCTGAAATTTCCGGTGGGCCGGAACGACGACCAGGTTGACGCGTTCAGCCTTGTCGGTCGCCTGATCTCATCGATGGCGTCTGGCGTTGAGAAGCCGGGGCCTGCGGAGGCGATGGCGGCATTGCGGGTTGGGGGCGGGGCGTTGCCGCCTGGCCTTCGGGATTTCACGTATGGGGAGGTTGCTGCGGACACGATGCGGCGGAACAAGGCGCGGCGGCGTCAGATGCAGTATGCTTGATTTGGGATTTGTGATCACGTATGTTTGTGATCACATTTAGAGGAGTCGTGAGATGGAACCGATTTTGTGGATGATTGGAGGGGCTGTCACATGGTCAGTCATCAAGCAGGCAGTTTTTTGGCTCGCCTTGAAAATCGCCTCGGAAAGCACCTTGGGCAAGACAGATGAAAACGGCTTCGCCACTGTGTAATGCCTGAAAATTCATCATCTGTCGGCGTTGAAAGCCCGAAGGACTTTGGCACGAAAGTGTCTTGGTGGAATGCCGAGCTTGAGACGGCGGAGAAGGCCACAAGGTCGTGGCGCGAGGACGCGCGGAAGATATCGAATCGCTACACGCTTGAGTCTCGGAAAGAGGCGGCGGGGATTTTTGACGATTACATTCAGGGCCGGTTCAACATCCTGTGGTCGAATGTCGAGATCATGCGGACGGGCGTGTACGGCCGCGAGCCGATTCCGGTGGTCAAGCGGATGCACAGGGATCCTGATCCTGTTGCACGGCTTTCGTCCGAGATGCTGGAACGTGCGCTGAAGACGGAGATGGAGCGGGACGAGCGGCTGGGCTGCGGCCTGGACGACGTGCTGATGCGGTCGACGCTTGACCTGCTGTTGACCGCGCGCGGGGTCGCGTGGGTCCGGTATGAGCCGGACATGGAGGGGGCGACGGTCCTGGACGAGAGATGTCCGGTGGATTTCGTGACCTGCGGGCGGTTTCTGCATTCTCCGAAGGCGAATTGGGCCGAAGTCGTGAAGGACGGCTGGGTTGCCCGCACGGTCGACATGACGCGGGAGGCGGGGGTTGCAAGGTTCGGTGATGTCTTCGAGCAGGTTCCGCTGAAGGAGCATGGTGGCGCGAGTCCGGATGATTCGCTTGATGACGGCTATGCCGAGGCCGTTGGCCGCGCTGCCGTTTGGGAAATATGGGACGCGAAGACGCGGCGGGTGGTCTGGATTTCGCGGGACTGGCAGGATCGGGTTCTTGACGAGTTGGAGGACCCGCTTGGCCTGGAGGGCTTCTTTCCGTGCCCGAAGCCCGCGTTCGGGACGATGGGCAACGACAAGCTGTGCCCTGTGCCCGATTACCTTCAGTATTCGCGGCTTGCGGAGGAGCTTGACGAGCAGACGGGCCGGATCGACCGGCTGACGAAGGCGTTGCGGGCGAAGGGGTTCTATGACGGCTCTTTGGAGGGCATCGAGAATCTGCTGGCCGATGACAATGACGTGATGGTCAAGGTCGACGGGATGCACGAGCTTTTCGGCAAGGGGTCCGGGGGCGGTCAGGTCACGGGAGTCGTGCAGTTTTTGCCGATCGCCGAGATCGCGAAGGTGTTGATCGGCTTGTACGATGCCCGCGACCGGACGAAGGCGACGTTGTACGAGGTCAGCGGGATATCGGACATTCTGCGCGGAAGCGTGGACCCGCGTGAGAAGCTGGGCCAGAGCCGGATGAAGTCGCAGCACGCGGGGCAGCGGATCGAGACGAAGAAGCGGGTGATCGAGACGTTTGCCCGCGACCTGATTCGCATGAAGGCGGAGATCATCTGCGAGCACTACGACCCTGAGCGGATTCGGGCGCTGTCCGGGTTCGACTACATGCCGCAGGTCATTCAGTTGCGTCAAAGCGACCCCAACGCGGTCGAACAGGTGTTTGCGCGGGCGCTGTCGCTCTTGCGGGACGAGAAGACGCGGGGGTTCCGTGTCGAGATCGAAACGAACAGCACGGTTCTTGCCGACGATGCCGAGGAGAAGGAACAGCGAATCGAGTTCCTGAAGGCGACGGGCGAGTTTCTTGGGCAGTCGCTGCCGGTGATGAAGGAGGCGCCTGAGATGGCGCCGATTCTGTCGCAGATGCTTCTGTTTGCCGTCAGGAGCTTCCGTTCGGGCCGTCAGCTTGAGGGCGTGTTCGAGGAGACCATTCAGCGGCTGCAGCAAGGGCAGGGCCAGCCTGGCGAGAGCGAGCGTCAGGCGCAGGTGCAGGGCGAGCAACAGCAGCAGTCGGCGCAGATCAGGCAGGCCGAGATGCAGGCGAAGATGGCGCAGTTGCAGGCGACCACGCAATCGAAGGCGAACGACGCGCAACTGAAGATCGCGACGACGAAGGCGCAGGCCGAGGCGGAGGTGCAGAAGGCGGAGCTTGAGATTGCGGTCGAGCAGGCGAAGGCGCAAGCCGAGATTTTGAAGATGGAGGCCGAGCTTGAGAAGGCGCGGAAGGAGCTTGAAATGAAGGAGCGGGCAGCGATGACGGAGGTTGCGGCATGAGATATCCTCGCAAGATCATAGAGAACGACGCTTCCAAGAAATGGTGGGAGATCAGTTTCAGGCGAACGGAAGACACGGGGCAAATTCCGGACCCGGACCATATCAAGGCTGACTTCATCGAACTGATGAGTCGGGACGATTACATTTTCATGAATCATCAGAAGAAAGATGACCAGGACAACAAGGATGGGGACCGTCTTGTGGCGATTGTTCCGCGTTCGGTCGTTTCGTGCATCACTCCTTCGCTCCACCCTTACGGTCGGGACGAATGAGGGAAGTGTGGGTTTACGACAAGGACTTCGGGATGATGGTTCCGAAGCGGGAGTCGCGTCATCACAACCGGTATCATGAACTGTCGAACCCGGACATTCCGACGCCGATGGTGATGGGGGATTGCTATCACACGAACCCGGTGCAGTCGCCGGTTGACGGGAGGCCGCTCGATTCGCGGGCTGCGCTTCGCGAGCACAACAAGCGGAACGATGTCATTGATGTCGGGAACGACCAGGCGGCGATCCGTCCGGTCAAGCGCGAGTACGACATGGCGGACCTGGAGCGGGATCTTGTGGACGCTTATGACAAGATCGACCAAAACAATCCCGAGGCGCTTGCGGCGGTGGAGCGGTCCAAGAACGCGCCCGCGCCCGACATGAGCGACGTGAGAATCCTGTAAAACAAGTCGGTTCGCGGCGCGCTTGATAAAAATCAAGTGAGTGGTTGACAAAAGGCAATCTGTTGCTGATGCTATGTTCCATTAGTTGCATTTGTAACTATTTAGCAGAGGCCCGCCGATGAACGACCCAGACACCGATTTCGACCCGAACGATCCGGGAGTTCCCCTTGATGGGGTCAACCCGAACGATACGCCTTCGATGGAAGACGTTCTTTCGGAGGCTTGGGACAAGGGGTCGGAGAATGAACCGCCCGAGGGCGGGAACGAGCCGCCTGACGGTGGCGATGGCGGGGAAGGCGGCGACCCACCGCCAGAGGGCGGTACCGAGCTTCAGCCGATGGACGCACCCGCGCATTGGGCGAGCGCCGACCGGGAGATGTTCGCGAAGCAGACTCCAGAAGCGCAGAAATGGCTGATGGAGCGGTCGAACGCGATGGACGCCGCGCACACGCAGCGGTCTCAGGAGATCGCGCCCATTCGCGGCTTCATGGAGAAATGGGACCCGTACTTCCGGCAGATGGGCGCAGACCCTGGCGCCGCCATGAACCATGTGATGGAGGCAGAATACATACTGCGCACGGGAACGCAGGCGCAGAAGCTCGACCTTCTGAAGCAGCTTATTCACGACTACGGAGTGGAGGCGCCGGGCGAGGGCGGAGAGAACGCGCCGCCGCAAGACCCGCGCGTGGACCAGCTCGCACAGCAGATGCAGGAACTCGCGCACCGAAACAACGCGCAGGCCATGCACGCGCAGAATGCGCAGATGCAGGCCGCGAACAACGCAATTCACTCTTTCACGTCAGCGAAGAACGAGGACGGGACTCTTGCCCATCCGTTCTTCGGGGACGTGCAGGTGGATATGGAACGATTGGCGCAGGCCGATATCGACAGCGGAAGACAACCCGATCTGAAGGACTTGTACGACCGCGCTTGCTGGGCGAATCCGACAGTGCGGCAGAAACTTCTCGACATGCAGAAGACTGCCGACGCCAAGGAAGCGCGCAGGAAGCGTCATGCAGGGTCTTCGGTGAGCGGTGCAGGGTCCCGTCGAGCGGAACAGCGATCGGACGATCTCGATTCAATCCTGTCGAACGAGTGGGACCGCCAGATGGCGGCGGCTTGACGACAAAACCATAAGAGGTGACGATCATGACATCTCCGAACATTTCGGAAATGGCCACCGTCGCTATCGAGAGCCGACGCAGGAAGCTCGCGGACAACGTGTCTGACAACACCGCGCTTCTGAACCGGCTCAAGCGGCGCGGCAAGCGTGTGCCCATCACGGGCGGACGCACGATCTACGAGGAACTCGAATACGCTGAAAACGAGACGTACAAGCGTTTCTCCGGCTACGAGGTTCTCGACATCCAGCCTTCGGACGTTTTCACGGCAGCGGAGTTCGATCTCCGTCAGGTCGCCGTGGCCGTCACGATCAGCGGCCTGGAAAGACTCCAGAACTCCGGCAAGGAGCAGATGATTCCGCTATTGAAGAAGCGGGTCGGCAACGCCGAGAAGACGATGATCAACGGCCTGTCCGGGGATCTGTACTCGAACGGCGAGGCCGATGGCGGCAAGCAGGTCGACGGCTTGCAGGCGGCGATCACGACCGACTCCGACACCGGGACCTATGGCGGCATCAACCGGGCCAACCACACGTTCTGGCGCCACCAGTTCAAGGGCGGCATCAATCTTGGCAGCGCGTCATTGCGTGACGAGATGATGAAGATGTACGTGCAGCTTTGCAGGAACATGGACAAGATCGACCTGATTCCTTCTGGCAACGACATGTTCATCGCCTTCTGGGAAACACTCCAGGACCAGCAGCGCTTCACGAACCCGAACATGGGCAAGATGGGCTTCCTGAACATCAAGTTCATGAACGCGGACGTGGTGCTTGATGGTGGTCTCGGCGGCAGCGCCGACACCCGGGACATGTACTTCCTGAACACGGCCTACCTGAATTGGCGGCCGCACAAGGACCAGGACATGACCTCAAGCGATGACCGCTACGCGACGAACCAGGACGCGATGGTGAAGTTCATCATGTGGGCCGGAAACCTGACATGCTCCAACCTGTCCCTTCAGGGCCGGTTGCAGAAGACCGCGTAAGGAGGGATTGACATGACTCTTGCAGCACTTGGATGCAATCCTGAAGAAACCCTTGCCAAGGACAAGTGGGAAGACAAAGGGCTTCCCCCTCTTGGGACGCTTGCTTACTCGCCCGGCAAAGGCATGTTCATCGCGTGCCAGGCGGACGGGGCCATTGCCGCAGGCGATCTTGTCCAGATCGAGGCAGGCTACCAGATCGACCAGATGACGACATCGAGCGCCGCAGGCGTTCAGGGTGGCGTTGCTCCGGTCGCCATGGTGGACGACGCCTATGGCTGGGTGCAGGTCTTCGGAGACGCAATGGTTCGGGCGACGGCGGCAGCCGTCACCGCGAGCAATTACGGAACCGTGGGCGGCAACGGCCAGGTTGTCACGGGATCGACCACGGACACCATCTCGGGGATCACCTACGAGGCTGACACGGGGACTGCCGCACGGCGGATCGCCTGCCAGTTGAGTTTCCCCAAGAAAGTGACCTGACGCAAAGACCGGGCGGCGGTCTGAATGCCGCCGTCCGCAACCTGCCAAAGAAGGAGCGCCAAGATGGGCGGCTGGCTGAAAGTTCAAGAACCGTACGATGTACCATTTCGTCCCGGTCATGGTAGCAACAACAATGAGACGATCACCAATTTCGAGCATTCGGAGTTCGTGAACACGGACTACATCTATCTCCTGCGGGAAGAGAAGTACACGAGACGTCACAAGGTCAGCGAACGGCCGGATCGGTACGAGACAAACAACCATCATCACACGTTGGTTTTCACGGATGCAGGCAAGCGGATCGGCAGTGACGGCCATGGCACGTATGTCATCGAAGGCGAGACCATGGACGAGGTTCTTGCCCGGATCAGAAAGCTGAACGGCGACCCGTTTGCGGAATGCCCCGACCTATCGGAGCATCACGTCCTGAACGATCGCGGTGAATGGACCGGTGACGAGACCTACGTGCCGCTCGACTACGTGATCAAGCCCGGCACGACCGACACGTTTCTGTGCATGGCCGAAAACAAGTCATCTTCGGCGGGGGTTTTGTCGAACACCTCCTTCTGGTGCCCGATCACCCTGCCTGAAATAGGAGAGGATGACTCGACATGATCATCGATCAGGTCCTTGACGCACAAAACGAGGTCACGGCAGCGCTCGTGTTCGAGGGCAGGGACGCGCAATTCGGCGGACCTATCAACTCTCTGATTGCCGTTCAGGGAATCCGCAAGACCGGAACAACGCAGGTCACGCTTGGCATCGAGGGCGGGATCGTTCAATCCGATGGGTCGGTGGAGTGGCATCAGGTGAAGACACTCAATGTCGCAGGCACCGCAGGCGCGGAAGAGTACACGACCCAGACCACCGTTGTAGGGACCGCGTGGCGAGTCAAATACACAACGGCTGCCACGGACGAGATTCAGGTTCTCCTGACTCACGGGCAATCTCGAATTCTGGAGTGACCCATGATCGCCTTGGGCGTCAATCCGTCGTTTGTCGAAGACACAAGCGGGTTTCACGCCGGAACCAGGGGTTGCACTGACGACTCCCGCGAATTCGTGTACCAAAGGGCCGGGGAGGCCATTGGGCAGCACGACGCCGTTGAAGTGGACATGGCCGCCGGCCAGGCATGGCAGTTGTCGGCAAGCCGGACTTCGGGCGAAAGCGGCAACCCGGTTGGTGTTGCACATGAAGCTCTTGCCGAAGGCGAGTTCGGGTGGTTCCAAGTGTGGGGCACTGCGACCGTACGCACGGTTCAGGAGACTCTGGCCGAAGGTGCCGAGCTTTGGCCCGGAAGCGTGGCGGGGGCGCTCGACCATACGCAGGGCGCACGTCCGGTTGACGGGCTGTTTGTCAGCGGCGGTCAGAACAATCTGGCAACTGTATCTCTGACCTATCCGCGCATTGCCGCTCAGACTTCAACCGGCACCGGGGCGTCGAACGTGCCGGACAAGCCCGCGACCCCATCTCAGGACACGCAGTACAACCTTAGCGTCACTGCCGGTGGAGTTGCATCGTGGGTTGAGGACGATGGCTCCATGGCCGTCGACCAGACGGCGCGGGACGCGGCCGCAACCGCAGACGACAAGGCGGATCGCGCCCTTATCGCCGCCGCGACGGCGGACGCAGATGCTGCGACGGCGGATGCCAAGGCCGTATCAGCGCAGGCCACGGCGGACAGCAAGTCGAACGTGCCGAACGTGCCTGCCGCGAGCGTTGCAGATGCAGACTACAACCTGCGTGTCGCCACGGACGGCACCGCCACATGGGAAGTGGACGACGGCGGAAGCGGCACCGGGGGTCCGATCACGGACGACCAGATCCCGGACGACATCACCCGCGATAGCGAGTTGCAGGCGACCGCGCAGGCGCTTGAGGGCGAGATTGTTGACAGCCTGAGTCTCGACCGTTGGAAGGGATTCTGGAGGTTTCCCCATCGCTGGGCGGACAATGATGAGGTCGCCTATACGAGGAGCGACAACGCGATTGGCCTCTACCGCCGCAGGGCGGGGCAGGCGGGCGAGGACCGGACGCAACAGGACAATCCTGAAGCCAATTCGACCGGCGAGGCATCGCCGTGGATTGCGCTGTCAGGAAGGGGCGAACTGAATGCGCAGTTGCACTGGCTGGCCAGCGGCATGTCCAAGGGCGGCGAGACTAACCAGTTTCTCAAGAAAACTAGCGGCAGGGATTTTGAGACTGAATGGGCCACGATCCTTGGCCTGCCCCCGTATCCATCATCTGGCGACCGCGACGACAAGATACCGAAGTTCGACGGGGACGTGCTTGGCTGGGAGACCGACGCTGGCGCAAGCGGAAGCACGGCAACTCCGCCAACGCTCCTGCACACATTTACCTGGACGGACAGCACTTCCACGCTGGCTGAGACAAATGCGTCATTCGCCGACCATGACTACCTGATCCTTGAGGGCTGGGTTGGTACCGACACTTCGTCGTCCCGAGATTCAGGTTATGGTGCGTTCAAGCGAACTGATCTTGCCGTTCAAAGCTATGAGATCGAATTTGCGAACAACAATCGGTTGCTGATCGACTACAGGACATCTGATCATCGTCTCAGAATACGCGGACTGTCTTCTGCTGAGGATACGGGAGAAATCCGGGTCTGGGGGGCGGCGCACCCGATAGGCGGGGGAGACAAGGGCGACAAGGGAGACCGAGGACTCAACGGCGGGGGCTACACTGCCTTCCATGTGAAGATTGCCGATTACGACGCCGTGAAGACGACGGACGAAGGCGACATGATATGGATGGAGCTTCCAAATGTCCAAACATCAAACATCACCCTCAAGCTGCCGTCGTTGGGGCAGGGCGATGCCAGTTGGCATTGCGGCGTTTACAAGTTCAGTGACGCAAATCATTACGGAACTGTCACGGTAACGGATCATTCCGGCACTGTGCTTTCCAAGCTCCACAACCAGGGCGAGTTCCAGGGATGGACATGGGGTGGCGCGTATTGGCACATGACATCCCAATCGGGCGAGCCAGATTCCACGCCATTGCGAGTGTCCGCGCCCCAATGGTCGACGCTTTCAGGAACGATCCGGAAAGGAACCATTGTCGAGCACAATGGCTTCCCGTTCTTGGCAAAACAGGATCACGAGAAGGGCGGGGACGAGGGCAACGGACCCGATGGCGATCCCGTCAATTGGTGGGACCTGGACTCGTGGTGGGGAGTCGTCTCTCAGCAGGCGTACTACCCCGAAGGTGCCATGGGGAAGACGGGCGCCGGAACCACGTTGAAAATCTGGATGGCGTCGGAATTCATTCTCGACACCGATCCTCTCCCGACCGATTCCAACAATACGAAGTGGAAACAGATTTGGCCGTCTTCACAGCACGAGCCAGCCCTTCGCCAGGGAATCGAGAGTTTCTTGGGCGATGCAACGCTGCGCGTGGTCGAAGAGCTTGGCAAGACCATCGTCATCAACCCGGAAGACACGACGAAGAAAGTCATCACCCTGCCGCCAGTTCTTGTCGCCAACAGCGGCGCGATGCAGAGATTCATCATCCAGACGGGGGCAGGGGAGACCGCCGATATCCGGGTGCCGAATTCCGGCAGCATAATCGAGCAAGATGGCACAGCCGTTACCAAACTCGAATTCAGCGATGCACACAACGGGCACGTGATCGATCTTGAAGTGATCGGGGCAGACCAATGGCGAGTCGTCAACCGGTTCCCCGAGAGCGCGACGGCTCCCGTGGTCAGCGAGCGGACATTCTCCACGAAACTTGCCGACGTAACGAACTTCACCTCCACCAGCTTCGTGAAGATGGAATTCGATGCCGACAACGACGTTGAGTTGAATGTCGGCGACTACACGATTGCGAACAGCGTGGTGACGGTCCCGACCGCTGGCCGGTATGTTTGCATCGGCGCGATCGACGGAACGGCATCCGGGGCAAGCTCCAACAACCGGGCGCGCATTTACGCCCGGTTCGCTCATACCACGAGCGGAACGACCACCGGGCGGGAGACCGTGGGGCGCTCCTATGCTCGCAACCAATATCCTGGCTTCTTCGCGCTCACTGCCCCCGTCTCCGACATCATTGATTGCCAGGCGGGCGACAGCATCGAGTTGCAGGGTCTTGTTGTCGAACAGACTTCAACCGACACGATGGCCATTGACGGCAGCGCGTCCAAGTTCGCGATCTACCGGATCGGTACCGGAGCCAACGGTGGAACGGGACCGAAAGGGGACAAGGGCGATCCGGGCCTGGATGGCGGGCGGCTGGCCTTCGAGCAGATTGACCAGGACACCGACCACGACTACGTGGCCCAGCTTACGCCGACCTCCATTGACATGCCGACTGAGGATGGCCTCTACGGCATCCAGTTTACCGAAAACGACCACATCCACCTGTTCACGCTGGCGGCGCTAAAGGCAAAAGCCGCAAATGCGACCGGGACAGACGCCGCGACCAACGCCAACTCGCTGACTTTCGGCGACTACCACCTTGGCCGCAGCGAAAACCCGGCAGCCAAGATCGACGTGGGTTGGCAGGTGCAGGCCAACCAGGTCGTCACGCTCTACCGCGTCGGAGCGGGCCTGACCCAGGCCACTCTCCACAATCTCAATGCGCTTCCCGATGTTGACGATTACACCGAAGGCGCTCTGGTCGTCGTCGGCGATATTCTCCACGAGTTGAAGGACACTGACGGTGTGAAGTCGTGGGAGGTTTTCCTGTTTGGCGCTGAAACGGGCCGATACCGCGTATCCGGCGACATGAAGGCCAAGGACTTCATCCCCTACGACGCTCAGGTTCACGGTTCGGATATTTCGTATGCCGCACTGACACGCACTGGCACATTGGCCGCGCGTGCGGCGGTCCTGTATGCAGGAACTGTTGAGGCAGGAGCCTTTTACGGCGGAAGGGCAAACCTCAGTTCATTCAGCGATTTGCACACATGGGAGCGCACGAGCGCGGGAATAACGATCACGAAACCAACGATCAACGATGATGATCGGGATGGTGTCACCGCGCCGTTGAAACCGGCGCGCTTGGGTTCGGGCGCGATGGCCGCAAACGCCGACCTGACCAGACTTCTGATGTTCGGCGGCGAGGAATACCGAGACTCGTCCCATGAGCGCGATGTTAACGATGTTTGGGGCTTGGAGCTTCAAAACAACGGCAGTTACACCGCCCGCAAGTTCACCCAAAGCGGCGACGTTCCGGGTGCGTGGACAAGCCCAATTCATGTTGGAACTACCGATCAGGGCATACTCGGCTTCGGGGTGGACAACGAGCCGACTCCCGCGTGGCCAGCAGCCATGCGGCAATATGCCGTTAATTGGAGCGCCCATACGATCACATGGACGCTCATGCGTCAGGTCGGCACCGTTCCCCATGGGCGAACGGCGGCTGTGGCGGGTGGACATTTCGTCCCGACTGACAACCCCGACCTCGTAATCATCGAAGGATTCTTTGGTCTCGGTTACGGGGGTAGCGCGCTGCGAAGCGATTGGGCACGGTATCACGCCAATCTGACCACGGGGATCATCACGTACGAGACCCTGACTCCGACCGGCGATGTTCCGAGCGCCCGAACGCTCGGCGCGGCAGACGGTGACGGATCATCCGGCTTGATTATCGGCGGTGCAGCCAACAACGCCACGCTCAACGACGCCCACCGATATCTTGTGAATGGCGACACCATCGACTTTGAGAGCCTGAATTTCACGTCAGGGATTGGCGGGCGTGACGATCTGCTGCTGGTAGGCGACGAGCGGGAAGGACTCGTTGGTCTTGGCAGCACAGCCGCTGCCTTGGTCAACAACAATCCCGTCGCCACGTTCCATGCCTACTCCGTGTCTTCATCGACATGGGAGAACAAGCGCACAGACCTGTCTGGGCTGGCGCGGGTGCTCGCGAATGAATCAGCGTTTGACCCCCTGCGCAACCCGGCACCGACGAAAGACCTCATCGGCAGCGTAACCCCGTCAGGGAATACGCTGGCTGGCCATTCGTGGACCATTCCATCGGCGCACCAAGCTTTGATTTCAAGCGTCGATCGGGCGGGCGCGAGCAGCGGAACCGACTGGCTGCAAATACCGATGGTCGACTACATGCGCCATGATCTTGGTTATGATGGCGTTGTCATCGAGTCCGAGAGAAACGGCGCGGTGCGCAATCCGCTGACGAGCGTGAAAATCCCGTTCACTGCATTCAAGCGGGCCACGTCTACCGCCCCGTTCGGCGCGGGTTTGTTCAAGAATGCCGACGCGGACAATCAACACATAGACGCCGTGTGCGAGCAGGCGGGAAGCCGACTGCGCATTCGCCTGCACGTCGGAAGCCCGGACAACGGCACCACTCTCAAGGTCTATCTGGCTTCATGACTCTTCAAGGCCAAATCATTCAGGGGTCTCTGGCGGAGAATGCATCCCCCCAGGTGGCGCCGGAGGCCCCGCCAGCCGGGACCGCAGCGGTGAAAGGAAAGTGAAATGAACACGCAGGAAATTGTCACATTGGGCGGAATCGCAGGTGCGTTCCTGGCAATCGGGCGACTCTTCTTCATGATCCGCGAGGGCGGTGCCGAAAAGCAGGAGATGGTCGATGACATCAAGTGGCTGAAGGAAGAGGCGGAGAAAGATCGGGCCTTCAGGAAAGAGATGTATGCGCGTTTTGACGAAATGAAGCAACTCATCAACGACATGCGTCTTGAAAGTGCCAAATCTCATGCCGCCATCGAAGAGCGGATCGCAGTGCTCGAAGTCTCCGGGTGCTCGCCCGCAAAGAAGTGAAGACAGGTTCAGCAACATGAAAGGAACCTAAAATGGAAGCTGCAGCACAAGCCGCGCAATTCGACCTCAACCAAGTGCCGGAAGGCGCAGTGGCGGTGGGAGCCGACCATCTTGACGGAGCCTTCGTCCAGCCCATCGATCCCGTACAGCGCAGGGGCAGGGACGGAAAGTTCATCTACGGCGACCCGGATTTCAAGGGCGTCGATGCGTCCATCGTCGAATTCTACCGGAACCCCATCGCGAACGCCGACTACGTGAAGATCACGTATCCGGGCGACAAGTTCTTCGGGCCGGATCGTCCGGTGACGGAAGAGGACAAGCTGCGGTATGCCCGACAGTGGAACCTCTTTGTCAGTCAGGAAGACCAGCTCAAGGGCCAGACACGGCTGACGCGGATCGCCTGGCTTGACCCGGCAGCACGAAATCGGCTCGCGGAAGCGCGGATCCTGACGGTCGAGCAACTGGCAAGCGTCACCGATACCAACCTGCAACGGCTTGGTCCGGGCATGCGGACCTTCGTGCAGCGGGCCAAACAGCATCTCGGAGAGAAGGCGCAGTACCAGAAGGCGCACGAGGTCCACAAGGAAGTCGAGGATCTCCGCAAGGAGAACGCCGAGATGAAGGCGCAGATGGAGAAGCTGATGAAGACCGTGGAAGCGTCTCAGGAGGCGCCGGCCAAGCGCGGGCGTCCGGCCAAGGCCGAAAAGGACGCGGAGAATGCCGGATAACTTCCTGACCATAGCCAGGGAAGTCGCTTCCGTCGTGGGGATGAAAGACATTTCGTCCCTCGTCGGGAACAACGAACCTCATGCACGGTCCATGCTCACGCTGCTTAACAGGGGCGGGCGCATTCTTGCGCAGAAGCGCGGGCCGAGCGGTCAGGGCTGGGTCGTGCTCACGCGGGAATTCGTGTTCACGACGCAGGCCGGAGAAGACGAATACCAGCTTCCTGAAGACTATCAGGAACTCGTGGACGGCACGATCTGGGATCGCAACAGTTATCGCGAAGCTCGTGGACCTCTTTCGCCCCGAGAATGGCAATCAATCAAGTCCGGCCTGATCGAGACAACCAGCATCACGCCGAACTTCAGGCTGCGCCGCTCGCGCCAAGGCACGGGCCGCTCCTTCTTCATTGACCCGGTGCCGTCATCGTCGGAAACGCTCGTCATCGAATACACATCCAACCATTGGCTCACAAACTCGACCGGCGACACGTTCAGGAGCAAGATCGTCGCGGACACGGACGAGCCGCTGTTCGATGACGATTTGGTGACGCTCGACCTGGAGTGGAGGTTCAAGCAGTCACGTGGCCTGAGTTTCGCGGCAGAGCTTGCCGAATTCGAGATCGAGCGCGACCGCCGCTTCGGCAAGGACCCCGGACCGCGCAAGATCTACCTTGGACAGGGACGGCGGCTGTCGTTCCGTGACCAAGTGCCTGAAACCGGCTACGGCGGCATCAGGGTGGGCTAGGCCATGTCGCTCGCCCACGCCATAGGAACCAAAGTCAGGCAGCATGGCGGCTCGTCCATCGGGCCGCGTCAGCACCTTGGCAAGCGTCACACCATCCAGGCGCCGGTGTCGGGGTTGAACACGTCCGACGCATGGGCCGCGATGAGGCCGAAATACGCCATTCATTTGGACAATTATTTTCCCGAGTCCGGCGCGGTCGTCCTGCGCAGGGGAGGCCGGGAACACGCTGCCGGCGTCGGCAGCGGCGAAGTGCTGAGCCTGTTCGCCCACGAGAGTGGCAGCGTGTCCAAGATGTTCGCGGTCGGGTCCGGTGCGCTCTATGAGGTCTCCGACAACTCGGCCGGAACGAGCCTGAAATCCGGGCTGACAAGCAGCCGGTGGCAGACCGCCATGCACGGCGGGCACACGATCATGGTCAACGGCGAAGACGATCCGCTCCGGATACTCCCTGCCGGAACCCTTGCCGCCGCACATGGATGGTCAAAGGCCAGCGGTCAGGACTCCATACCCTTCGCCGCCAGCCAGCTTTACCGGGTGCTTCCCTTCAAGGGACGACTTTTCTTTCTTCAGAAGGACACGGCCAATCTATGGTACGGCGGTTTGGGATTTGTCCAAGGCGAACTGACACGCTTCGCGCTGGACCGCGTACACCCGGACGGCGGAAACGCCATTGGGCTGGGAACGATCACCATCGACTCCGGGGACGGCGTGGACGACCTGCTCTGCATCTTTTTCGATTCAGGCGCGGTCATCGTCTATCAGGGCGCGGACATCAGCAGTTCCACGTCTTGGAGCCTTGTCGGCATATGGAAGATCGGGAGGCTCATCGGCGACAAGGCCGTGTTGAAGTTCGGCGGAGACCTGATCGCGCTGACGGATGACGGGGTTGTTTCCGTAACCAAGCTTACGACCGGTGGAGAACTCGAAGCGGGCAACATGCGCGGCAATCTCTCCCACAACATCGCCAACAGGATCTCGGAGCAGAACCTTCTCTACGGCGACGTGACCGGATGGGACGGGATATTGCACACACCCGCCAACTGGCTTCTGTTCAACGTGCCGGTTCAGGGCGGCATCCAGTATGTGATGAACACGCAAACTCGCGCTTGGTGCAGGTTTACGGGATGGAACGCCCGGTGTTTCACGCGCTGGAAGCGCAAAATCTACTACGGCGGCGTAGACGGCAAGGTCTACGAAGCCAATGTCGGCACGAGCGACAACGGGGTTGCGATCGAAGGCGACGTTCGGGGCGCATTCCAGTATCTCGGCAGCAGCATGGACAAGCGGTTCACGATGGCGCGGGCGCTCGTGGACGCCGACGCCAACGTGTCGTTCACGATTGGAACGACAACAGATTTCAACGAAGACGGCGGGCTTGAGGCCCCGACAAACATTGTCACGACCGGAGCCAAGTGGAACCAGGCAAGGTGGAACGTGTCGAAATGGTCAGGCGGCGTCTTCTCGCTTCAGGAATGGCAGGCCCTCAACCGCGACGGAACGGCTATCTCGGTTCGCTTGCGCAGTTCCACCACCGGCGCGCGCATCCGCTACTACGCGGCTGACATCATCGCCGAACGTACGCAGGGGCTTCTCTGATGGCGGGTCCGGTGTCATTCGGAGGCGCAGAGAACGTCGTCGTGCCGTGGGTCGCGGAGCGGATTCCCATGCCGCCAGAGGACTTCGGGTCGTGCGCCGCGCTCGGAATCACGCTGGATGGAAAGAGCCTGGCATGCGGCGTTGTCTACAGCGAGTTTCGGACGGCAAAGTACGGCAACTCGATGCAAGCGACAATTGCGTCGGATCAGCCTGGATGGGCAAGCAAGCGGACGTTGGAAGAGATGTTCGCCTACCCGTTCATCCAGATGGGATGCTCGCGGCTGTGGGTTATGGTCTCGAAAAAGAACAAACGGGCAAGACGTTTGGCCGAACGCTTGGGCTTCAAGTACGAGGGAACCGGCCGCAAGGCATGGGATGGACGAATTGATGCGCATGTTCTATCAATGTTGCAAAATGAATGCAGGTGGATCAACCATAGGAATAAACAGGGAACACTCGATGCCGCATGACGCGATCTGGAATCCGTTTCCGTGGGATCGTTCGATGGAAGAGCACGGGGAAGAACAAAGAAACTGGGTTAAGGGGTTGAACGATGGGCAAGAAAAGCGGTCCGAAACCGCCTGATCCGGTGAGAACCGCTCAGGTTCAGATGGACGTGAATCGGCAGGCGGCATTGGACAATGCCCGCATGTCGCAGATCACGCAGCAAACTCCGTTTGGACGGACGTTCTACACGGGCAATTTGCATGACGGATCACGGCAGCAACACACGGAATTGCACCCGATGCTGATGAACATCCTGTTCGGAGCGCCGAACCGGAGCAGGGGAGGCATGTTCTGATGAGCGTCCCGATTTTAGGTTCCACTCTAAGCCCGTCTGGCGGCGCGGCCAAGCGCAGTTCATCCAAGGGCGGCTCCAAGCCGCAGTGGAATTCGGTTGGCAGGACACCGGAGACGGCGCAGATACAGTCGACCAGCCCGACCAGTTCACCCGGCTTGTTTGGCCAGATTTACGACGCGACTTCCAAGCCCATCGACTTCGCGGGTCTCCCGCCAGTCAACGTCGGATCCTTCGAGAAACTGAACATTGCCGGACTGCCTGGCGTCGACAACAGCCGGACGGGCTACGTCAGGGATCGAGGCGACCTTGCCGGACGGATCGAGGGCATGTTGGGCGAAAGGGCAGACCAGCTTGGCGCCTTGGGTGGACAGTTCAATAACCTGGAAGGCCGGTACACGAACCTTGAGGCGATGCTTGGCGACAGGCAGGACCAATTCGGCGGCTTGCAACGTGCGCTGGCCGGATACCGCGATGACGTGGGCGGCATCCAGGACAAGTATGAGTTGGGCGGGCCGGACTCGTTCGGTGACGAGCGCAAGAGCATTGAGAACGCCGTCTACGAGCGGGCCATGGGGCTTCGCCGTGCCGATGACGAGCGGCGGGAGGCGGACGTTCGCAACCGGCTCTGGCAGCAAGGTCTGGCTCCTGGCAGCGAGGCTTACAACGAGGAACTGAACCGGCTCAGTCAATCGCGTGATCGTGCCATGAACGACCTGTCACTTGGTGCAGTCATGGCCGGGGCGCAGGAGCACGAGCGGCTTGCCAACCTGCTTGCCCGCAACCGTGCACAGGAAGTCGGGGAAGCCGGGGGCATCTTTGACCGCACAGGCCAGACGTACGACCGGGGCGGCAGTCTCATGAACGAGGGGCTTAACACCTTCAATGCAGGCCGTGGCCTGTACGGTGACGCGCTGGGCTTGTTCAACGCGGGCGGCAGCGTTGCTGGCGAGGGTCTTGCTGGCATTGGCGCGATCGAAGGCTTCAATCGGGCGAACGAGGCGGAACGTGGCGCAGAGTTCGGGCGCGACCTGGGGTATCGCGGGCAGATATTCGGGGAACGCACGGCAGAGAATCAAGTCGCGAACCAGATTCAGCGAGACCGTTTTGCCCAGCAGATGGAGAAGCGCCGCCAGGCGCTTGCCGAGGCTCAGCTTGCGCGGACGCAGCCTGTCAGCGACTTGGCGAACATCCTTGGCACCGTCGCGCCAGGCGGCAATCCGGTGATGCCGTCCTACACGGCTCCGACGTACAGCGCGCCCGACATCATGGGGATGACGGGATCGAATTACGCCGCGCAGGCCAATGCTGCGGCCGCGAATCGGGGCGGCATGTTCGGCGCGCTTGGAAGCATCGGCGGCGCATTGCTTTCGGATCGCAGGTTCAAAGAGGACATCCGCGAGGTCGGGCGTTTGAACAATGGGCTGCCTGTTGTGGCCTTCCGTTACAAGGGGGCGCCGCACACGCACATAGGGCTGATCGCGCAAGACGTTGAAAGAGTGATCCCGGAAGCGGTGATCGATGTTCATGGTGTCAAGGCAGTGAATTACGCCGAGGCAGTGAAGGAGGCCGCGTGATGGCGAAGGGCGGATCACGGTCAAGCAGTTCGGGTGGCGGTGGCAACATCACATGGAGCGGGCCGCGCATGAAGCCGTCCGGCAGGACCGTCCGGGTCACTGCCGACCATGGCGGGGGGCAGAGGCCCATCACTCGTGATCAAGTGCGGAACAAGAGCACGAGCACGTTGGGCGCGTTGAAGAACGCGGCGCTGAACGTTGTTGGTCGTGGGGAGTCGATCAGCGGCTACAATGATCGCTTTGCTCGTGATCGCGGTTTCTCGGATTACGGGCGCTATCAGGCGTCAAAGGGGCTGGACCGGCAGGGAAGGCCGTTGAACCCTCGTGACGAGAGCGACAGCGACACTTCGCGGCTCGCGGAGACGATGGCCAAGGCGCAGGTGCAGCCTCAGGAACCATCTTGGGGCGGCTATCAGTGGAACCCGATGGACGAGCGGCAAAGACTTCTCGGTCTTTTGGGCATGAGAACGCAGAGCGGCCATTCATGGGGTTACTCGCCAGGACTGTTGATGGCGCTCGCGGGACTTGGACTTTTCGGACGGAGGTTTTGATGGCTGATCGAATGGTGAATGATCCTAGCAAACTCGCCCGGCTTCTGGCTCTGGCGCAACGGGCGGGAACGCCACATCACGCGCCCGGAACCAGCCCGCAAGCGCAGGGGTTTCATCCGATGGAAGGGCCGACGAACATGAACGTGCCCGGCGATTGGGAGAAGACGCCCTACGAATTGGGCTTCATGCCGATGGAGGAACCGCCGCCGTCGCCACGGGATCACCTCGCGCCAGATGACAAGTACGACTTTGCGTATCATCCGGAACGGGCGACCCTTGCCGCGATCCTGAGCAAGACCATGCTTCCGCCCGGCCTGCGTGAGAAGGCGGAGCAAGCCTACGCGAAATCTTTGGGACAATAACAATGCCCGCGACTCTCTTTGACGTTTCCCCCCGGTCTTCGAGTGCTTACTCGGTGCCGACCTTTGGTGCGCTCGCCCAAGGGTTGGGCCAGTTCGGCGCGGGCATTGGCACCGGGTTGCAGGAGCGCAGGCAGAAGCGTGAGGCAGCGGAGAAGAAGGCGAGGGCAGATGCAGCGCTGAAGGCCGCGTTCGGGGCGTACGGTGAAGGTGGGCGCGATGCGGTATTCGAGGGACTGGCGAGCGGGACGTATGGTGACGACGTGCTCAAGTCCCTGTTTCCGATCATGCAGATGGATCAGGCACAGCGGAATGCGGACCGACAGTACAATCTTGCCCTTCAAAAGGCGAATGCACCCGCGAAGACGCCGGAGTGGGAAGCGAAATTCAACATGTGGAAAGAGTCCATGCTCGCGGACAATCCCGACGTTGATCCGGCCACCATCGGTTATGACGATTACATGCGGGCGTCTCGCACAAGTGCCGTTGTCGATGACCCAAGCAAGCTCATGGCGGGCAGTGAAGATGCCGCAGGGAAAGCCGCGGCCGCACTGAATCGCTGGCAGACTGCACTTCCCGAAATCAACGAGGGCATGCAGTACCTCACAAAGCAGAAAGAGTTTCAGACCTGGCTGTTGGGAAAGGCTGACAAGTTCGGCATTGATATTGGCGAGGGCAATCGTGACTCATTGGCTGACGCGGCCAAGTTCAAGCGTACAGTCACGGAACAGCTTTCGCTGTTCATCAACGAGTTGTCTGGCGCTGCGGTTTCCGAACAGGAAGCCGAACGCCTGATGAAGGCGATGCCCAATCTTGATGACGGCCCGACTGAATTTAAGGCCAAGTATGACAGCCTGATGAACCAGCTCGAAAGCAAGGTGAAGGCTTACGCGGGCGAAGATGCTTTTGTGATGCCGGACATGACATTGGACGCGCCGCCAACAGGGGTAAGTCCTCTTGACGTGATCGACGCTGTAGACGGAGTGGGAACGGCGCAGGCCGCGCCTGGCGGCATTCCTTCATTTGATGCGATCAATGCCATGAATTTTGCGCAGGTCGATCAGGCTTCCGATGCGTTGGTCGCTGCAAAAGACAGTATGCCAGCGGAGGAATGGAATGCGCTGCGTGATGCTCTGATAGCGCGAGGGGACGCATTGCAAGCCGCGCCTGCACAGGACGCACCGCCTGCCGTTTCGGATGTTGCGAACGCGCCTCTTGGCGTCAACACGGCTGCACCTGCCGCCATGCCGGGCGCACCGGCGATGTCGGCTGCACCGGCTGCGCCAATGACAGCATCGCAACCGGCTGCCATGGGCGGAACCGGTCAACCAGACATTTCTCACATCACGCAACAGGCTCACATGCAGAGGGACGCGGCCGCAGACGCGCCGCCCACTGTCGCGGAAGTTCGGAAGATGAGCGGTGAAGAAGTTGCCGCGCTGATTGAGGGCGGCAATCCATGGGCGCGTTATCCGCCTGAAGTGGCACAGGCAATGATTGCGCGGGTGCGCGAGCTTGACAAGCAAGGTCGAGCCAACAGGCAGCGGCGCGCTGCCGAAGCGTCTCAAGCCGATCTGGATCAATCTCTTAGCTGGCTTTGGGGGCAGTAATGCCGACTGGACTCGATGCACTGAGGGCCACGGAGCCTGCCAAGCCCAAGGGCGGGCTTGACGCCTTGCGGTCGATGGAGCCGAGCGGCGGTCACTTGACGATCAGCGGCAAGCGGGTGCCGGAGCTTTCGGCTGTCGACAAGGTGTTCGACTACCTGAATCTTGGCGGACACTGGGGCGTCAGCGACGAACTGTCTGGTGCGGTGGCAGGTGCCAAGGCAAAGTTTTCCGGTGAAGACTTCATGCCCGCCTACAGTCAGCGGCGTGACGAGGTGCGGGACTACATCGATGAAGCCCGCGAGCGCACCGGTTGGGGCGGGACTGCCGCTGAAGTCAGTGGCGCTGTCGCTCCCGCCATTCTTACCGGTGGCGCAAGCCTTGCATCATCGGTTGCATCCCCGTTGGCCCGTGTGCTTTCCGGCTTGGCCGGTGGAAGCCTCTCTGGGTTCGGCTACGGGTTTGCCGAGGGGGAAGGCGGTTTTGAGCCACGGGTGCGCTCAGGCGCGCTCCCTGCGGCTCTGGGCGGCGTTCTAGGCGCGGCTGGACCATTGGTCGGGGCAGGCGTCGGAAAGTCGCTTGAACGCAAGGCCAGGAGAAAGGCTGCGAAGGCAGGCGATGTTCCGCGTGACACGGTGGACATTCTTCAAAACACCATGGACATTGATACCAACTTCGGCGCCAAGCCGATCAACGTTCCGGCACACGGGATATTTGCAGACGTTGGACCAGGATCACGCGCCATGCTGGGCGAGGTCATGGCAGCGACAGGCGGACGAGTGGACGACATCGCCGTCAAGACGCGAGAGAACGCGAAGCTGGCCGACTTCTTCCGCCCGAAGGAGACGCTGACGGAAAGCGCGATCCGAGAGCGGATTGCCGAGAGAACGTCCAAGGCGTCCGACAACCTGCGCAAGGCCATGGACGACACCTTGGGTGCCCCGATGGGGCAGAGGTCCACGGAGACCGCGCTGAGGGACACCAACCGGCCCGCGACGAAGGCGGCGTACGACCGGGCCTATGCTTCGCCCATCGACTATGCGTCCGAAGCGGGGCAGGACCTGGAGACGTTTCTCAAGACCCGGCTGCAGCACAGACCGGAAGTCTGGCGCGAGGCGAACAAGCTCATGGCCGAGGAGGGCCTGGAGTCGCGGCAGATACTGGCCCGCGTTGCCGACGACGGGACCGTCACATTCGAGCGGCTGCCCGACATTCGGCAAATTGACTATTTGAAGCGAGCCTTGGATGACATCGCGACCCGCGAGAACGCCAGGGGCGGCGCCATGGGCGGCACGACCGCCATGGGCCGTGCCGTGACGGGAACGGTGAAGGAACTCTTGGCATTGGCGGATGAGGCTGCGCCCGCCTACGGGCAGGCACGGCAAACCGCGTCAATCCCGATCCGGCAGCGGAAGGCGCTCGAACTCGGATACGAGTTCATTTCCAAGCAGGGCAAGTCGGCAGACGAGTTGGCGGACGAGATCAAGGGAATGCGCCCTGATGAAATGCAGTTCCTGCGGCAGGGTGCCCGCAACGCCTTGGATGAACTCATGGCCGGCGCCAGGGACAGTCTGGTGCCGGTGCCAAGCGTCACGGGTTTCGTCAACCGGGTTCGGATCGGCGACCAGGAGGGCCAGGCGCTGGTGAAGCGAATGACATCCCGGAGGTTGCGCGACAAGCTGGGCGTCATTCTGCAAAACCCCGAGGAAGCGGACAGGATATTCGGCGCCGTGGATGACGCAATCGCCTCTTATGACCTCACGGGTTCCACGCTTCACAATGTCAGGAAAAATGCCAAGAAGTTGCTCGAAGACGCCACAAGCGAGGATCCGTCTGACGTTCTCGGATTGATCATGCGCGGGCAGCCGATGGGTGCCGCTGGCGAGGCCGTGGGCCGCACGCTGGGGCGCGGTCTGTCCGATGACATCATTCGGGCGGACCGGACGAAGGCGAACCTGGCCGAGGTGCTGACGCGCCCTGCGGACGCGGCGCGGATGCGGGCACTGCATGGCGCAGAGCGGCCAAGGAACGCTTACAGGCGGGGCAGGCGTCTCACCGAGCTTCTGGCGGCGCGGGCGGGCATTCCCGTCGCCGCGTCGAACCCGATGCAATTCTACGCAGGAGGGCAGTGACATGCCGTTCAATGGAAATGGCCAGTTCATCCGCACGAATGGCGTCTTCACCGGGCCGACGCTCTGGGACGCGACCGAGGCGGCGGATCGCGACATTCGCACTGACGATCATGATATGCACGACGAGGATCTGGCGACCGGCCTTGAGAATTGCATCACACGAGACGGGCAGAATTCGCCAACCGAGGCGTTGCCCATGAATGGGCAGAAGCACACGAATGTTGCCGCTGCTTCAGCGGACTCGGAATACGCGCAATGGGGCCAGACGAAGACACGGATCAGCAATGCGGTCAATGAATTGGAAAACAGCCTTGCTCCGTCGCTTGCCAATTTGACGGACGGGGCAAGCATCGATTGGAACGTCGGGGACGATCCGGTGTCTCAGGTGATGTTGGGCGGGAACCGGACGTTGGCGAACCCTACGGGCGCAGTTGCTGGCGGTATCTACGTGTTGACGGTTCAGCAGGACTCGACAGGTGGCCGGACGCTTGCATTCGGCTCGGCGTACGATTTTGGCGAGGAAGGGACACCCGCGCTTTCGAGCGGGGCCAACCGCTTCGACATTCTCAGCTTTCTCTACCGCAACAACGAGATGTGCTTGGTCGGCATTCAGAAGGGATTCACCGGCTGATGTCGCAGGTTGTCGCCAGAAGACTTCTAGCGACCACGCCGCGAGCGGAGCGCGTTATCCGTTTGTCAGCCAACTCGCTGACGATACGCGAAGGTGCAAGCGCGACTCTTCGAGTCAGGCTTTCTTCGCGGCCGCGTATGGGGCAGATGGTCACAGTCACCGCCATGAGCAACGCCGTCGCGGAGGCCACGGTGTCACCGGGTTCCAGGCAGTTCAATGACCAGAATTGGGGCACATTCCAGGACTTCACTATCTCTGGCGTCGAAGACGCGGACGGCAATGACGAAAACACGAGCATCGTGCTCGCCGCAACGGGCGGGGGATATGACGACACCGCCGCCGTTGCAGTGACCGTCGAAGACGACGAAAACAAGGGACTGCGGCTCAGCGACATGAGCCTGACAGTCGGCGGCACGGTCACGAGCCGCACCATCGGGGTCCGGCTTCGGACGGAGCCAACGGGCGACGTAGACGTTGCTGCATCCGTGACCGGAAATCTCGTTTCTGTTTCTCCGACCAGCAGAACGTTCACTCAGTCGACATGGAACGATCAACAGATTTTCACGGTCAACCTGGACGACACAACCGGCTCCGGGTCTTCGATACTGGCGCTCGATCCGTCCGGCGCAGACTACGCTGCAGTGGCAACCGTGAACGTGCCTATCACGATTGAAGCAAGCATTCCCGGCGAAGTCACTAATGTCATGGCAACCGTTCGCAAACACGAACGGCTGACCATCGGATGGAACGCAGCCAGCCTGGCGACGAGCTACAACTTCCGTTTCAAGAAATCGACGGCGGCGAATTGGACGAACCGCACGGGGCTTTCCGCCACGCAGCAGATCGAGCGCGAACTAGATCCGAGCACGACCTATGACGTTCAGGTTCAGGGCGTGAACGCGGCAGGCACCGGGCCGTGGTCTACGTTGGTGCAGGTGGCCACGCTCACCGGCAACCGGCAAGTGTTCCAGTTTCCTGAAACCTCTTACACACCGGGCGTTTCAAACGGTATCCCTTGGAGAAGGTTCGATCTTGGACAGTCGCGCATTGTCCCGTTGTCGGCGTTCGCCAGCACAAACACGTTAGCGACGGCTATGCAAATCGCTTACTTCATACGAACCTACGGCGGCATTTGGAGGCTGCAATTCACCGGAGGCGGCGGACACCAATACATCCTGCCCGACGGGCTGCACGGCATTCTTGCATTTGACGGTACTGACTATCCCTTCGACACCGACTCGGACAAGGTAAACATCAGCGGTCAGAACTACATTAGCAGCGATCAAATTGTGGCGTTGGCTACGAGTCTTCCTTCTACTGGCGATGCAGCGCTCACGCTGACGTTGCGCGACTACGACCCGACCGCCTGACTGACGCTCAGACGCACGTTTCGCTGGCTGAACTCGCCCAGAATTCGCACAAGGGAAAATCGTGTGGTCGAGACCGCCCGGACTTTGCGGCTCTCAGTGACGCCCATAGCCGCTGCCAGGGTCAAACGCGCTCATTCGCCCAGTCGCAGATGATCCGCTTTTCTTGAGCTAGGAGTGGGGCGGCGTCCCGGACAATCCGACGAATGTTGGACCTCATGCCATCATCCTGGATGACGCGGTCCAAGGCGCAGAATTCCATAATAATCTCCTCCAGGAGATCCCGTCTCCCCCGATCTTGGCGCCTTCGGTTTGCGGATTCAGTGCAGAGTTTCTTGATCTTGATCAGAAAAGACACCGGGTCAACGGCTGCAATCTTCCCATTCATGTGGAAGAGTGGCAGGTTGTCTTCGTCGAGCAGCCCGTATCGCTTGCCGTCAATCTCCCGAATTTCGGACACCCTAATGTCATCAAGATACATGTTTCGTTCGTCATCATAGAATACGGTGTCTTGGCGAACGTAGGCGACTTCGTGCGCGCACTGCTTGGTGGCCTTTATTGCGTTGATCCATTCATTGTTTTCGACTGACGGATCGATTTCGGGGCCTGTGGCGTAAATCCGTGATGGTGCTGCCATTTCTCTGTCTCCTATTGAACGCGCACGTTCGGGTCGCCAATGTGCACGTCAGTTTCGCTCTCTGACTTAACAAATGCCGGACGGGTGCTGCACTGATCCAAGATCAGTTGCCATTTGAGCGCCTCTCTCAACACGATCTCCCGCTGATTGTTCAGCGCGGCTCCCAAGTCATCGTCTGACAGGGACGCTATTTTCTCGACAAATCCATCGATGTAGGTCAACGCAAAACAAGCATTAGCTTTCGATGAGACAGTCGCTCCCTTCACGTCGTCACTTTCAATCCACGATCGGCTTTCGAGTTTTATGCACATCGTGTCAGTCATGACAGCATAATCCAAATCCAGGCAATCGTTCCGACAAGAACGATGACGTTGCAGATCATCCAATTCCTGTTCTTCCTGATTTCCTTGCGTGTTTCCAATCCGTCCATGACAAGAGTTTTGATCCACTCGTCACCGAGAAGCTCTCTCAGTTTTTCTGTTTCAGTCATCATTGCACCCTATTACTGAGAACCGGGTTCGACTGCCCATCCACATAGACAACTCTTTTGATTCCCCATTCGTCTTCATCGATCACGGGCGACACCTTGTCGCCATGGGCGAATCCTTCGATCAGCGGATCACTGTCAATCTCATAGACGTTATCCCCAAGCGGGATCGCCCAAACGTGCTCCACCCATTTTGGCTCATGTCGATAGAGCGTGATTTTGACGGGTTCAGTCATTCCGCATGATCCAACAGGTTCAACAGGTTCTTGTGGAACGTGTGAGAATGGCACTGATGGTTCTCGAACCACACGCATGTGATCCAGTTCATGTCTTTCTGGGCGGGAGAATGGCTCCATCCTGTATTCATCATCTTTGTCCTGCCGACCTCGTTAACCAACATCAAAGTTCTGGCTTCATCGTTCTTCAGGCAGACGACATCGCCTTCCTTGAATTCACGTTTCTTTGCCATGTTCTTTCCTTTCCATTGAGGGGTTGCGCTTGTTCTCCAGGTAGCGCTGATACTCCCGACGCTCGCCCTCGTAAGGCCGCGTCCATTTGCCCATACGACGCTCGAAAGCCTGTTGCTGCATGAACGCATGCCACGCCATGTCTGCCCGACTGGGCGGCGGCTGGACGTAGCTTCCAATCGAAACCCCGACGCTTCCTTGCGATTTACCGTGACTCCCCCACATCACTCGTCCTCCCTCGGTCGAAGCATCCGCAGATGACGCTCGGCGTCATACAAGTGCCTCATCAAATTGTCGTACCCCGCCTTCGATATCTGATCCGGCAGGATGTTCTTTGCCCTGTAGATCGCACTCATTGCACCTTCCCACGGTTGCTTTGTCGGATCGCTCATTGCTCGTTCCTTTCCGGTTAGTTCATCCTGTGGGTCGAAACTTCGTGTGTGATTATCCCGCCGTGTATCGTGTCAAACACTTTGCAAAGTACGCTGGCCAACACGATCCCGGCCTGGTCGGTGGGTTCGCGGCCCATCGCGACTTCATCCGCGATGAACTCGTCGATAGTTTCCGCGATCCGGCGGCGAACAACCGGCGTCGTGCCGCAGCTACCGAGCACGATGTTTGCCGCAAGTGCAGTTCCATAGCTCATGCCATGCACTCCCAATCTTCAAAGCTCACCGTTTGCTCGTCAGATGAATTTTCGGCCGCGTATTCGGCCAACGCCTGATCCTGACGTTCGACCAAGCGCACTGTTTCTGGCCGTGGCCCGGCGTAGCGGTCTAGCTTCCGAAGGTTCCGCAACACGGCGCGACCCACCTGCGACTCGTGCATTCCCGCTTCGAGAAGAATCTGCTGTGCACGGTCGTAGGAAATTCGCGTACCTTTCCGTGCGCACGGATCCTTTGCATGCGCATAGCTTTCCAGTTGTCGCGGCTTCACGTTTCTCATGCGCTCGTCATGGATGCGGCGAATGATCTCAGAGGACTTGGGGAAATAGGTTCCGCTGGCAGGATTCGTTCGGTGCGTCCGCATGGCATACAGGACTTCCTTAATCGGGTACTGGTCTAGATCGGACAGATAGAATTGGACTGTCCCTTGTGTCAGTTCGCGGCCGTAGTATCCGGCGTATTCTCGCAGTGCGCCTAGTAATTCTTGCTGCTCGTCGTCAGTCATCTCAACTTCCTTTCGGAATGAGGTTTGGTGCGCTTCTCGCGCATTCCTTTTCTGCCTGCAGTTTTTGCCAAGTGTCCCGGATCGCCTGATCCGTTCGCTGATTTCTGGCTTGATCCGCCGTCATGCGGCTTGACGGAATCTGTTGTGACGTTTCGCTTGGCTCGATTTCGTCATTCCAGTGCGCACCGTTCAGCCATGTGCTCATGTCTTTGGCCAATGCCCCAGTTTGATCGCAATAGCTTGCGTATCTCAGAATACCTGAAAGAATTTCGGTGTGAGTGGCATCGCCACGCTTGATGATGCGGTCGTAAATTTCGCGCGATTTCTTTTTCCCGGAGCGGATGCCCTTGCGACGTGGAAATTGCTGCCAGGCGTCTTCAAAGTGATCGACCTGTTCCGTCACCGGTTCTTCGGGAACTAGCTCAAGCGTCGGATGGGGAATAACATCGGCACTTGTCTCTGGTTCCGGTGCCGGATCGCCAGATTCGTCGGGCTGAACTTCCGGTTCGGTCGGCGGTTCGGACGTGTCAGAAGCAGGGGCTTCAAACAGCCTTGAAGTCAGCCTGGTCGTAGTCGTGCCGAAACCGTTTCCTTGAGCCTCGGTCTTTCGCTCGATCAAGCCCATCTGAGTGAGTTTCTTGACGATCCTGAAGAATGTTCTGCGGTCGATTTCGCAATCTCGGGCCATGGAAGTGCCCCCAGCGTACGACCGCCCGTGGTCGTCTGCACGATCGGCAAATCGCACGAGCACGAACTTTTCGGCGGTCGTCAGACCGTTGACCTGCCAAGCCGCGTTCAAGTATCTGTTGCTCATGAATACCTCGGGGTCACCACCACAGCCGAAAGCACGTCAGTTTTTCGATTGGGTGGGGCGTCACGCCCCGTGGCCGCTTCTTGCTACCGCGCTGCGTTCCCCGCGCCGTCCCTTAAATTACGGGTGATTCGGCTTCAGTCAAGGGATAATAATTTTGGCATTGAAATTCATGACTCGTAACATACTGAAAACACTTAGAAGCATGGTCCTGACCTCGAAGCATGCCTTGCCATTGCTCCGCTTGGCTGCAGAGCGGGGCACCAGTGCCAGCATCATCAATTTCGGCTCGTACGACGGATTCATTGCCGATCCGGGCCTGGCGGCCTACTGTGCCACGAAGGGCGCAGTTCATGCGCTGACCCGCGCAATGGCCTGCGACCACGGCCCGGAAGGCGTACGTGTCAACGCGGTTTGCCCGGGCTATGTTGACACCCCCATGCTGCAGAGCTTTTTCGAAGGCGAAGGCTCGGGCGGTGGCGGCAGGACCATAACGCAATTGCAAAAGGCTGTTCGCGACGTGCATCCCATGCGGACGTACGGCACGCCGGAGGACATCGCGAATCTCGTAAATTGGCTGGCATCCGACGAAGCGCGCTATGCCAGCGGGCAGCTGTGGATTCTCGATGGCGGACTAAGTGCGCAGGTCCAGCAGATGAATCCTTGATGGCCCTGGAAGCGACCACGGACGCAGGGGTGGATGCGACGCCGCCAGTCAGCCGCGAGACGGCGCACCTCAACATGGCTTCGATGAATTCCGGGGTCTTTCCGCTTCTCAAGAAGTTCAGCGAACGGAAGTTCGATCCGAAGCAAGGGTTCCTCCACAGGGCCAGGGCGTCATGAGTCCCAACGCATTTGCAACGATCAAGCGTGCCATTCGGCACTTGAGCGACGTACGTTGCACGAGGTTCGGGTCCGAGTGCCACGATCCCGGTCACCTCTTCGAGGCCGGTCATTTCGTCGAGAGGGACCAGGCAATGCCTCCCCTTTTCGTCGAGGCCTTGCCTGGAAGCACGGGTGCCGACACGCCGGTCAGATGCATGCTTGGGAGGAACTGATGCGACTCGTCGACAAGAAGGCAATCGTTACGGGAGGCGCACGGGGAATCGGACGCGGAATTGTCGAGGCATTCCTGAGTGAAGGGGCAAGCGTCCTGACCTGCGGGCGCAGTCCTGCGCCCGATGACCTGCCCGAGGATTGCGCCTGGATGACGGCAGATGTCTCCAGCGTCGAGGACATGGAACGCCTGGCCGCGGCGGCGGGACCGCTTGACATCCTCGTCAACAACGCCGGAGTACAGGTTGAGCGAACGGTCACGGACAGCACGGATGCGGACTGGGATCTTGTCATCGGCGTGAACTGCAAGGGCGTGTTCAACGCTTGCCGCGCAGCCCTTCCCCGCATGCGGACAGGAGGGTCCATCATCAACATCGGCTCGGTTTCAGGTCAGATTGCCGACCCTGGCATGGCGCTCTACAACGCGTCCAAGGCATTTGTGCATGGCCTCACCCGTTCAATCGCCGTGGATCACGGGCCTGAGGTGCGTTGCAACGCGATTTGCCCCGGATGGATCGAAACCGGAATGCTCGATGCCGGGTTTGAACTCGCTTCGGACCCGGCAGCTGCCAGGCAGGACGCGCTCATGCGCCACGCGACACGGCGTTTCGGGCGCCCCGAAGACATCGCTGCAATTGCAGTCTGGCTGGCGTCGGACGAGGCGGGTTTCGCAACCGGCCAGCTATTCACGGTGGACGGCGGCATGACCGCCGCTTCGCCGATCAACCCGGGAATTTTCTGATGTCGGAAATCACGCGAACCTGTGTCATTGGTGCGGGCCTCATCGGCGCAAGCTGGGCGGCACTTTTTCTTGCTTCCGGACGGTCGGTGGCGGTCTTCGATCCTGCCGCCGGAACCGAAGCAGCCGTTCGGGATCATGTTCGGAATGCCTGGCCCGCCATGACCGAGATCGGGCTGACGAAACGGGGCGATCCGGATCGGATCACCTTTCACGCGTCGCCTGAAGCGGCCGTTGAAGGGGCCGACTTCATTCAGGAGAGCGTTCCCGAACGGGTGGCAATGAAACACGACACGTTTGCGCGAGTCGAACCGCATCTTTCGCCTCGGGCGATCGTCGCAAGCTCGGCCTCGGGACTGACGCTTGGCCAAATGCAGAAGGGGTGGCGCTCTCCTGGCCGGTTCATTCTGGGTCATCCCTTCAATCCGCCTCACCTGATTCCCTTGGTGGAGCTGATGGCGAACGAAAGTACGCAGCCCGGCGTGATTGAAGTTGCAGAGGCGTTCTATGCGGACATTGGCAAGACCACGATCCGCGTGCAAAAGGAAGTTCCGGGCCATGTCGCCAACCGGCTGCAGGCCGCCATCTGGCGCGAAGCGATTCACTTGGTCGAGAGCGGCGTTGCAAGCGTGGGCGACGTGGACAAGGCGATAGCGTCCGGCCCGGGGCTCAGATGGGCAACCATGGGGCCAACGACGCTGTTTGGACTTGGCGCAGGCCAGGGCGGGCTGGCGGCTTTTTGCGATCACTTCGCGGACACCTTCAACGGATGGTGGGACGATCTGGGTTCGCCGCAGCTGAACGACGCAAACGCAAAGCTGCTGGAAGAGGGGCTGGCGGAAGCCAATGAAGGACGTACCGTGGCCGAGCTGTCGCAAAGGCGCGATGCAATGCTCGTGGCGATCCAAAGAGCTCTTGCCGAGCTTGAGCCGGAATAGCACGACGCATGGACCCCCGCGGCCTCTCCACCGAAGGATGATCGACTGGACATTCGAATCCGCGTTCCTCTGTCGAGACCTTTGCTGAAACCCGATGGCTGACCATGGAACGCGGCAGCCGGAAAACCCGCCTTAGGAGGCATCAATGGACGACTGGAAAGACAAGCTTGAGCTGCGCGAATTGATCGAAAACTGGGTCATATTGCGGGACGCCGGCTTGTGGGACAAGTTCCGTACGGTCTGGCACGACGACGGCCGCATGATGGCGACCTGGACCCAAGGGACGGCTGACGAGTTCATCGAAATGAACAAGCAAGGCTGGGCGCGCGGCGTGTCGATCCTGCATTTTCTGGGCGGCTTCAGTTGCGAGATCGCAGGCGACCGCGCAGTCACGCAAACCAAGATGACGATCTCCCAACGCGGTGAGGTTCACGGCGTCCTGGTGGATGTCGTCTGCACGGGGCGCTTTTTCGACTTCCTGGAGAAACGTGAAGGCAATTGGGGAATGTGCCTGCGTCAACCGATCTATGAGAAGGACCGGATGGACCCGATTTCGCCGCGCGCGACGCTTGAACTTGATCAAGCGGTTCTGGACGCGTTTCCCTTGGGATATCAGCATCTTGCCTATCTTCAGTCGCAGGTCGGCTATCCGGTCAAGAGAGACATGCCGGGCCTGAAGGGCCCCGAGGTCGAAGCGCTTTATGCCACCGGGGCCGACTGGCTGGCCGGGAAGTCAATCACTTGGGCCGGACATGCCTGGGGCTGAAGCCGGAACCTGCAATGAGGGTGGCTGCCTGGCACTTCCGCGAAGCTTGCTCGTACTGTGCGCCAGGATCACGTCCTGAAGGGATTCTTCGAATCGCCGATCGGAGACGGTTCCGGCAGGTGCGAGCCGCCTTCGCCCAAACCTTTTGGCCCTTCTGCAGCCGTCTTGCTTGACGGGCTTTCCGGCCCTGCCTTCGGACTTGCAAGCTCGTCAAAGAGCGCCACGGCGATGGACTTGCACCGGTCGCGAACGGCGGTCCACTCCTGCAGATCCTCGGACAGGCCGCGGAATATCCGCGTTCCCTCCTCGCCCAGGTCTCCGGGAAGTGGATTGGCCAACTGGGCCAGCAGTTGCTGCGTTGCAGATTGGCCGTTGTCCTGGGGATACAGCGCGTCGAAGGACGACATCGCTCTCGCGACGCCATCGTGTCCGAGGCTTGCCGCCATCGCCGCGAAGTCAAGATAGTCTCGCAAGGCATTCCGTTTCAGGATCAGGACGGCCTTGATGCGCAGCGTCTCCGCCATGGTTGGAACGACGACCTTCTCGCCCTCGCACGACATTTCGACCGTCTCCAGCGGCTGGCTGCGGATGAGCTGCCTAATTCCTGTCTCGATTCCGTCAAGTGAACCAAGGATCAAAACAGGCGGCCGGACACGGGCGGTCTTCCAGCCGGCCACGGATTCCAGGTCCGCGAGCACGTCATCGAACCGTTCACGGAGATCTGTCAGCACATGATCCGCGTCGCCGGAGAAGCGGTGTCCGGAATGAATGCCGGCGGCCGTTCCGCCAACCAGCACAGCGTCCGGGAAATGTCGCTGCAAGCGTGCGGCGGCGGAAATTACCTTTTCCCAGTCAGGGTGCTGCACGACGACGCGCCTTTGCATAGGCAAGCCAGAAATGATGACGCTGCGCGCCTGGGTCGCCGACATGCATGCCGCAGACGCGTTCCACGACATCCAGCAAGGATGGCTGTTCGACGCACCACTGGCGAAGCATCGTCCAGTCCGCCCATAGCCCGCGCGCGATGATGTCGTCGATCGCCGTTGGCGACCGTGCGGCGGCTTTCGTGTCGACAAGATGGCGATGCCGCATGTCTCGATCCAATTCAACGTGGAATGACGGTGCCTGCCGTCGCTCCAAGAATAGCGTTGACAGGTCGAGAACTCAAGGAGGAGACCCGCCGGGCGGCAGCATCACGTCTTGCTGGGATCCGGATGATCTCGTGCGCGATTTCGTCCCCGAAGCGGAAAGCAATGGGCACCGAAAAAGGCTGGCTATCACTGGAGTCCTGCAGGCGAGACAACGCCTCGTCGAAAGCTGCCGCGCTGCGCGAATGCCGACCCTGATCCCGAATTCCTGCTCCTCGCAGCGATCGACGGTCCGTCATCTGTCAAGGACGTCCACGATCGCGCCCCGCTTGCCGATGACCTTGAGCGCGAGAGCATGCCCGGCCTCCATTGCCTTGATCGACGAGCAGCCAGTGGCCGTTGCCGCGAGATAGCCTGCGTTGAAACTGTCGCCCGCAGCCGTTGTATCCACGACATTCTCTGCGATTGGTACGTTCAAGGCATGCCCCTCCGGTCCCAGATCCATTGGTCCCGCATCGCCGCGCTTAAGAGCCCCGCGCGAGATACCCCATGATCGAAGCCGGGAAATGACGTCCGTGCCGTCCGCATCGCCGAAGAGCGCCATCTCGTCATCGGCGGAAGGAAGAGCAATGTCGGTGCACCGCCAGAACCTCTCAGTTTCAGCGCGTGCAAGCTCGAGGTCGTCCCAGAGATGCGGGCGGAAATTGCTGTCGAATGCCAGAAGTCCGCCGTTCGCCCGAAAACCCTCCATCGCGCTCCGCAGGCGATCCCGCGCCGCGCTTGACAGAATCGCAAGCGAAATCCCCGAAAGCAGCACAAGGTCGTGGCGGGCGAGGACATCCGCCGGATCGCGGCCGTCCGCATCAAACAGCGTCCGTGCCGCGGAGGACGAACGCCAGTATGCAAAGCTTCGCTCGCCGGCGGCATCGGTCTCGATCGCGTAGAGGCCCGGCATTCGTTTCGGATGCCGGGCGACGGCCGTGGTGCCGATGTCCCTTGCCTTCATGTCGCGGACGATGCGGTCAGAGAACCTGTCCCTGCCAAGAACCGTCACGTACTCGACTTCGAGTTCCGGCGCGGTGCGCTTGAGATAGGCTGCCGTGTTGTAAGTGTCGCCCGCCACGTTCAGTTCAGCGGCATTGCCGTTTCCTGCGATGAGTTCGATCATCACTTCGCCAACGCATGCTATCCGAAAACGCCGGTTCACCGGCCTCAAGGCTCTGCAAAGGTCTGACGCACCTGGTTCCACGCATAGTCAAGATGGTCCCGGAGCGCGAGCTCGGCCGCGTCCGGATCTCGGAAGAGGATCGATTCGAAGATCCGGCTATGCGCCCTGTAGTTCACGTGATCGTGCTCCGGATCCCGCGGCATTCTCTTCCAGTGACTCGACAGCCAGTCCGTATAGGCTTGGTGAATCGGCGGCAGCACCGGGTTGTCGGGAACCTCGTAGAGAACACGGTGGAAGGCAATGTCGGTATCGAAGAAGCGTTGGGAATCACTGATTGCCGCTTCGTTGTCAGCCAGGGCCTGCTTCATTCGTGCAACATGAATCTTGTCGGCATGCAGTGCTGCGTCGCGGACGAGCGCCGCTTCCATCATGATGCGAAGCTCGAAGAGGTTTCGCACGCCGCCCGGCACGGTCAGAAGACGGTTGACGACCGATCCGACCGCCTCGATGGCGGCATCGTAACCCGGCGTTCGCACGACAGGCCGAAACCGCGGCCGGGCTTCGACAAGCCCCTTGGCGGAAAGCGCCTGCACGGCCTCGCGAACGACGGTGCGGCTGACGCCGAAGAACTGCATGATTTCGCGTTCGGGCGGCAACGGTTCTCCGACAGCGAGCGTGCCATCAATGATCTGCCGCTCGTAGATCGAGACCAGGTTGTCCGCTGCGCGGGTCCGCGCGTTTCGAATCCTCGCTTCCGTCATCCGCCGAATGCCTGTTTAGTATGACAAAACTTGGTGAACATGGCTTGTTTTGCTGGCATGTTGAAAGAAGTGCTGGACATGTTTCTGCATTTTTGTCATACCAAATCGGAACGAGCCTTGCAATGATCAGGGCACATGCCGCTTGGGGACGCGCATGCCGGTCATTTCAGACGTATCCGTCAGGCGATTTGCCGTTCCGCTCGCGGAAGTGCTGGCCGATGCCAAGCATGGCGACCATACGGAATTCGAGCTCGTTACGGTCACTGTTCGGACAAGCGATGGGCAGGAAGGAACCGGATACACCTATACGGGTGGGAGGGGCGGCACTGCCGTCGTGGCAATGATCGAGCGCGACCTGGCACCCTTCCTGGCAGGTCAGGATGCTGCCGAAGTCGAGACGCTCCACGATGCCATGCAAGGGCATGTTCACTACGTGGGCCGGGGAGGCGTGGCGTCGTTCGCCATATCTGCCATTGACATCGCGCTTTGGGACGTCCGCTGCAAGGCAGTCGGAAAGCCCCTCTGGCAGGTGGCAGGCGGGGCAGGAGACCGTTGCAAGGCCTATCGTGGAGGCATCGACTTGAACTTTTCGCTCGACAAGCTCATCCGGCAGACCGAGGGCTTCGTCGATGCGGGATTCAATGCGGTCAAGATCAAGGTGGGTCAGCCGGAGCTGGCGACCGACGTCGATCGTGTCCACGCCGTCCGGGAGGTACTTGGGCCGGACCGCACATTCATGGTGGACGCAAATTACGCGTTCTCCGTGCCTGAGGCGATCAAGGCCGCGTATGCATTCGCCGAGCATGACATTCTCTGGTTCGAGGAGCCGGTCATTCCGGACGACTACGCTGGATATGCGCGGATTGCAGAGGCAACGGGCGTGCCATTGGCAATGGGCGAAAACCTGCACACGGTTCACGAGTTCGAGCATGCGTTCCGCGATGCCGGGTTGAGCTACATCCAGCCGGACGCCTCGAATTGCGGCGGCATTACAGGCTGGCTCCTGGTCGCGGAACTGAGCGAACGGCATGGCGTTCCGATCTGCAGCCACGGAATGCAGGAACTTCACGTCAGTCTTGTGTCGGCGCGTCCCAACGCGGGCTGGCTTGAAGTGCACAGCTTTCCGACGGATGAATACACGCACCGCCCGCTTGTCGTGGAGGATCACCTCGCCGTCGCGCCGAACGAACCCGGCATCGGCGTTTCCTTCGACTGGGCGAAGCTCGAAGCTGCGCATGACTCAGCGCGCGGGAACTCAAGAGCGGGCAGGGCGGCATGAACATGGAAGTCACTGCGGCATTCTACCGGGGGAACAGGTCCTTCGTCGTCGAGACGAGGCGCGCAAGCGATCCTGGGCCGGGCGAAGTTGCGGTTCGCATTGCCTATTGCGGAATTTGCGGGACCGACATGCATGTCTTTCACGGCAACATGGATGCAAGGGTCGGCCAGAATCGCGTGATCGGGCACGAGATGTCCGGGACCGTCGCGGCCGTCGGGGAGGGCGTGTCGGGCGTCTCCGTAGGGCAGAAGGTCGTGGTCCGGCCTCTGGACCATTGCGATGAATGCCCGGCATGCACGGCGGGCCACAGGCACATCTGCCACAATCTGAAGTTTCTCGGGCTCGATACGGATGGCGCCATGCAGGAGATCTGGAACGTGCCGGCACATACGCTCCATGCCTTGCCCGACGACCTGCGCATGGATCACGCAGCGCTTATCGAGCCTGTAGCCGTGGCCTGCCACGACGTGCGGCGCTCGGCGCTGGAACCGGGCGAGGACGCGCTCGTCATCGGAGGAGGCCCGATCGGGATTCTCTGCGCGATGGTTGCGCGCGAACGCGGCGGCAGGGTCGTGCTCTCCGAGGTGAACCCTAACCGCATCGAAATTGCCCGAAATCTTGGATTCGACGTGGTCAATCCGACAGTGGACGACCTGCCGGCGCTGGTCAGCGAGCGCACCGGCAAGAAGGGTGCAGATGTCGTCTTCGAGGTTTCGGGTACGCAGGCTGGGGTCGATTCGATGACGGCTTGCGCAGCCACGCGGGCTCGGATCGTCATGGTCGCAATCCATGCACAGAAGCCGAAGATCGACCTCTTCCAGTTCTTCTGGCGTGAACTTGAGCTTCTCGGCGCGCGCGTTTACGAGCCGGAAGACTACGATCAGGCCATCGCGATCATCGCCGACGGCGGAGTTGATGCGGACACGATCATCACGGACGTAAGTCCATTGTCCGGCATCCAGGCAGCGTTCGAGGCCTTGGACAGCAGTCCGACGGCGCTGAAGAGCCTCATCAAGGTTGGGGATGGCGCATGAACGTTCTTTCCGCATTTGACCTGACGGGGAAGACAGCACTTGTCACCGGCGCAAGGCGGGGAATCGGACGCGGCATGGCCGAGGCGCTTGCCTCCGCCGGCGCCGACATCGTTGGCGTCAGCGCCAACCTGGAGGGTGAGGGGTCGGAAGTCGGCGCAGCTGTTGCGGGGATGGGACGCAGCTTTGCGGCCTACCAGGCCGATTTTGCGGATCGGGCGGCCCTGAATGCGCTAGTCACGGATCTGGCCCGGGACGGGGTCGAGCCTGACATCCTTGTCAACAATGCCGGAACCATCAGGCGCAAGCCCGCCGCGGACCATTCCGACGAGTGGTGGGACGAGGTGATAGAGGTCAATCTCTCCGCCCAGTTTGTCCTGAGCCGGGAAGTCGGTCGCGGCATGATCGAACGCGGCCGTGGCAAGATCATTTTCACGGCCTCGGTGCTGTCGTTTCAGGGTGGGGTCACGGTGCCGGGATATTCCGCGTCAAAGGGCGGCGTCGGGCAGTTGACCAAGGCCTTGGCGAACGAATGGGCGGGTCACGGAATCAACGTCAACGCCATTGCACCGGGCTATGTCGCAACGGACAACACCGAGGCGCTCAGGAATGATCCCGCCAGGCGCAAGGCCATCCTGGAGCGCATTCCGCAGGGGCGGTGGGGAAGTCCTGAAGACTTTGCCGGACCGGTAGTCTTTCTCGCGTCATCGGCGTCCGACTATGTCAACGGGGAAATCCTCGTGGTCGATGGTGGCTGGATGGGACGATAGGACAGCGAAATTGAATGTGTTTGTGACCAGTTTCTTGCCGTTATGGGCATCAAATCCGGGCTCGGGCGCGCGCATGGCCAAAGTGAGGCCAGTGAACGTCCGGGCAGAACTCTCAAGGGAGGAATCCTAGAATGAAATTCACCAGAGGAATGATCCTCGCGGCGTCGGTTGCGGCGCTCGCAATCGGGGCCACAGCCGCATCGGCTCAGACGAAGCTGCGGATCCAGACGCACTTCAGCCAGGAGACCCTCTCGGGTCAGATGGCTGGAAAGTACATCGATGACATAACCGCCATGTCGAATGGCGAGATCGAGATCGAGATGTTCTATGCCTCGTCCGTCGTTAAGTCGGCCGAGACCTTCGATGCGGCCGCAACCGGCATTCTCGATTGCGACATGACAGGCGGTTCGTACCAGACCGGCAAGAACCCGGCGTTCCAATTCGCCGGCGACCTCATGGGCGGCTACGCCAATCCCTACCAGCAGATGGCTTGGCTTCTGCACGCAGACGGGCGCGCCACGCTCAACGAGCTGTACAACCAGCACAACATGGAGTTCGTGGGCTGGTGGATCCCGGGTCCCGAATCGCTCTCGTCAACCCGCCCGATTCGCGGCGTCGACGACTTCAAGGATTGGAAGTTCCGTTCGCCCCCGGGCCTGGCAACAAAGGTGTTCTCCAATCTCGGGGCATCGCCGATCGTGATGGACTTCAACGAGATCTTCACGGCGCTTGAAACGGGCATCATCGATGGCGCCGACGCGGCGAACCTGACCAACAACATCGGTCTGGGTCTCTATGACATCGCCAAGCACACCAACTTCCCGGGCTTCCACTCCATGCCGGCCGACCACCTAACCTGCCGCAAGGACATCTGGGACGCGATGCCGGAGCATCACAAGCGGATCATGATCGTCGCGATGGATGCCCTGGCGATGCACAACGCGTCCATCAACGAGGTCAAGAATGCCCAGAACGCGGTCATACTGCGCGAAAAGGGCGTGAATCTCTACGAGTGGTCGCCGGAAGAGCTCGCGAAGTTCCGCGTTGCCGTGAAGGCAGGCTGGGAAGAGTTCGCCACGACTCCTGAAGCCAAGGCACTTCTGCAAAGCCATATCGACTTCCTGGTCGACATCGGCGCAATGCAGTAGGCGGTTGGCGCTTCGGAAAGATTGGCGGCAGGGCTCGACGGGCCCTGCCGCATTGCGCTTCTGGATCCCATGAAGATCACTCGCATCTCAAGCCACGTCCTGTCCTGCGACATGCCTGACGTGCTCGGGTATTCGCAGCAGTACTATTCCCGGCGCACGGCACACCTCGTCGAAGTCGAGACCGACGAAGGCGTCAGCGGCTGGGGCGAGTGCTTCGGTCCGGGCGCGGTGGCACTGGCGAACAAGGGAATCGTCGAGGACGTGATACGGCCGATGGCCCTGGGCTCCGACCCGCTTGACCGCGACGCGATCTGGCACAGGGTCTACAACCTCCTTCGTGATCATGGGCAGAAGGGAATGCCGCTCCAGGCACTTTCGGGCGTGGACATCGCGCTATGGGACATCTGCGGCAAGGTGGCGGGACTGCCCCTTCACAAGCTGATCGGCGGCGCTCACAGAAAGAACGTGCCCGTCTACGGCTATGGCATGATGCTGCGGCCCGAGCCGGTGTCCGAACTTGCCGCACGATTCCGGGACGAGGCTGCCGCAATCAGGGAAGCGGGATTCGTTGCGGCAAAGATGAAGGTTGGCCTTGGCCCAGAGAATGACATTCGTCTTGCAGAAGCCGTGCGGGAAGGGGTCGGTCCCGACTTCCGCTTCATGGTGGATGCGAACCACTGCTATACGACCAGCGATGCCTTCCACGTGGGCCACGCGCTGGAAGAACTGGGCGCCTACTGGCTCGAGGAACCCGTAGCGCCGGAAGACCTGGACGGCTACCGCGAGCTGCGCGCCGGCCTCAAGATCAACATTGCCGGCGGCGAAACTGAATTCAACCGTTGGGGCTGGCGCGCAATCCTTGAGAACAGGGGCCTGGACATCGCGCAGCCCGAGGTTTGCGCCCTTGGCGGCGTCAGCGAGTATCTTCGGGTCCTCGCGCTTTGCCATGCGCATCACACCCCGGTCGTCAATCATGTCTGGGGATCGGCGATCGCGGTTGCGGCAAATCTCCATCTTCTGGCCGCGATGCCGACGATGCCGGGAGGCCTGAACCCGTGGGAGCCGATGCTGGAATTCGACACCACGGAGAACGTCTTCCGTGACGGTCTCTTGACCGAACCGCTTGATGTCCAGGGCCAGGTCCGGAGAAACGGCGGAAGGGTTGCAATCCCGTCTGGGCCGGGTTTGGGTGTCATGCCCGATCAGGCATTCATCAAGAAATACAAGATCGCTTGAAGGGGAGGACGCTGTGAAAGACCAAACAGGAAGCCTGATGGAATGGGTGATACCGTTCTGCTTTGTTGTCTGCGCGAGCTGGGCGATATGGCACATACCTGCGTACATCATCACGCTTGCGCCGCACGAGAACCCTTCGACGCTGGCCCAGGTCACGGCGATTCATGAAACGAAGGACGTGACGCCCGGGCTTCCCGGCCTGTTTGGCGGCTTGGCCGACATCGTCGACTGGGTGGCGCTTGCGCTCATCCCCGTCTTCCTCGTGATCGGCATGCTTGGCGTGAGGGTGGCGCACATGGAATTCCAGCACTGGAAGCCCATTGATCGCGTCGCGCTCTTCTTCGGACGCGTGACCATGATGCTGATCATCTCGATGACAAGTGTAATGCTTTACGAGGTGTTTCTCCGCTATGCACTCGAAGCGCCGACCCTGTGGGCCAACGAGCTGACGCTCTGGATCGGCGGTTTCGTGTTTCTCTGCTCAGGCTTCTACGGCATGCAGCAGCGCAGCCATATCCGCATTTTCCTGCTCTATGACGCCGTGTCCCGACCGATGCAGCGTGCGTTCGATGTGATCTGGACGGCGCTCTTCGTACTGTTTGCGTTCTTCCTGGTCTACGGCAGCTTCAAGCAGGTGTTCCTGATCAAGTTCTACAAGTGGGAAATGTTCGGCACGGCGTTCGATCCGCCAATTCCGGCGACAATCCAGCCGGCGGTCCTGGTCATCATCGTGCTGGTGGCCATCCAGGCCGTGCTGAACGTGATTTCGGACTGGAACCTTGAACCTGAGGTGCACACGGCGGCCGATGACATCGACGAAGACGAACTCGAAGCGATCAAGCGCGCGGTAGGAGACGACTGATGGATGTCGGAACAATTTCGCTGGTCCTGGTTCTGGGCCTCATCGTCCTTCTCGCCATAGGGATGCCGCTCGGTCTCGCGTCGGCCAGCCTGGCGGCGCTCGTGCTCGTCATGAAGTTCGAGCCGGCGCTGCTGACAAATCCGATGAGTTTCGGCGAAGGGCTTCTGACGAAGAATCCCGGGACCGGGCCGTTATACATCCTGACCCAGAAGATCTTCGACCTGATGACGGAATACGTCCTGTTATCGGTGCCGCTGTTCATCTTCATGGCGGCCCTTCTGGAACGTTCAGGCATTGCCAAGGCGATGTATGACTCTCTCGACTACTGGCTCTCGCAGGTGCGCGGCGGCATCGCGGTCGTGACCTCGCTCATGGCGGTCATCATGGCGGCCATGTCGGGGATCATCGGCGGTGAAGTGGTCCTTCTCGGACTCATTGCGCTCCCGCAAATGCTGCGGCTTGGATACAACCAGAATCTGGCGATCGGGACGATCTGCGCGAGCGGAAGCCTCGGCACCATGATTCCGCCGTCGATCGTGCTGATCATCTACGGGCTGATCACCGAGACCTCGATCAAGTCGCTGTTCACCGGGGCCTTCGTGCCCGGATTCATGCTGGCGAGCTTCATCATCATCTACATCCTGGTGCGCGTGAACCTGAATCCGACGCTGGCACCATTGCCGGAGCCGCGCGAGGATGACGTTCCGGGCTTCCAAAAGGCTGCCATGTTCGGCGCTTTCCTGTCGATCCTGCTTGCCGGGTTTTCGACTCTCCTGCTGCTGCGAGTTCTGTACTTCACGGTGACGGGCCAAAACGTCCTGGAAGCGGGCGAAGACCCGATCGCCTGGGGCATGCCGCACCACATTCCGTATGTTGCGGCGGCAGTTGCGATCGGCATCGTCCTGGCGCTGTTCGTGTTTGGACGCGAACGCAGCGCCAAGGCATGGGACCACGGCAAGGGGCTCGTGCCCCCCTTCACGGTCATCGGGGTCGTTCTGGGCTCGATCTATGGCGGTGTGACCGGCATCACCGAGGCTGCAGGAATGGGTGCACTCGCGGTATTCATCATTGCAGCGTTCCGGGGCGAGGCCTCGGTCGGACTGGTCTGGGACAGCCTGATGCGGACATTGCGCTCGACCGGCACGATCATCTGGGTCACCATCGGGGCTGCGGCGCTGGCCGGTTCATACACCTTGGCAGGCGGTCCCAGCTACATCGCGAACATCATCGTCGGGAGCGAGATGCCGACGATGCTCGTGCTGCTCAGCATGATGGTGATCCTGCTCTTCATGGGGGCCTTCATGGACTGGGTCGGCATTGTCCTTCTGATCATTCCGGTCTTCTTGCCGATCGTGAAGAAGCTGCCGATCGAGGAGATCGGTTTCATAGGACAGCTGGAACCGCATTATGTCTCGATCTGGTTCGGCGTGCTGTTCTGCATGAACATGCAGGTGAGCTTCCTGTCACCGCCCTTCGGCCCGGCTGCCTTCTACCTGAAGTCCGTTGCACCGCCGCATATTTCGCTGACAGACATCTTCCGGGGCTTCCTGCCGTTCATCTGCGTGCAGCTTCTGGCCCTGTCGGTGCTGCTCGTTTGGCCGAGCATAGTTACGGTCCTCTTGTAGGCCGGGAGGATCGCATGCTCTCCAAGCGTGATGTCGAGACGTTCGAGCGGCAGGGGCACCTGGTCGTGGAGGGACTCGTGGACGACCAGGTTCTCGAGAATGTCCGCGGGGAATATGCCGTGCTCATGGACCGTCTCTTCGAGCAGTGGCACGCAGAGGATCTCGTGGATGCGCCGCGTCCCGGCATGGACTTCTGGGACAAGCTTGACGTGGCGTACCGAGGCGGATTCGACTGGTACCAGCCGTTCGACATCAGCCTTCCGCATGCAGGCATCACCGAGGAGACGCCGTTTCACTTCGGGCCAGCCGTCTTCGACATGGTGACGGACAGCAACATTCTTGACGCCGTCGAGGCGCTGATCGGCCCCGAGATCACCTCGAACCCGATCCAGCACGTGCGCATCAAGCCGCCGGAACGGGCCGTGGCGAAGGATGAAATCCGGGCTCATGTCGTTTCGACCGACTGGCACCAGGACCAGGGCGTCACGCTGCCGGAGGCCGACGAATCAACGTTCGTCACGGTCTGGCTGGCCATTACGGACGCGACCGTCGAGAATGGCTGCCTGAAAGTGGCGGCGGACCGGTACGACGAGATGATGCCCCATTGTCCCAAGGTCCAGACGGCGCTTGCAGACCCGTACATTCCCGAAAACTCCGTGCCGGTTCCGGTCAAGGCTGGGGGCGCAGTGATATTCCACCCGATGACGCCTCACGCTTCACTGGCAAACGAATCGGATGGCTATCGCTGGTCATTCGATCTTCGTTACAGCGTCACGGGCCACCCGACGGGCCGCAGCCACTTTCCGGAATTCGTCGCGCGGTCCCGGAGCAA
>JAJEFO010000062.1 GCA_022820365.1 Silicimonas sp.
CCGTCCCGGTTGTGGCCGAACGCCGCCAGGGGGCAGCACCTGCCCTCCAGGTAGCTGGAGGAGACGTCATAAAGAATCAGCGTGTTGCCGCCCTTCAGGTGCCTGTTGGCCAGGCTCCTCTCGATCCAGGGCTGACGCTCCAGAAGCCAGTCGAGCATGTCCAGCATCTCGTTGCCGGTGACGGGGCCGAGCTTGAGCACGGCCCCGAGGCTGGTCGACGCGGTCTCCGGATCCAGCGCCCGTGCGGTGGCGAGCTTGGATGCGGGATCGAGAACCCGCGCGGCGACGGCGGCAAGCGCGAGGTCCCGGCTCCGCTCCGTCCTGCGCCCGAGGAGGCGCCTGAAGCCGAGCCGCTTCATCGTCCCCAGCGCGGCGGCCGCGTGGCCGTGCGGCAGGGCCCGGCGGATCGCGAAGGCCTTTCGGGGATCGTCGAGCACGATCCCGCCCCTGAGCACGGCGCGGAAGCCGTCGACGACGGCGGGATCGAGGTCGGAGAGGTTGGCGACGGTCTTGTGGCGCACGCGCCGTCCCTCGCACCATGTCCTTCTGAGGAGGACGGCCCTGGTCCCGTACTGGTTGGGGATCACGTCGATTCTGATGGACATTCTTATGTAAGTCGTTTCCTGCCTGTTCATTCACGCTGTAATGTCGTCCATGGGTTCTGTCAAGGGCCTTCTTATGTAAGTATGAATCCCGGCAAATCCGCACCGCCGGCGGCGGGAAGCCGTTGCGTTTCAGCGCGTTGGACGAGAAAAGGGGCGGATGATCGACCGAAAGTTCCGGCTAGTTCTGGGCACAAGACCCTTACGTAACCGTTTTTGCGCCAAGACTCAGTTCGATTTCACTGGCCGGATCTTCATTCAGGGTTCAAACAGGAAACCTTCGCAAATGAAGGGACCAAGGGCGGATTCCGGCGGTTTCGACCTGTCACTTACATGGCAACATCCTTGGCTGGGTCGATATCCAGCAGCTCGAACGCGCGGCGCTGCAGCTCGGTGGGCTCCGAGGCCAGCAGAAATTGGCTGTCGGGGGTGAGCTTCGTGTCTGCCTTGGCCTTCGCGCTTTCCGGGACCTCGGCCTTCTCCACCGGCGAGATCCGCTGCGCCCGGGCGCTCTCGCGTCTAGCGCGTCAATCAAGATGGCAGCGCGTATTGCAGATTGTGCAGCAAGCTAACCGACTACTCAGATCTCAGCGCGACCAATCTTCGACGGCACGCGCCGCAGTTGCGATTGAGCGGCCCGTTTAATAAGCGCCGCAATCAAGAACATGGCCCAGCACGTCGCCTGTTGCCGGATTCCAGACCAACAATTGCGGCTCCGCCGTCGGCGCCACACCACATACCCGCCGATCAAGTGGTTTCTCGTAGCAATCCGTTGGATTCGCTCAAGGTACCCTCATCGGCCAGGGAGCAGCACAAGCGCAATCTCTGGTGCAAGCGCGACCAGCAGCCAAACCGAGATCAAGGCAACAAGGTAGGGCACTGTGTATCTGATCAGCCTAAAATACGGTACGCCAGTCACCCCAGATGCAACGTAGAGGTTCAACCCGTAAGGCGGCGTGATGAATCCAATAGACGCTCCAACCAGGAAGATCACTGAAAAGTGGATCGGGTCCACTCCGACGCTCGCTGCGATTGGCGCGAGAATCGGTGCAAGGATGATCGTCACCGGCAAGGATTCCAGGACCATGCCGGAAACAAAGACGATGGCCATTGCAGCGAGCAGTACCGGATAGTAGCCGCCCAACGAAGTTAGGAAATCGGTAATCACCCCTTGTGCGCCAAGGAGCGACAGGATCTGCTGCATAACCACTGAAATCGCGATCAGTGGTGCCAATACCCCCGTGATCTGGGCCGACCGCATCGTTATGTTTGGAATTTCTTTCAGGGTGAAGCCTTCGACCACCAGCATCTCGGCATACGACTTCTCCGACCAATCCCGGGTCATGTCCATTCTAAGGACATGGTTCGCGACCCAACTCAGCAATCCAGCGATAATGCAGAAGCCCACGGTGACGCCGGCTGCCTCAGTTGGAGAGAATTTGCCCGTGTAAATTCCCCAGAGTACGAGGCCTATTGCGAAAAAGCCCAGCCAGGCTCCAAACGCTGTCTTGAGCACACGATTGAATTTCAGCTGGATCAGGTAACCCCAGCCATTGGCCTTACAAATCAGCCAGCACGCAATCTGCATGCCGATCACCATCAACGCCCCAGGGACAATGCCTGCAACGAAGAGGTCGGAAATCGGAAGATTCAAAAGGAACCCGTAGACGATGAAAATGATCGACGGTGGAATGATGATTCCGACCGTGCCTCCCGCTGCTGATGTCGCGGCAGAGAAGCGCTCGTCATAGCCGCCTTTGACCATTTCGGGGTGGAGCATCGAACCGATGGTTGCGGTCGTGGCAGAGTTCGAGCCGGAAATGGCCGCGAAGAGCCCGCAGGCACCGAGAGATGCCATCCCAAGACCGCCGCGGACCCAGCCGAGACAGGCATAGGCGAAGTCCGAAAGTCTGCGCGCAATCCCTGACTTGTTGATAAGGTCCCCTGTCAAGATGAAGAGCGGCATAGCCAAGAGCGCGAAACCCTTGTTGAACACATTCAGAAGCTCTGCGCCCATGTTGTCGAGCGTTAACCCCAAGACAAACGAGCAACCAACGACCCACGACGCAATCACCAGGAAGACAGGCACACCAAGCATGAACAAGAACGACACGCCAAAGGAGATGAGCGTGATAATGGCTCCGTCGGACACTACTCCCCACCTCCAATGACAGTCTTTTGGATTAACTCATTGCCATTCCGGTAGTTTTCGACGTCCTCGAAAAAATTCTCGACCACGCGGGCGGCCATCAACAGAAAAGCGAAAGGAGCTGTCAGCAGAAACCACCACTGCATGACATTGTCAGTACCCAGAACGATCTGGAAATTGGAGGCGGACAGTGCAACGGCACGGGCAGTTGTCACAATGACAATCACCGAGAACGCCATCCACAACACGTTATCCAGGCACAGGCAAGCCATTTGTGCCTTGCGACCCATCCGGCTGCGGAACTCAGAAAAGCTGAGGTGGGACCGCAGGCGCACGTTGTAGGTCGCGCCAAACCAAGCCATGATCATGAAGAGAAGCGGCGGTATTGTCGTGGACCAGGGTTGCTGGTTCGAGAAGACAAAACGGTCGACGACGCCCCAGAAAATGATGAGCGCAATGGCAAGGTAGCTCATGACCATGAACGTGCGCTCGAGGTGGCGGTCCAAGAGAGGCACGCGCCTGTAAGTCATCGCTAAGACCCACCCGCCGGCTATGGCGACGATGAAGCCCAGTATCCAAGTTGCGTCGCTCTTCATCGCGCTGCGCAATGCCCAAGCGTCTTGCGCGAATGCTGCGGACAGAATCGCCCCTATGTCCTCAACGTATGACACGCGCTCGCCTTCCTTTCGCTACGGTGTATCGCCCGCAGCAAAAAAAAGCCAGCCCCGCGAGCGGGGCTGGCCTGATGCTTGACCAATTGACTTAGCCTTTCCACCACCGGCGAGGCTCGACATTTTCAGCGAGGTTGTGCGGATTGGTGCGCACCTCGGCATAGATTTCCTGGTAGGTGTCGATGCCGCCTGCCCAGCCATTGATCCGCTCGCGCCACTGCTCCCACAGCTGCGGCTGGAATTCGGGTGAGCACATCTCCTCGGCCTTCCTGATCTCTGCATCCGACAAAGCGGCAACGCGGACGTTGTTCTTGGCAAAGATCGTCTCAGGACCCTGATGCGGATGCGAGAAGCCTACAGTATTGACCAGCGCGGCTTCGTTCGCGGCCTGCACGTGAACCTGCGTCAGATACGCAGATTCCATGACGGCGTCTTGCAGCATGCCGTCGAGGCTGTCGAATGAGGAGGCCGACATCGCCGTGTGCTCGGTGCCGCAGAAGAAGCGGAGATCGACGCACTGGCTGACCACCGGCGACATGTTGGCGTACGCCACAGCCGAAGCCCAGGTTTCGGCACCATCGATCAGGCCTTGCTTAAGCCCGTCAAGAGTTTCCTCCCAAGCCACCGGAACCGGGTTAAGGTCCAGTGCCTGCATGGCGATTCGGCCGAGTTGGGTGCCCGTTACGCGGTTCTTTGTGCCGGCGAGCTGCTCGACCGACGTCACGGTCTCCCTGTCCTCCCAAGCCAAGCCAAGTTGGATGCCGCGCAGTTCCGCGTGCGTGAAGAGGAACTTCAGGCCATGCATTTTCTCGAGCGGGTCACGCAGAATGCGCTGCGACGCCGGCGAGTACATGAAGTGGTACTGGTCCGCGCGGGAACGGAACATGTATGCGTAGTCCAGCACGTTGAGGTACGGCGCGCCGCCAGCGGAGTTCTGAGTCGAGGCCGCGTAGATATCCACGATGCCTTGCTGGGCCTTCTCGACGCAGGAAAGCTGACCACAGATCTGGTTGTTGCCGATGAACTCAACCCGGATTTCGCCGTCAGTCCGCTCTTCGAGGTCACGAACGAACTCAAGGCATCCTGCACGTTCGATCAGCAGGTTGTCCTGGTTGAATCCAGCCGCGCCAAACTTCAGGTTGTGCTTGGCGTCCTTGGAATAGCGGCGGTTGTACTGCGATTCAGCGGCCCTGGCCAGATTTGCAGCTGTCATCGCGCCGCCAAAGGCCCCTGCGGCCAAGAGCGTCGAACTCAATCCGTAAGTCCCTGCTATCCTGAAGAAATCGCGACGCGATACGCCCTTCACGCGATCAAATGTTCCCATTGCTTCCTCCCTTTCGATGCAATCATTGAGGTTCATGTTTTTAAAAAGCCCACGGTGAGTCCAGATCAAGCAATGCTGTCTGCCGATTTGTGGCCGCCGATCCCTTCAACTTCAGCCACAGTCCGATCGCCGGTGGCTTTTCGGCAGTCTATGAGTAAGCTATGCTTCAGAGAAGCTAAATCATCTTACAATCTCTGAAAGCCCTGCTTTCGCAAGAGGCGGCCCGATCCATGACCATTCGACTTCTGCGCACACTGGTTGCAATCGCGGATGCCAAGACCTTCAGCGCGGCTGCGGATACCGTGCACGTCACCCATGCCGCCGTCAGCCAGCAGATGCAAACGCTGGAGGCCGACCTTGGAATTGCGTTGTTCAATCGGGGCACTAGGACACCGGAGCTGACGCCAACCGGTCATCAGGTCGTCGCAAAGGCCCGCAAGCTGATCGCCGACTACGACAATTTGGTTCCGTCGGTCTTGGCCGACGGCGGACTTTCTGGTGTGGTCACGCTGGGCGCACTTCGGACGACCCTTACAGGTTTGACGCCGCGCGCCATGGCCGTCCTGAAATCGAAGTTTCCCGAGATTGGCTTGCATATTCGGCCCGGACTGACAGGCACGCTGCTCGCGGGCATCGAACGCCGCACGATTGATGCTGCCGTCATCACGAAACCGCATCTGATGCCGGTGGGAGTTCTGTTTCGTGAACTGGCCCATGAGCGAATGCAGTTGATCGCGGCCCCAGAAGAGGACGAAAGTGATCCCATCAACCTATTGGAAACAAGGCCCTATATCCGCTTTGACCGAAATGCAGTTCTTGGTACGTTGATCGACAACTGGATTGTATCGAAACGCATTCGCGTGTCCGAGGCGATGGAATTGGACAGTCCAGAAGCGATTGCGAGCATGGTTCACGCCAATCTTGGCGTCTCCATCGTACCCAGCCTTGCCGTCAAGTCGGATGACAACGTGCCGGTAAAGCGTCTGGACCTTGGGTCCGACGCGCCGACTCGGGTCTTGGGACTCGCATTCCGCGAAGATCAGATCAAGATGAGGGCTGTAGATGAACTCTATGACGCTCTATGCAGCGTCATCGAAAGTGCGCGGGAGGCTTCGGATCAACAGCACTTTCCATAGGGCCTAGATCACTTCATCCGTCCGGTCGTCGGTTTCACCGTAGCGCTTGAGCACTGCCGGCTTTGTCCCCTTGTAGACCCGGGCAACATTCTCGGCGATCTTGGCATTTTCTCTCTCAAACAGGCAGTCGCCATTCAGGTCGGAGGCCACGATGAACGGCCCCATTCGGTTGCACTTGATGACCCACATAGCCTGCGCCAGACCCAGTTCCTCGTTCCAGTGAACGGCTTCGACAGTTTCCACTCCGCGCCCAAGCAATGCGCCTGTGCCATAACCGACGGTGGACAGGTAGACGGCGCCGTTGGGAACAAAATAGTCCTTGTAGTCTCTGGACGTCATGCCGCCTTTGCCAACGATGAGCTTGGCGCCTGTCTTGGCCATCCACTCGGGAAGCCATTTGGCGAAACGGAATGACGCAGTCGCCGTGACAGCTCCCATATCGAACGAGCCGTCCGCGTTGATCCGCGCGGCGGGCGAACAATGAAAGTTTGCGGCCGAATCCGATGGCAAATCCATCGGGATGTTCGCCCGATCCTCAAGCGCACGCATGTAGACGCCTTCACGTGCGGTGTACATCAGCCCGTCCAGATAGACGACATCGCCCAGCCGGAGGTCGGAGACCGCCTCGGGACTCGGGGTTGTTGACAACTGAACTTCGCGTGGACCGCTCATTCCGCCACCGCCCTGAAGGGTGCCCAGTCAATCTTCTCTCGGCGTTGGTAGTCCGTGAACCAATCAGGGTCCGTCCGGTACGCCACCCGGCCATCAGCATGAATGCGGGCAACGGCGCGACGGGAGGACAGGCAGAAGGCATGCACAGACATGGGCATGCCGCCCGTATGGCAAAAGCCAACCTCTATGTTGCAATCGATTACCATATTCTTGCCGACAAAGCCCATCGCCCCCATTCCGATCGAATTGCCAAGTTCTTTGAATTCATCCTCAAGTTCCGCAATGCGCGGGTCAGAATTTCGGCTGCCAACTACGCGCAAGGTCGAGGCCCGCTTGCCGAGCGTCATGCAGATGTCCTTGGAACCGCCGAGGCCGATGCCGATGATCGCAGGCTGGCAAGCGAGACCCCGTTTGCCGAACGCCATCAGGCTGTCGAGGTAAAACCGCTTGATCCCCGGAATGCCATCAGATGGAAAGAGCATTCGGTAATCCGTGCCAAAGAGACCGCCCTTGTGCACGGTGATCAGGTCGATCCACTCGCCTTCAGGCTCAGGCTCAAACCCATACTCAATCTCTGGTGCGCCAATGCCCACATTGTTGTTGTGATCCGTGCGCCAAAGCGGATGGACACGGTTAGGACGCAAGGGTACGCCGTTTGTCGAATTGGCCGTCGCCCGGCGCAGGGCGGCTTCCAAGGCGACCATGCCGCCCTCAACCTGCGTTTCATTGCCAAGCTTCACGAACCACCTTGGCACACCTGTGTCGCCACACATGGCGCGGCGGTCTTTCTTCGCAACCTCGTAGTTCTCAAGCATCGCCTTCAGGACAAAGGACGACAGTTCGCCATCCTCGGTATTGGCAGCCGCCCGAAGCCCGTCAAGATAGTCCTGGGGGATTTCAATGGCGGCTTTGTCCATCAAGGCTTCTGCAGTTTCCTGGATCAATTGGATTGGGATCATTGTGCAGCCACCAGTGTTTCGGGTGCACCATCGGGCAAGACAGTTTCGCCCGGGCGCACAATGGCAAACTGGACGGGTTCGCGGGTCACGTCCACCTTTCCGTCCTTGAGGCACGCCACCGTGAACTCGCTGTCCTCCATCGCTCCGGGATCTGGATGATCTTCGCGAAAATGCGCACCGCGAGAGTTCTCGCGGGCGATTCCCGCCACGGCAATGACCTCGGAGATGTCGCAGAGCGAGCGCAGGTTCAGCCAGTCGTGCCAGGTCAGGTTGAAGGCAAGATTATTCCTTGCGACACCTACATCCATCAATGCTCCTGATGTCTCGGCGATTCCGGCGAGACCGCGCCTCATCCCCATTTCGGTCCGCATCACGCCGACATCTTCCCACATCAGGTCCTGGAGCCTCCTGCGGAGGGGCAGAACAAGATCGGGCTTGCGGCTGAGCGGATGGATCGCGCGATCAATTTCAGCTGCCAGGACGTCTTCATCGGGGTCGCGCAGCGTCATGCCTCGAATGTCCGCACCCATGACATCACCCGCGATTCCGCCGAAAACAGTCGAGTTTGCCACCCCATTGCCACCCAGCCGGTTCGAGCCATGTGCGCCGCCTGCATCCTCACCGGCGACATAGAGCCCCTCCATCTCGGTGCGCGTGTCCATGTCCACCACGACCCCACCCATGAAATAATGCGCGGTCGGCACGATCTCGACCTTGCCGGCGGCCAGGTCGAATCCGCAGTCCGCACAGCGTTTCACCATGCCCTTGAATTGCTGACGGACATTCTCCGACCCCAGATGGGACATCGAGATGAAGACGCCGTTCTGGTCTGGATTGTCGTTCTTGCGCATCTCCGAACAGATTGCGCGGCTGACAACGTCGCGGGTGGCACGTTCGCCCTTGGCGTCGTAGTCGAACATAAACCGCTGACCTGCGTGGTTGATCAACCGACCACCCGCGCCGCGCAGCCCTTCCTCCAGAACGGTGCCGGTCATCCGGGTGTGATCGCCCGCCAAGAGCCCTGTGGGATGGAATTGCACCATCTCCATGTCGCGAAGAGCCAGCCCCGCCCGCAAAGCCATCGCGAGGCCGTCCATGGTCTTGTCGCCGGACGGCGTGTGGTACTTGTACATGGTCGGACCACCGCCGGTGGCCATCAGCACAGTCTTGGCGCGGACCAGCCGGAACCGGCCGGAGCGCATGTCGATCATCAGGACGCCCGCAAGGGATGCGCCATCCCTTGTCGGGATCAGCCCGACCGCGCGATGCTCCTCCAGCCTTTCGGTACCGCTTGCGAGGACCTTTTCCATCAGGCGGTTGATGATCTCGATGCCGGTTAGGTCGCCCTTGTGCACGGTCCGGTCAGCAGATTGTCCGGCAAAGGCCTTTTGGTGCAACGAGCCATCCGGGTTGCGGTCAAAGAAACAACCGACCTCGTTTTCCAGCTCGCGAATGCGCACCACTGCCTGCTCGCACAAGCGCCAGGCCATGTCCTGGTCGGGCAGCCACGTGCCGCCGCGGATCGTGTCCATGAAATGACGCTCAACCGTGTCGCCGCCGCCGAGCGCGACATTGTAGCCGCCCTGAACCATGCGCGTGCATCCGCATTTACCGATCAGGCCCTTGACGGCGATCGTGATCCTCGTGCCATCGGGCGCGCTCTGCTGGGCGTGCAGCGCCGCGAACAATCCCGCGCCACCAGCACCGAGGATCAAGATGTCAGTGTCATGCCTTTCAATGTCGGACATGCGCATCTCACACCGCCTTCAGGAGGAAGAAAGAGGCGATCAAGAACGATGCCGCGGCGGCCCCGGCAGCCAAGGTCTTTTGCGAGGGGCGCCACGGGAGCCACTCCAACGCCATCAGGCGCAAGCCGCCGAACATGTGCACGGCGAGAAGGAAGACCAGGCCAAACTCGGCCAGCTTGGCCACGCCTGCCCCTGACATTGCCAGAAAGGCGTCCAGGCGCGCGGGGGCCGTCATCGCCATGGCCAGCACCCAGAAATGCAAGGGCAGAAACACCGCCAATCCAATTCCCGAAAGCCGGTGCAGGACATAGGCAAGCCACAGCGGGTGGGCGCGCGAGACAATGCCATTCGCAGCATTCATGCGAAGGTCACGGCCCAGACGGCACGCGATCCCAGTGCAAGGAGCCCCAGGCCCGTGGCCCACATGACTACTTCCAGAACAGCGCCCTTCACACCAAGCCACTCGTGGACGACCGCACGCACACCAATGGCTGCATGGATCGACACGGCGAAAACGAAGGTGCCGTAGAACAAGAGCCACAAGACGGACCCCTGCGTGCGGCCGAGGATCTCCGCCGCGCTCAGGCCGCCCTGGGTCGCATAGATTATCATCGCCAGATGCCCGAGCACCAAGGGCGCCATCAGGAGCGCCGTGACCCTTTGCAGAAAATAGAGACGCACGCTCAGCATCAGCGCACCCTGCCCAGGAATGACTTGGTGGTCTCGCGCTTCAACCCCGCAATGGCCGACATCGGATCGAGCTCGTTCGGGCAATAGGCTGTGCAGGACCCCATCGAGTGGCAGTTGTGGCACCCGCTTTTGTCAGAAACCGCGTCCAGTATGGCTTCGCGCCCTTCGTCCCTGGCGTCGTTCAGCAAGGTCCAAGCCCGCAGCAGCGCCGCCGGGCCAAGATACTCCGGATTGCCTGCCACTGTATCGCAGGCAGCATAGCAAACCGAGCAGTTGATGCACTCGATCCCGGCATTCGCCTCGATCCGTGCTGCGCTCTTCTCGTCCACCGGCGCAATGGGGTGCTCTCGTGTCCGTCCGCCATGATGCATGCCTTCAGCCGCGACCCATTTGTCAAAAAACGGGTCCATGTCCACGACCAGATCCTTGATTGTCGGCAAATTGCGCAATGGTCCGATCGTAACGGCATTGTCGTCGAGCACTTTCGAGATATGCGTTCGACACGTCCAGCGGGGCACGCCATTCACCATCATCGCGCAAGAACCGCACATGCCGACCCGACAGGCAAACCTGTAGCTCAGTGTGGGATCGGCACATTGCTGTATCCAGGACACCACGTCGAGCACAGTTTGATTTTCATGGGCGGGCACCTCGAAAACACGCTGCGCATTCTTCGCGCCAGCCCCACGCTCAATTGTCACCTTGAGGAAATTCGAGGTCATTTGCGCAAATTTCTTCTTTACACGGCAAGCTCGCAGCATAGCATAATCGACAGACTTTCTTGATGAACGCGATAATTTCTTTAATTTTTCGTAAGCATAGATTACAAGTCTCGCTCGGCTGAAATTCCGTCGAAGACATTTCGGCACTGGTCCGCGATGCCATGTTCGCGCAGACTCTGAATGCACCTGACGCCCCCATAGCGTCGAGTGATTGCGAGGAACCTACCGCGTAAGGTCCGTGATCACGGCCGTGCCGGGCGGTGTAGGTCCGCTCATCGCCCTGAGTTCTGCACTGGCTCCGGACAGTGTAATTTCCCGGGCAAGCATTGGGCTGATGTCCACATCACCACGCTCGATCATGCCAAGCAGCGACGAATACTTCCATGCCGGCATGCCGCGTGTGCCAAAAAAAGAAAGTTGCTTGGTGTAAATCGCTCGCATGTTGACCCGCAACATCCCGCTACCTGAGGGCATGCCGACATGCACATGCCGGCCGAGCACTGCCAAACAATCGACTGAGGCGTTGGTGGTCGCCTCGATCCCCAAGGCCTCGATCGAGACCTGTGCTCCGCCGCCGGTAATCTCGCGAATTGCCTCCGCAGCGTCAGTCTCGGCAGCATTAACCGCTGCGTCCGCGCCGTGCTGCCTTGCATGTGCCAGCTTCTCTTCGACCACATCGACGACGACCACCTGCGCACCCAGCATCTTTGCCAAGAGCAGAATGGCAAGGCCGATGCCGCCAGTGCCGTGAACTGCAACCCACTCGCCCGCCTTGACATCGGCGCGGTCCGTCAAGGCGTGCCATGCTGTCGTGACCCGGCACCCCAAACCCGCCGCGAGAGCAGGTGTCATCTTTTCCGGCAGATGAACGAGATTGTGATCAAACGGGGCGGCAACGTATTCCGCATATGCTCCAGGCCAGCCGAACCCGGGAACAATCTGGTGCTCGCAGGTGTTGGACACGCCTGTCTGACAGGCTCGGCAACTGCCGCAGCCCAGAATAAAGGGAGCGATGAGACGGTCGCCGATCCTGTGCATTGCGCGCGGGCCCGCCTCGACCACGGTGCCGCAATACTCATGGCCCAAAATCGAGCCGTCTTCGATCCGGGGATGTTTGCCCACCCATCCATGATAGTCGGATCGGCAGACGCCGCAGGCTGCCACCTCCAAGACCACACCATTGTCCGGGCAGGCGGGATCCGAAACCGTCTCGATTGAGAGGTCTTCGTTGAAATTTCTGACCACCGCGGCACGCATCGCAATGCCAATGCTTCCAAATTCGACCCTGAGTCGCAACCTGCTTGCGTCGGCCAGTGGCCATTTGCACTCATGTCGTCCAAGCTGGACTTCATCAGAGCGCTCCAGCAATTCCATCAATTCGATGTGCCGATGGACAGCAATGGTTCGGGCGGCAATGGTTCGGGCGGCAATGCGCGCGCGCGTGAGCGCCGAAATCCCTCGACCTTCGGCATCCTTCCCGATTGACCGCAACAATGGCAATCCATTGTGGAACGCAAGGCGAAATCAACCGCCTGCACGCCACTCCTGGCGGCGTCCAGGGAACGTAGCGAACGGTGGAACCGTTCCGAAATACTTTCCTGTGCGTCAACTGATCGACCACACATGCAAGGATCCCATCGAGTTGGCAAACTGCCTGGTCCGGCCCGCTGCCGGCAGCATCAGGACTTCGCGGCGCTTCCGGACTTTCGGATCGTGTAAATCTGGAGGCTGCCTTGTTCTTCTGAGTTCAAGAGTTCGTGCCCCTGCTCCTTGCAGAAATGCGGTACATCCACCGCGGCGGCCGGATCGTCCACGATCAGCCTCAGGATGCTGCCCGGCGACATTGCGCGCAGGCGTTTCGCGGCCCTCAGAACGGGCAGCGGGCATAGAAGCCCCAAGGCATCAAGCTCTTCGTCAAATCCCATTGGAACCAGCGGTACGCGGCATGTTTCAACTTGTCCACCGAGTTGTGACCCCCTGCGTCTGGGCAGAACGGCCTGTTGTGCCTTATGTGTCGGATGCAGAATCAACAGGCTCCCATGTTCGGCATTGACATCTTCGATATGAGCCTCCTGCCCGCCATGTTCGTGGCGCTGGCGGCCGGTTTCCTGTCCTTTCTGAGCCCCTGCGTCCTGCCCATCGTGCCACCCTACCTTGCCTATATTGGCGGCGTTTCCGTAACCGAGATGCGGGCGGCAAGCGGCCAAGCCACCCGCCGCGTCCGCAATTCGGCCATCTTCTTCGTGCTCGGCCTTTCGACGGTCTTTCTCTTCCTCGGCTTCACTGCCAGCGCGCTCGGGCGCTTCTTCCTGACCAACCAAGGCTGGTTCGTCACGGTCGCGGGAATCGTGATCATGGTGTTCGGGGCGCATTTCATCGGCATCTTTCGTCTTGGTTTCATGGATCGCGAGATGCGCTTTGACGCCGGCGACCGGAGCGGGACGGCACTTGGAGCCTATGTTCTGGGACTGGCATTCGCCTTTGGCTGGACGCCCTGCATCGGCCCCGTGCTGGGCGCCATCCTGTCGCTGGCGGCAAGCGAGGCCGACGTGACGCGCGGTACCGCGCTTCTCGCGTTTTATGCCGCTGGCCTTGGCATTCCGTTCCTGCTTGTGGCGATGTTCTTCCCGAGATTGACCGGCTTCATGAACTGGATGCGCCGCCACATGGGCAGGATCGAGCGGGTCACTGGCCTGCTGCTTTGGACCGTGGGCCTCCTGCTGCTCACGGGGCAATTCACCGATTTCAGCTGGTGGCTGAACGAGACCTTCCCCGTTCTGCAATCCTTCGGATAGCACCCGGTGGTGACCTCGAATCACCGGTTCGTGGTTCTCGCCCCCTTTGGGGAGACCTGAATCCGGATCTCGTCACCTTTGACGGAGTGCTCTTGCGGGTGCTCAGAGCGTCATCTGCGCAAGAAATCCCTCTTTCGCCGGCTCCGGCTGATGCATGTCACGCCTTCGGGCCGATCATCTCCTCGGGCCTTACGATCTGGTCGAAGGTCGCCTCGTCGACAAATCCCAGCCTGACGGCCTCTTCCTTGAGCGTCGTGCCGTTCTTGTGCGCGGTCTTGGCAACCGTGGTGGCGTTGTCGTAGCCGATTGTCGGGGCAAGCGCCGTCACCAGCATAAGGGACTCCCGCATCAACTGGTCAATTCTGGACTCGTTGGCGTGGATGCCGCTGACGCAGTTGTCCGCAAATGCGGCGGCGGCATCTCCCAGGAGCTGCATGGATTGCAGCACATTGTAGGCGATCATGGGCTTGTAGACGTTAAGTTCGAAGTGCCCCTGGCTGCCAGCAAAGCCCACAGCCGCGTCGTTGCCGATCACATGCGCCGCGACCTGGGTCATTGCTTCGCATTGGGTTGGATTGACCTTCCCGGGCATGATCGAAGAACCGGGTTCGTTTTCCGGCAGCAGCAGTTCGTAGAGCCCGCAGCGTGGCCCCGAACCCAGAAGACGGATGTCGTTGGCCACCTTGAAGAGCGACGCTGCAACGGCCTTCAGAGCTCCCGACATGGCGACCATTGCATCATGTGCGGCCAGCGCCTCGAACTTGTTTGGGGCCGTGACAAATGGAATTCCGGTGATCCTCGCCATGTTGGCGGCCACCTCTTCATCCCAGCCGGGCCTCGTGTTGAGGCCGGTACCGACAGCCGTGCCACCCTGCGCCAGTTCGTGGATGTCGCCCAGCGCGGCCTGGACCCGTTCGATCGACTTGGCGACCTGATGCGCATAGCCCGAGAACTCCTGCGACAGCGTGAGTGGCGTTGCGTCCATCGTGTGCGTGCGCCCGATCTTGATGATTCCGTCGAACTCTCCAACCTTTGCATCCAGTGCTGCATGCAGTTTCTGCAGGCCCGGCAAAAGGACATCCCGCGCCGTCATGGCCGTAGCCACATGCATGGCGGTCGGGAATGTGTCGTTCGACGACTGGCCCATGTTGCAATGATCGTTCGGGTGCACCGGATCCTTGGAGCCGATCACGCCACCGAGAATCTCGATCGCCCTGTTCGAGATCACCTCGTTGGCATTCATGTTCGACTGCGTGCCGGACCCAGTCTGCCAGACGACAAGCGGAAAATGGTCATCGTGCCTGCCCTCGGCAACCTCCGAGGCTGCCTGGACTATCGCGTCAGCCACCTCGGCGGGCAACTTGCCGACAGACTTGTTGGCCTCGGCGCAGGCCTGCTTGATCACGCCGAGCGCGCGAACCACAGCGATCGGCTGCCTCTCCCATCCGATGGGGAAGTTCATCAGGCTGCGCTGCGTTTGCGCCCCCCAATAGCGTTCGGCGGGAACCTCAAGCGGGCCGAAGCTGTCCGTTTCGGTGCGTGTACCTGTCATGATCGGTCTTTCCGGCTAAGTAGACGCCAAATTGTTAGCGACAAGGCGTGTGCGACTAAATTACGCTACCGTCAAGCCGGACGGCAAACACTGCAGACGTGCCGAGGCACTGACGGTCATCTCGATGCAACGCCGGCGGACGAAGTCGACCCCGGCTCGGTCGCGCCCGCCGCGCCCAGCAATTCATCAAGCATCCAGGAGATGTCCTCGATCCTTTCGGCAATCACATGGGTCACGCCACTCGACCGCTCGACGCGACCCGTCACCCTGAGCGCTCGCCCCGCAATCACCGCCCGGCGAAAGCGTTCGTAGTTCTTGCGCCAGACAATGACATTCGAGATGCCGGTTTCGTCTTCAAGCGTGATGAAGATCACGCCTTTCGCCGTACCGGGACGCTGTCGCACGATGACAAGGCCCGCCACAGCGACGCGGGCGCCGTTCGGCGGCAAGTCAAGCTGATCATGCGGCAGGCAATTGGGCGGGCGGGGCCAAATCTGCATGGGGACATGTGGCTCAGTCATACGAACAAAGATAGAACATTTGCTTCCTGATGCAATACCCTGATGTTGTTTGCATCGACCATCAATCAGGGTGGCCCGGGAAGGCGTGGCACTCAAGAAGGGGTGGCAAGGGACTTCGAGGCAGCATAATTAAGGGCCCAGCGAATCGAGGGGACCTCCATGGCGAAGATCACCTATATCGAGTACAATGGAACCGAGCACGTCGTGGACGTGCGGAACGGGCTGACCGTCATGGAAGGTGCCCGTGACAACGCCATACCCGGCATCGAGGCTGACTGCGGTGGCGCCTGCGCCTGCTCGACCTGCCACGTCTACGTACATCCCGACTGGACCGGGAAGCTGCCGCCCATCGACGCGATGGAAGAAGACATGCTCGAATTCGCCTATGAACCGAATCCGGCGCGCTCGCGGCTGACCTGTCAGCTCAAGGTCACCGATGCACTGGACGGCCTGGTCGTGCAGATGCCTGAAAGGCAGATCTGAACCCTTTCCCGGCAAAGACGGTCGAAGAGGTCAATCCAGAATCAGAAATGGCGGCGGCATGGGAGGAGTGCCGCCGCCATCGCGTTGGGCCCGCAAGGGCCGCCAAGCCAGTCGCTCGACGACGACGCCAGGGAGGAATGGGACATCGTCACCAAGCCGGGAGCCCAGACTCAAAAATTACGTTCCCTGTGTGCCGTAGACCGACCGATAGGCGACTTCCCGGATCGTGCCGTGCGTCAGGCCAACGTCTTCAAGCTCGTGCGCGCCTAGCGCCTCCAGTTCAGCCAGCGTCCTGCGATACACCCGATACCTGGCAATGCGTCCCGAGAGAGACTTGAGAAACACCCCAAGTCCACTGCTGGGGTGCATATGTGCGAGAATCGTGTCACTCATGATCCGTCCTTTCACAGATTTCTGGCAACGCACCATGTGTTGCCGTTCACGAACATATTTTTGTGCTGCGCCTGCACAATGAGTGTTTCTGCAATGCGGCTATGCCGAAAGGACATGACTGTCGCATGCACGAGCATCCGCGAGGGATCGGCAGGCACCACACGCCTCACGGGGGCTCGTTCAGCGCTTGCTCCTGCAGCCGAAGCGCGCAATCTACGCAGGGCATGGGAAAGGGAGAATCCACTTGGCTGTCAAACACGACGACATCGTCGCGCGGCTGAAGTCGGTGCCGGTGCTAGGGGGCGGCGACCTGGTGTCGCGGGATCTCGTGCGCGCGCTCCGCATCGAAGGCGGTTCCGTGCATTTCGTGATTGAAGCCGAGAGCCCCGAAGCCGCACGGTCCCTAGAGGCCGCACGAGCCGAAGCCGAGGCGGCAGTGGCTGGCATGGACGGCGTGGAATCGGTCTCGGTCGTCCTGACGGCACATGAATCACAGCCCCCAAAGGCTCCCCCGTCACTCAAGGTCGGACGGCATCCTGAACCACGGCAGGCCACCCAGAACCCGGTTTCGGGTGTCGACAGAATCATTGCCATCGGGTCTGGAAAAGGGGGCGTCGGAAAGTCGACGGTCGCGTCCAATCTTGCGGTTGCATTGGCAAGCGAGGGCCGGCGCGTCGGGCTCCTCGATGCCGACATCTACGGACCATCCCAGCCCAAGATGATGGGGGTCATGAAGAGACCGTCCTCGCCAGACGGGAAGGTCATAATCCCCCTCCAGTCACATGGAGTCACGCTGATGTCGATCGGCTTCATGGTGGAGCCATCGAAAGCCGTGGTCTGGAGGGGACCGATGTTAATGGGTGCGCTTCAGCAAATGCTCGGGCAAGTGCAGTGGGGAAGCCTGGACGTTCTGATCATCGACTTGCCGCCTGGCACCGGCGACGTCCAACTGACTCTGTGCCAGCGGACGCAGGTCACGGGGTGCATCGTGGTTTCGACCCCGCAGGATGTCGCGCTGCTGGACGTGCGCAAGGCGGTCGACATGTTTCGAACCCTCAAGGCCCCGGTCCTGGGACTGATTGAAAACATGTCGACCTATGTCTGCCCCAATTGCGGCAACGAGGCACATCTCTTCGGACACGGCGGCGCCAGGTCCGAGGCCGAAGCGCTTGGCGTGCCGTTCCTTGGAGAAATTCCCCTTTCCCTGGATGTACGTGTGTCCGGCGACGAGGGCACGCCGGTGGTGCTGAAGGGTGGACCGGTTGCCGAGGCCTATCTTCACCTTGCGCGACGAATGATCGACGGCGGAATTGGGTAACCCTGCTTGATGGTGCCCGGCGGAAGAACTTGGTTCGACCGAAGCCGCGGCCCCCGAATCCCGGAGTTTCGCCTGCAGCAGCGAAGCTCTGATCGTCGCTGCGGGCACTCCTGCCGATTTCCTGAGCCTTTGCCCTTTTGCTGCGCATGACTTCTTGCCATAAGGTGCGCAAGGACCGGTCGGACCGCGCCGTTGCCGGAAGAATTGCCGATGGCCTGCGCGCAGCGACGAGCCGGCGGTTTTGGCGCACGACGTTTCCGAGACCTCGATTTCCAAGGCATGGTCCGGACATTCGCGGTCGCATCACGAGAGGAGAATGACTTGGCTGTAAGTGTGGCAATTAACGGATTTGGCCGTATTGGACGCAATGTTCTGCGTGCCGTCATCGAAAGCGGGCGAACCGACATCGAAGTGGTGGCGGTCAACGATCTTGGGCCGGTCGAAACCAACGCACACCTGCTCAGGTATGATTCGGTGCACGGGCGGTTTCCGGTCGAAGTCAAAAGCGGGGATTCCATGATCGACGTGGGTCGCGGCCCCATTGCGGTCACGGCAATTCGCGACCCTTCCGAACTACCATGGGAGCATGTCGACGTCGTGCTGGAATGTACCGGCATCTTCACTTCGAAGGAAAAGTGCGAAGCGCATCTGAAGAACGGATCTTCTCGGGTGCTGGTTTCGGCACCGGCAACGAATGTCGACAAGACAATCGTCTATGGGGTCAACCACGACACCCTGACTTCGGACGACATCGTGGTGTCCAATGCTTCCTGCACGACGAACTGCCTTTCGCCGGTTGCCAAGGTCCTGAACGACTCGATCGGCATCACCAAGGGCTTCATGACCACGATCCACTCCTACACGGGCGATCAGCCGACGCTTGATACGATGCACAAGGACCTCTACCGGGCGAGGGCTGCCGCACTGAACATGATCCCGACCTCGACGGGAGCAGCCAAGGCCGTCGGCCTGGTCCTGCCCGAACTCAACGGCAAGCTTGACGGCGTCGCAATTCGGGTTCCGACACCCAATGTCTCGGTTGTCGATCTCGTGTTCGAGGCATCGCGCGCCACGGATGCAGGCGAGGTGAATGCCGCGATCCGGGAGGCTGCCGGTGGAGCATTGAAAGGCGTTCTAGGCTACACGGACGAGCCGTTGGTGTCGAACGACTTCAACCACGACCCGCATTCGTCGATCTTTCACATGGATCAGACCAAGGTCATTGACGGCAACATGGTGCGGATTCTCACCTGGTACGACAACGAATGGGGATTCTCGAACCGCATGTGCGACACCGCCGTGGCCATGGGCAAATTGATCAAGTGAGTTGCGAAAGAGCCAAGGAACAGGCTCGCCAGCCTTGAGACAATCTGTCTGACCTGTTGCGTCACTGGAAGCAGGGGCCGCCTCTCCTCCGTCATGCCACGCCTGTGAAATCAGATCTTGCAGCCCCTGTCCGACATGCATTTGTGGACGTCACGACCGCAATGGGCTATGCCGTGCAAACGCTTGCCGTGCCGCGCTCTTTGCAATTCTCAGATCGAACCCAGGCTGGCAGGTCGCGAACCGCAACACCTTGACCGATTCGATCTGTAGCACGCGCGCGCCTCAACCGGGCTGTACAGGAGACATATCATGGCTACCAACTCCGCCAAGGCAACGGAAGAGAAAGGCGCAGGGAGTTCCAGTCCGAACAAAATTGAGGAAGTCCGCGATGCGTTCGAGCGTGGAAAGTACCCTTATTCTGAACGGCTGTCCCGCCGTTCCTACGAGGGGCGTAAGGCAAAATTGCAAGCCGAGTTGTTGAAGGTGCAGATCTGGGCACAGGAATCGGGTCAGAAATTCGTCCTGCTCTTCGAAGGCCGAGATGCTGCGGGCAAGGGAGGCACGATCAAGCGATTCATGGAGCATCTCAATCCTCGAACCGCAAGGGTCGCCGCATTGAACAAGCCTACGAACACCGAAAAGGGGCAGTGGTTCTTCCAGCGGTATATCGAGCACCTGCCCACGGCTGGCGAAATGGTGTTCTATGACCGGTCCTGGTACAACCGCGCAGGCGTGGAACGTGTCATGGGGTTTTGCTCTCCGAACGAGTATCTCGAGTTCATGCGCGAGGCCCCGGAGCTGGAACGAATGCTCGTCCGATCGGGCATCCGGCTCTACAAGTATTGGTTTTCCGTTACCCAGGATGAGCAAAGGAACCGCTTCGATTCTCGTGAGTCCGATCCGCTGAAGCGTTGGAAGCTGTCACCGGTCGATCGCGCCAGCCTGGGCAAGTGGGGTGCCTACACCGAGGCCAAGGAAGCCATGTTCTTCTATACGGACACTGCCGACGCGCCGTGGACGATCATAAAGTCGAACGACAAGAAGAGGGCCAGAATTGCCTGCATGCAGCATTTCCTGAATAGCCTCGAATACCCTGGAAAGGACGCAAATGTCGTAGGCGTTCCGGATCCGTTGATCGTAGGACAGGCCGAGCATGTGCTGCATGAGTCCGAGAATCTGCTGGAGAACTCCCTGCACCCGAAGACCCGACACACTCATGCGTGAGACGTCGCCAAGTTCATAGCGCGCATTTCCTGCACTGCGGGTCACCCAGGCATTGTCAGGCAATTGTTGAACGCGGGCCAAAGGACGCGCCCTGCACAATGCGACGTCCTGAAGCGGTCATTGCACTTGTGCATGTCGCATTGTGCAGATGGTGCGGACGAGGTCGTTCTCGAAGATTTCGCAGCTTGCCGCGCCGCCCGTCCGAGCCGCGGCCGGTCAGTGCATCCCGTCGAGCGTCCAGCCCTGCTCAGAACGGAATTTCGTCGTCAAGATCCTGGCTTGCCGAGTACCGGCCACCTTCGTCCGCGGGCGGCGGGCCCGCGCCGGCATCATTGTACTGCCCACCGGCACTTCCTCGCTCGCCTCGGCCGCCCAACATTGTCAGTTCACCACGGTAGGGTCGCAGCACGACCTCGGTCGTGTAACGGTCGTTGCCGGTCTGATCTTGCCATTTCCGGGTCTCGAGCTGCCCTTCGACATATACCTTCGAGCCTTTGGTCAAATATTGCTCGGCAATGCGAACAAGACCTTCGGCGAAAATCGCTACCCGATGCCATTCAGTCTTCTCGCGACGCTCTCCCGTGTTGCGATCCTTCCACGTCTCAGAAGTTGCAATGCTGAAATTGCAGACCTTCCCACCGCTCTGGAACGTGCGCACTTCCGGATCTTGGCCCAGGTTGCCTACCAGAATTACCTTGTTCACCGAACCGGCCATGTACCTTCCCCCCAATCGAATCTTGCCTTCGCGCGACAATACACGCACCCGGCAAAGGTTAACACTTGATTTATTCCGCAACGAGCGCGGCTTCCGCGCCCGCCAACCGAAAACGTCCCAAGTTGCCGTGAGACGTGCATGGCATGAAGCCGAACACGCAAACGTCAGTCAACGCGTGGAACCGACTTGGATTTCGTTCGTTCCGCGCGTCGCGGCATGCATACCCGAATCATGGGAACAAAGCAAGAATAAATGCATGTACGCGGTCCTTACGTGCGAAAAACCGCGTTGATTGCCAGATCATGCAGCAGGCAATTCTTGCGTTGCGGGCGCCCCGCATGGCCATTGATCAGGTGTCGGCTTCTGCCCCACCTTCAAACGCAAACGGCGGTCGGCAGCCTGGGCAAGTTCGGACCTGGGCCGAAGTCAGCCTGTCAGCGACAGGCCTCGTCAAGGCACTTGCGCAAGAGCACCAGATCCATCCAGCGGCCGAACTTGTATCCGACCTTTGGCAGTCGCGCGACTTCCTCGAATCCGAGGCTTGCGTGAAACGCCACTCCGGACGGGTTCTCGCCGCTTACGCCCGCCCAGATCGACCCAATTCCGGCGTCGCGCGCATGTTCCTCGACTGCACCCATCAGTGCGCGCCCCATTCCTTGGCCGCGCACCTCTTCGGAAATGACGATGGTGTGTTCGGCGGTGCGCGCGTATCCGGGCCCCTTCCGAAACTGATCGTAGCATGCAAAGCCCAGCACGCGCCCGCCATCCTCCACGACGAGAAAGCAAGGAAGGTCACGAATGGCGGTTCGCATTTCCGCCTTGCTCCGCACCTTCGGATTGAAGGTGATCGCGGTGTCCCGGATGACCGGATTCTGGATTTCGGCAAGTCGCCCGGCATCGCCTTCAACCGCTGGCCGGATGATCATTGCAGCACCCGCATCCCGTCCGGCGTCGAAATCCGCGCCACAAGTCGCTTTCCGGATCCGTGCCGGACCGCGACCGAACCAAGCGTCTTCAGTGCCGGGAAGACTTGGAGCAGATCGGACGCCTCTGGGTGGAACACGTCCAGGGAATCGAGCCTCAGGCCGGCGTCGGGCAAGTTCTTGCACGGATGAGCACCAGTGTCCCATTGGATGAGGGCAGGCATCGCGCCGTCAAAAGGAAGCCTCCCGCTCTCGTCAACGGCCATGCGCCATGCTAGTTCCCCGCGGGCAAGTGCCAAGGGTGTTCCGGTCCCTTCAGGAGCGGCATCGAGCGCCCCTGCCAGGTCGTTCGTGCGGCAAATCCAGTTTGCAAGCAGCGGCGGCCCGGCATGATTGTCTAGATTGAACCAGCGCTTGCGGTCTGGCCGTGGAGCGGCCGGATCCACGGAAATGACCTCAAGATACACATCCGGGCCAAGCGAGAGGAGCGCGTTGTGCGTTCCCATGGCAGCGTGCTTGCCGCCCGGCGACATTTCAGTTCCAAGCGCGCGCTCGACAGCCTCCACGCCCTCATCAATCGAACGGCAGACGACCGCCAAGTGGTCAAGTTCCAGAGAGAATTCCATAGTGGAAAGATGCGGATGCGGGGCGTCTCTGCAAGCGCAAATCGCCTCATGCGTGGCCGGCTTGCGCCAGCCGATTCACGGCGGCCGTCTCGGGCAACGCCCATGACTCAAGGCAATCGTCGCGCTAGCTTCGCGCCTCGCGAATCAGCCGGACTATGTCCGACGCGGCGGCTGGAATGTTCGTGCCAGGTCCAAAGACGGCCTTGACGCCAGCTTCCTTGAGAAACCCGTAGTCCTGCTGCGGAATCACGCCGCCGCAAATCACCAGGATTTCTTCGGCATCCCTTTCCTTGAGCGCTTCGATCAACCTAGGTGCGAGCGTCTTGTGTCCGGCGGCTTGAGAGGAAATTCCCACCACGTGGACATCATTGTCGACCGCGTCCTGAGCGGCCTCTTCCGGTGTCTGGAACAAAGGCCCGACGTCCACGTCAAATCCGATGTCCGCAAAGGCCGTGGCAATCACCTTCGCCCCGCGGTCATGGCCATCCTGGCCCAGCTTGACCACCAGCATGCGCGGACGGCGCCCTTCGTCCTCCTCGAACGATGCCACTTCCCTCTGGATCGCTTCAAAGCCTTCATCGCCCTCGTACGCAGCACCGTACACCCCCGCAAGCGTCCTGATCTCGGCCCGATGGCGACCGAACACCTTTTCCATCGCCATGCTGATCTCTCCCACTGTAGCCCTTGCGCGGGCTGCCTCGACCGAGGCGCGAAGCAGGTTTCCGCCCTCGCGCGCGACCCGTTCCAGTTCTGCAAGTGCCGCTTCGCAGGCAGCCGGATCACGGTTGTCCCGCACCTCTTCGAGCCGCGCGACTTGCGCCTTGCGCACCTCCTCGTTGTCGATTTCGAGAATGTCGATCTCCTCCTCGTCCGTTACGCCGTACTTGTTGACCCCGACGATCACCTCGTCGCCCCGGTCAATCATCGCCTGGCGCCTCGCCGCGCTCTCCTCGATTCGCAGCTTCGGCATGCCCGTGGCAACCGCCTTTGTCATGCCGCCCAGTTCCTCGATTTCCTCCATGAGCTCCCAAGCCTTCTCGGCCAGCTGAGCGGTCAGGGTCTCGACGTAGTAGGATCCTGCCAGCGGATCGACGACATCCGCGATTCCGGTCTCCTCCTGCAGTATCAGCTGCGTGTTCCTGGCGATCCTTGCGGAGAAATCGGTCGGCAGCGCAATCGCCTCGTCGAGCGCGTTCGTGTGCAGTGACTGCGTACCGCCCAGCACCGCGCTCATTGCTTCATAGGCGGTCCGTATCACGTTGTTGTAGGGATCCTGTTCCTGGAGACTCACGCCCGACGTCTGGCAGTGTGTCCGCAGCATTCTGGAGCGAGGATTGCGCGGCTCGAACTCATCCATGACCCGGTTCCACAGCAGCCTGGCCGCACGGAGCTTGGCGACTTCCATGAAGAAATTCATGCCAATGGCAAAAAAGAAGCTGAGTCGTCCGGCGAACGTGTCCACGTCCATGCCGCGCGCGATCGCCGCACGGCAATACTCTCGCCCGTTCGCAAGCGTGTAGGCAAGCTCCTGCACGAGGTTCGCTCCCGCCTCCTGCATGTGATAGCCGGAAATCGAGATCGAATTGAACTTCGGCATGTGCTCGGAAGCATACTGTATGATGTCACCCACGATCCGCATCGAAGGCTCGGGCGGATAGACATAGGTGTTCCGCACCATGAACTCCTTCAGGATGTCGTTCTGAATCGTGCCGGCAAGCACCGACTTCTCGTGCCCCTGCTCTTCTCCCGTCACGATGAAATTCGCGAGCACGGGAATCACGGCACCGTTCATTGTCATTGACACGCTGACCTGGTCCAGTGGAATTCCGTCAAAGAGGATCTTCATGTCTTCGACGCTGTCGATCGCAACGCCGGCCTTTCCCACGTCACCCAGGACGCGCGGATGATCGCTGTCATATCCACGGTGCGTGGCCAGATCGAACGCGACGCTGACGCCCTGCTGTCCAGCCGCAAGGTTGCGCCGATAGAATGCGTTGCTTTCCTCAGCCGTCGAGAACCCGGCATACTGCCTGATGGTCCACGGCCGGCCTGCATACATGGTCGCCCTCACGCCTCGCGTGAATGGAGGGAACCCGGGCAGGCCATCCATGTGGGAGAGACTCCTGGCGTCCTCGGCCGTGTAGAGCGGCTTTACGCGTATGCCCTCCAGCGTCTCGCGTTCAATTTCCTCGACGCTTCCGCCGCGAAGTTCCTTCTCGGCAAGTTCCTTCCAGTCGTTCATCGCGGACCCCCGTTTTGCCAGGTTTCCTCAAGACCCCTTCGATTCCTGCGAATTCGGCTTATATTCGGGGCATATGGAGGTGGCATGACATCACGCATCACACCAGCATTCATTGCCGTATTGCTGGCAGGCCTTGCTCCGTGCGCGGCAGCGGCGACGGATGCCGGCGATTCGGCAGACTCGGTCGTGACCGCATGGCAGGCCGAACCCTCCACCGTCTTTGAAGCGCAGGACATCGATCTGGACAGGTTCAAGTGGGTCGCGCGGCCATTGATCGTCTTTTCGGACGCGCCGCAGGATCCGGCCTTCCGCACGCAGATGGAGCTTCTGGCCGCGCGCATCGACGAGCTCGTGAAGCGGGATGTCGTCCTGATTGCCGACTCGGCACCTGCCGACGAAACCGAAATTCGCCGCGAGTTCCGCCCGCGCGGTTTCATGCTTATCGTCGTCAGCAAGGACGGTCGCGTCATCCTGCGGAAACCGTTTCCGCGCGATGTGCGCGAAATAACGCGCTCCATCGACAACCTCCCGATTCGTAAGCAGGAACTGCGCGACGCACTCGATGGTGGCTGACCCAAGGCGTATGCCGGTACCGCGCGAACAGCCATGATGAGAGTATCGCAATTATGCACGCTTCGTTCTGCAATTCCGGTCAGGTGCTGGAGTTCAGGTCGCATCATTCGAATTCCAGTATGACATCGTCCACCGCCAGGCTGTCGCCTTCGCCGACATTTATCCTGGCAACCAAGCCCCTTCTTTCGGCACGAAGGATGTTTTCCATCTTCATGGCCTCAATCGTGCAAAGTGCCTGGCCTTCTTGAACCTCCTGGCCTTCTTCCACGTCGATCTTCACGACCAGCCCCGGCATCGGGCAAAGCAAGAGCCTCGAGGTGTCGGGTGGCGTTTTCTCGGGCATCCGCGCCGCCAGTTCGTCCTGACGCGGGGTTCTCAGCGTTACCATCAGGTCGGCCCCGCGATAGCGAATCCGGAACCCCTGGCTGCGGCTCTCGACCTTTAGAATGAGGTCTTCGCCGTCCACGGCCAGCCTTGCAAGCTGCTGACCGGGAAGCCAATCGCTTTCGACACGCATCACCTCGTCGTTCTCGAACCTAACGTCGGCACCGTCACGATCAGCCGTGATCCTGACCGGAATGGACACACCCTGCAGCGAAATCACCCAGTCACGCCCCACGTGTCGGGCATGGTTGTCCATGCGGCCCGAGATGCGAGTCCGACGAATTTCCGCCACGCGATGCATTGCCGCGGACGCGGCGACGATTCGCCGGAGGGTTGCCTCGTCCAGTTCGACGCCGTCAAATCCGTCCGGGAATTCCTCAGCAATGAATGCCGTCGTCATGTCGCCGGCGATGAACTTCGGATGGTCCATGACAGCTGAGAGGAAGGGAATGTTATGGCCGATTCCCTCCAGCTCAAACGCATCCAGCGCCTGCCGCATTTCCTTCAGGGCCGATGTGCGATCAGGTGCCCAGGTGCAAAGCTTGGCGATCATCGGGTCGTAATGCATCGAAATCTCGCCGCCCTCGAACACACCCGTATCATTCCGGACCGCAAAAGACTCGCCCGTGACCTCCGCAGGAGGACGGTAGCGCGTCAGGCGCCCGATCGACGGGAGGAAGCCGCGATAGGGGTCTTCGGCATAGAGCCGGCTTTCGAGCGCCCAGCCGCTGATGCCGATGTCCGGCTGGGACAGTTCCAGCTTCTCGCCGGCCGCCACGCGAATCATCTGCTCGACCAGATCCACGCCGGTGATGAGCTCGGTCACGGGATGCTCGACCTGGAGCCGGGTGTTCATTTCGAGAAAGTAGAAGTTCCTCTCGCCATCGACGATGAACTCGACCGTTCCTGCACTTGCATATCCCACCGCTGCTGCAAGTGCGCACGCCTGTTCACCCATGGCCCTGCGCGTCGCATCATCCAGAAACGGCGACGGAGCCTCTTCGACAACCTTCTGGTTGCGACGCTGGATCGAGCATTCGCGTTCATTCAGGTAGATCGTGTTGCCGAAAGAATCCGCCAGCACCTGAATTTCGATATGGCGCGGCTCGGTGACGAACTTCTCAATGAAGATGCGGTCGTCGCCAAAACTCGCGGCCGCCTCGTTCCTGGATGACTGAAATCCCTCACGCGCCTCGTCGTCATTCCAGGCGATCCGCATGCCCTTGCCGCCTCCGCCCGCACTCGCCTTGATCATCACGGGGTAGCCGATCTCTCCACTGATCCGCACCGCCTCGTCCGCACTCTCGATCAGCCCCATGTAGCCCGGCACGGTGGAAACGCCCGCGTCCTGCGCCACCTTCTTGGACGTGATCTTGTCACCCATCGCCTCGATGGCAGGCTTGGGCGGGCCGATGAACGTGACGTCCGCCGCCTCGAGTGCGTCCGCGAACTTCGGGTTCTCCGAGAGGAAGCCGTAGCCGGGATGCACGGCCTCCGTGCCCGTCTGGCGAATCGCGTCCATGACCCGTTCGATGTTGATATAGGACTCGCTCGCCGGCGGGGGACCGACGTTCGCGGCTTCGTCTGCCATCCTGACATGCAGCGCCCCCTTGTCTGCATCGGAATAAATTGCGACCGTCGGGATGCCCATTTTGCGCGCCGACTTGATGACCCGGCATGCGATTTCGCCACGGTTCGCGATCAAGATCTTGCTGAACATGTCAACTCTCCAATCGGTCGAGATTCGACCCAAAATCAAGCAGGGTTGTCCCTGCAGGTCGTCCCGAACAGCCCGTCTTCCAGTGATCTCGCCGCGAACCCGCGCCCACCCGCGCCTCAATCTTCATGGGCCGATGCGCCTGCAGCGGCTCTCTTGAGTCAGCTACCCTCATCGACGATGTCTCCTGCGACACATCCCGCGAGGCCACCGACGGCAGGCCGCCCGGGATCCGCTCCGTCGTCACATGCTGCCAGCCCCGGAGTGGCTGCGAGCGAACGCGCCGAAAGCACCCTTTGCGTAGCCATGTCCTTCTGGCGCGTTTCCGGACATGTTCACCTTTCGCTGGAGGTGCGCTTGCCCAGAGTCGGGCAATTTCCTCGTGCCGCTGCGTGAAGGAACCGGCACAACCGAAACTCGAAGTTGTCGCGCTGCGGAAAGTCATGGCATGCACTTTCCATTGAAGGCCCCGGGAAAGGAGGTTCGAGCGCGATTCTCGTCAATGACGAGCATGCTCTCATAGCATGCGGGATCAAACGGATCTTCGGCGGGAATCACCTCGCGCCCGAAAACCCAGGAAAGTCGCCCTGCATCCAGGTTGCCGCGGACAAACGGGTCCCGACCGAAATGGGTCCAAAGGCATGACATGAATGCCGCATCGGCTGCGCAGGCGGCAGGTCTGCGATCTGCATGCCGCTCGCGCACAACGAGCGGAGTCGGCCCGTCAGGGTTCGCGTGCCGGATCGTGAACTGGAAATCGGTGCCGCGCAGGCGGCTGGGGAAGCCCTTGTGCCTCAGCATGGCCCGGCCTCCGTCGGCGGGGCCACGGACCGGGCGCTGACCGCGCCCGGCCGGGGAAGAGTCTTACATCTTCGACATAGGCTCTTCTTCCATGACCATGGGCATTTCTTCCATGGTTTCGCCCTGGTCGCATGCAGCGACCAAGGTGAGCATGCAAAGTGCAAGAAGAGTTTTGACTGTGAACGACATGGCTGTCTCCTTCGATCCGTCAAGGCCGCGTCAGCAAATCGGCCCGTTAATTTAGCCACTACACCCGGATATGCCTCCGAAGTGCCAACTTCGTCCCAACGGCGAAACCCCGGATAAGGGCGCCACGCCTTGAAGGACAGTTCCTGCCTAGCGCACTTTGGCACAAGGTTTCCAGACCTTAGTTGCTGCGCATCGAATTCGGCGAATATGTGGCAAGAAAGCTGCATGTCGTCTGGCGGCTCAAAGCGGAATATTGTCGTGCTTTTTCCATGGATTGTTGAGGCTCTTCGACCTCAGCGAAGCAAAGGCGCGGCATGCGCGAAGCCGCGTGGAATGCGGCATGATGACCTCATCAACGAAGCCGCGCTCGGCCGCCCGGAACGGATTTGCGAAGTTTCGCTCGTACTCCTCAGTTCGAGCGGCGATCTTTTCGGGGTCTTTCAACTCGGAACGATAGAGGATCTCGGTCGCTCCCTTCGCACCCATGACGGCGACCTGTGCGGTCGGCCAAGCATAGTTGAAGTCTCCACGCAGGTGCTTTGACGCCATCACGACATAGGCGCCGCCATAAGCCTTGCGGGTGATCACGGTGACCTTGGGCACGGTGGCCTCGCCATAGGCGAACAGGAGCTTGGCCCCGTGCTTGATCACGCCACCGTATTCCTGGGCCGTTCCCGGCAGAAAGC
>JAJEFO010000103.1 GCA_022820365.1 Silicimonas sp.
CGCCGAGATATGGCGGGCGGTTCAGGACGAGCAGATCTATGTCCCGATCCACCACCAGGTGCTCAACTGGGGCATGAAATCGAGCATCCGGACCATCGCGGCATCCGACGACACGGCCAAGTTCAAGTATTTCAGCCTTGACTGAGGCCAAGGTGACCCAAGGGCCCGCATGGAAGCCGCCTTCGACCTCAGGACGCAGTTCCACGCGTGCGGCAAATGCCCCATTGCAAATCCGTACGCAGGGCCATTACTTCAGCCCGTCTAACAAGGAGGACAGATCATGCAGACCAAATGTCTGACAATTGCAGCAGCGTTGCTTGCAGCGACTTCGCTGGGAGCGAGTGCCGAAGCGCTGCGCTGGGCGCGGGCGGGCGACTCGCTGACGCTGGACCCGCACGCACAGAACGAAGGCCCGACTTCCGCGCTGGCGCACCAGATCATGGAACCACTGGTAATGCGGGACATGACCGGCGCGATCGTGCCGGCGTTGGCCACCGAATGGGGCCCGTCGGAAAGCGATCCGAACGTGTGGGTCTTCAAGCTGCGCGAAGGCGTGAGCTTCCACGACGGCGCGGAGTTCGACAGCGAGGACGCGGTCTTCTCGTTCAATCGCGCCATGACTCCGGACAGCGACTACAAGGAGCTCCTCGCCTCGGTCAAGGAAGTGCGCGCGCCCGGCAAGTTCGAGTTCGAGATCGTCACCGACGGACCGAACCCGATCATGCCATCCAACCTCACCAACCTCTTCATCATCGACAAGGGCTGGGCCGAGGCGAACAACGCGGTGAAGGTGCAGGACTACGAAGGCGGCGAGGACACCTACGCAGCCAAGAACGCCAACGGGACGGGTCCATACAAGCTCGTGAGCCGCGAGCCCGACGCAAAGACGGTGCTCACGATCAACGAGGACTACTGGGGCAAGGGCGAGTTCCCGATGGAGGTGACGGAAATCGTCTACACGCCGATCCAGAACGCCGCGACCCGGGTCGCTGCGCTCCTCTCCGGCGAGGTCGACTTCATCCAGGACGTGCCGGTGCAAGACTTGTCGCGCGTCGCCGCAAGCGACGGGCTGGACGTGCGAACTGCGCCGCAAAACCGCGTGATCTTCTTCGGAATGAATGTCGGCGATGACGACCTGGCCACGGACAATGTCGACGGGAAAAACCCGCTCGCAGACATCCAAGTAAGACGGGCATTCAACATCGCGATCAACCGCGATGCCATAATGAAGGTCGTGATGCGTGAGCAGTCTCAGCCGGCGGGGGTCATCATGCCGCCCTTTGTCAACGGCTGGACCGCCGCGCTGGATCAGGTTCCAGGCCACGACGTCGACGCCGCAAAGGCGCTCATGGCCGAGGCCGGCTATGGAGACGGGTTCTCGATCCGGCTCAACTGCCCGAACGACCGCTACATCAACGACGAGGCCATATGCCAGGCGGCGGTCGGAATGCTGGCGCAGATCGGTGTCACGGTAACCCTGGAAGCCTTGCCAAAGGCCCAGCACTTTCCGCTGATCAACAAGCTGGAAACCGACTTCTACATGCTCGGCTGGGGCGTCCCGACCTACGATTCCGAATACATCTTCAACTTCCTCGTTCATTCGAAGGACGAAAAGTACGGATCGTGGAACGGCACGCGCTTCGGTGACGCCAGCCTTGATGCCAAGATCGAGGCGCTCGCTTCCGAGACGGACCTGCCGAAGCGCAACAGCATGATCGCCGAGATCTGGCAGGCGGTCCAGGACGAGCAGATCTACGTCCCGATCCACCACCAGGTGCTGAACTGGGGCATGAGTTCCGACATCCAGACCATCGTGGCACCGGACGATACGGCCAAGTTCAAGTATTTCAGCTTCGATTGAAGCAAGAACAGCCCGGAGGGCGGTGCACAAGCCGCTCTCCGATCCTTGAAGTGCATTGCTTCGCAAGGTGCCGAACCCACCGATCGGCTTCTCCATGGCCATTCTGGTCCGGCATCGCGACTCGCGGGATCCATCGCCTTGTCGCCATTGCGAGCATTGTCGGCATGCATCCATCGCGGAATCCAAAACGACCGTGCCTTGCCATCTGCGACAAACATGCCAGAGTGACGCCTGCTGACACAAAGGGGGATACAATGACAGCAAGAGCTTCATCCAGTGCACTGGTTTTCCTATTGGCAACCGGCATCGCCGCCGGCACGCATGCCGAAACATTCAGATGGGCCGGCACCACCGACCCGCAGACGATGGATCCGCATGCCGTGAGTTCGGCGCCGGTCCTCGGCTTCCTGAACAACGTCTACGAGGGCCTCGTGCGCCGCGGCAGGGACATGTCGATCGAGCCCGCGCTGGCCACGGGCTGGGAACCCATCGGCGACGGCGCCGGCTGGCGTTTCTTCCTCCGTCAGGGTGTCACGTTCCACGATGGAAGTGAGTTCGACGCTGACGACGTGATCTTTTCCTACGAACGCGCATCATCGGAAGCGTCGGACGTGCGCAGCTGGTTTGCGACCGTATCGGACGTGACCAAGGTTGACGACTTCACGATCGACGTCATGACCAACGTGCCGAACCCGATCTTCCCGGACTCGATCGCCAACTGGATGATGATGGATGCAGGCTGGGCCGAAGCGAACGGCGCGGCACGGCCAGACAAGGAGTCTGGCAACCATGCCACGCTCAACGCCAACGGCACCGGCGCCTTCGTGCTGAGCGGCCGCCAGCCCGGACTGGAGACGGTTCTCCGGCCATTTGGCAACTGGTGGGGCGAAGTCGAGCACAACATCACCGAGGCGACTTTCCTGCCCATTCAGAACCCGGCCACGGCCGTCGCCGCCCTGCTTTCGGGCGATGTTGACCTGATCAACCCGGTGCCAATCCAGGACGCCGAGCGGCTGTCCGGCCATGACGCGGTCAAGGTCATCCGGGGCATCGAGGCCCGCGTCATCATGCTTGGCTTCGCCCACGAAGCGGAAGCCCTGAAATACGGCCCCAACACAGGTGATCCGAATCCTTTCGGTGACGTGCGCGTGCGCGAGGCGGTGGCAAGCGCGATCAACGTGCCTGCCATCCTGCAGACCATCATGCGCGGCAGCGCCGAACCGGCAAGCCAGCTTGTCAGTCCCGCGATGCGAGGCTTTTCCACGGCAAATGACATGCGCCCGGCATTCGATCCGGACAGCGCAAGGACCTTGCTCGCCGAGGCTGGCTATCCAGACGGGTTCGGCTTCGGTCTCAAGTGCCCGAACGACCGCTACCTGAACGACGAGGCTGTCTGCCAGGCCGTCGTCGGAATGCTGGCTCAGGTGGGCGTCACGGCCGAACTCGACGCGATGCCGGTCCGTAACTACTGGCCGGAACTGCGGGAGGACAACTTTGACATGTACATGCTTGGCTGGTCACCAGGCACCTTTGATCACGAGCATCCGATCCGTTTCCTCGCGTCCACGCCGAACAGCGAGAAGAAGCTTGGCAGCTGGAACTTCGGGGGATACTCGAATGCCCGAATCGATGAACTCCTGCCGATGATCCAGTCCGAGATCGACGACACCAAGCGGCAGGCGATGCTGGACGAGGTGACGGCGCTCTATCAGGACGAGCATGCCTACGTGACGATGTACGTCCAGCCGCTCGTTTGGGGCGCCCAGTCAAATGTCGAGCTGACGCAGCGACCGGACAACTTCTTCATCCTGCGTTGGGTAAGGGTCAACTGACCTGGCGGACGCTGCACCGTCGGCCCGCCTCCGGGCGGGCCGGATTCGCTCTCCGCCTGCGCCTTCTTCGCCGTAACGGTCACGGGGAAGCCAAGTGCTGAACTACATCATTCGCCGCATCTTCCAGTCCGTCGTCGTGCTGCTCATCGTCGGCCTCGTGGCGTTCTCAATGTTCCGGTTCGTGGGCGATCCGATCGACAACATGCTTGGCCAGGAACGCACCCAGGCGGACATCGAACGCCTGCGCACGCAACTCGGGCTAGACCAGCCGTTCCCCGTGCAATACTGGCGCTTTCTCGAGAACGCGGTGCAGGGCAATTTCGGCGTCAGCTACAGGCAGGGTCGCCCTGTGGCCGACATCATCGCCGAACGCGCGCCCGCAACGCTGGAACTGGCAGCCGTCAGCGGCCTCTTCGCGATCGTGATCGGCATCGTACTCGGCGTCTTCACTGCGATACGACGCGACGGCTGGGCCTCGAACGTGATCATGACCGGATCTCTCATTGGGGTCAGCCTTCCCACGTTTCTAATAGGCATCCTGCTGATCTACGTTTTCTCTGTGGAACTCGACCTGCTGCCCAGTTTCGGCCGTGGCGACGTGGTCTATGTCGGCGGATGGTCCACCGGCTTTCTCACTGCAAGCGGTCTCAAGGCGCTTGTACTGCCTGCAATCACGCTCGGCCTGTACCAGATGACGTTGATCATGCGGCTCGTGCGCGCCGAGATGCTCGAAGTTCTCCGGCAAGACTACATCAACTTTGCCCGCGCCAGGGGACTCTCCGAGCGCGTCGTGAACTTCCGCCATGCGCTGAAGAACACGCTCGTCCCGGTCATCACCGTGACCGGCCTGCAGCTCGGCTCGATCATCGCCTTTGCGATCATCACCGAGACGGTGTTCCAGTGGCCAGGCGTCGGACTGCTCTTCATCAATGCGATCCAGTTCGTCGACATCCCGGTGATGGCAGCTTACCTGATGCTGATCTCGGTCATGTTCGTCGGAATCAACCTCATGGTCGATCTCCTCTATGTCGCGATCGACCCGCGGCTCCGCGGCGACGGGAACACGACATGACAAGCGTACGCGCCGCACAGGACCGGCAAAACCCCGTGGCCTTACGGATCAGGACGATGTGGCAAAGCGATCTCGCGTGGGCATTTCGCCACTCTCCGGTCGCCATGGTCTCCTTCGTCGTGGTGGTGCTCCTGGTCTCGGGAGCCCTCCTTGCGCCGCTGATCGCTCCGCACGACCCGTTCGATCCCGCAACGCTCAACCTCATGAACGGGTTCACGGCACCGGGTACGCCAAATGCGTTTACGGGAGAGAGCTTCTGGCTCGGCACTGACGATCAGGGCCGTGACGTCTTCTCGACCATTCTCTTTGGCATGCGCATCTCGCTTCTGGTGGGGTTCGCAGCCGTATTGCTCGGCATGGTGATCGGAGTGACACTGGGCCTGATTGCCGGCTACCGTGGCGGCTGGACGGAAACGATCATCATGCGTGTCGCCGACGTGCAATTGACTTTCCCCGCAATTCTTGTCGCCATGCTCATCTTCGGCATCGCCAAGGGTTTCACGCCCGTGGAATACCGGGACCAGATCGCCATCTGGGTTCTGATTCTCGCGATCGGCCTCTCCGACTGGGTTCAGTTTGCGCGCGTCGTGCGTGGCGCAACGCTGGTCGAGACAAAGAAGGAATACGTGCAGGCCGCGCAACTCATCGGCAGATCGGGGACCGCAATCATGATCCGCCACATCCTGCCGAACGTCCTTTCGCCCGTGTTGGTGATCGCGACGATCTCGCTTGCACTTGCCATCATCGCCGAGGCGACGCTGTCCTTCCTCGGCGTCGGCGCTCCGCCTACACAGCCTTCGCTCGGCACGCTGATCCGGATCGGCCAAGGATTTCTTTTCTCCGGCGAGTGGTGGATTCTCTTCTTCCCCGCCGGCACGCTGCTTGCGCTCGCACTCTCCGTGAATCTTCTCGGCGACTGGCTGCGCGACGCACTGAACCCGAAGCTGAGATAGACATGGCTCAGTTCAAAATCCCGATCGGCGGACAGCAGCACCTCGCGCCAGTGCCGGACAACCGATGAGCGCAATTCTGGATATCGCCGACCTGACGGTCGAATTTCCGATGCGAAGGGAGGTCTTCGTTGCCGTCGACGGGGCCAGCCTGACGGTCGAGCCCGGCGAGATTCATGGTCTTGTGGGCGAATCCGGGGCCGGGAAGTCGACAATTGGGGCGGCCGTCATGGCACTGCTCGAACGCCCTGGAAGGATCGCGGGCGGCACGATCCGCCTCAAGAACGAGATCATCTCGGGACGTGATCGGGCAGCAATGCGGAGCCTGCGCGGAAGCGAGATCAGCATGATCTTCCAGGATCCGCTGACTTCGCTGAATCCGCTCTTCACGATTCGCGAGCAGTTGACGGAAACCATCACGACCCATTTGAGCGTGACCGACTCCGAAGCGCGCGAGCGGGCGCGAGATCTGCTTGCACGCGTCGGAATCCCCGAACCCGATATTCGGCTCGACCAGTACCCGCACCAGTTTTCGGGGGGCATGCGGCAGCGCGTTGTCATTGCGCTTGCCCTCTGCTCTGAACCCGACGTCATCATCGCCGACGAGCCGACAACCGCGCTCGACGTCTCGATTCAGGCTCAGATCCTGGATCTCATCAGGGAACTCGCGAACGAGCGCCAAGTCGGCGTGATCCTGATCACCCACGACATGGGCGTCATTGCCGACACGACGGATCGTGTGACCGTCATGTACCAAGGCAAGGTAGTGGAGACAGGCGCCACCAGGCTCGTCCTGGCTAAGCCGAGCCATCCCTATACCAAATCGCTCATCGCGGCTGTTCCGCGCCCCACGGTGAAACTGCACCGGTTTCCGCTCATTTCCTATGGCGGACGCACCACAAAATTCCGGATCAGCGACTTGGCGCGGAACTGGAACAAGACGGAAAGCGACTCCGGCAGACCGCTCTTCGAGATAATCGGCCTTACCAAGCGCTTCCTGCAGAAGCGCTCGTTCATTCCGTCCCGGCGACGATATCTTGTCGCCGTCAACGACGTCAGTTTCGACATTCGCCAGGGCGAGGTGTTCGGAATTGTCGGCGAGTCGGGTTCCGGCAAATCCACGGTCGCAAGATTGATCGCCGGGCTGTACAAGATCGACGGCGGCACGATACAATATGACGGACAACCGATCACCGGATCACTTGGCTGGTACCGCCGCCAGATCCAGATGATCTTTCAGGATCCGTATTCGTCGCTCAATCCGCGCATGCGGGTTGACGCCATCGTTGCCGAACCCGCGCTCCATCACAGACTGCTGTCCGGCAAGGCGCTGAGACACAGGGTCGACGAGCTGCTCGAACATGTCGGACTTGGTGCAGATGCGGGACTCAAGTATCCGCACGAATTCTCCGGCGGTCAGCGCCAGCGCATCTCCATTGCGCGAGCGCTTGCAACGCAACCGAAATTCCTGATCTGCGACGAGCCGACATCCGCCCTCGACGTCTCGATCCAGGCACAGATTCTCAACATCCTGAAAGATCTGCAGGAGCACCTGAACCTCACTATGCTCTTCATTTCGCACGACCTTCCGGTGGTGCGCCAGATGTGTGATCGCGTCGCCGTCATGCAGAACGGTCGTCTGGTGGAAATTCAGGATTCAGAGGCGCTCTTTGCAGCTCCTCGGGAAGACTATACGCGATCACTTCTCAGACTGATGCCACGTCTCGACGGCCTTGCTACCGAAGGCATTGCGGATCAAGTCGAGAATTGAGCAGCGCCCGCAGTATCTGCGGACGTGTCAGAGACAAAAACACTCTGCGAGGTTCCTGCCTGTACTCAGACTCAGGAGGCGACGGCAACCGTCTTCGGCTACGCCTGGGCTCCTGACTTCTTCTCGACAAATTCCGCCAACGCTTCCGCACGTTCGGCAATCCTGACCAAAGTTCCAGACAATTTGTCCTCAGGCGGCGCAACATGGATCTGTCGTTGCTCGACCTGACCTTCAAGATCCTTGATTCGAGCCTCTTGCCGGGCAATCGTTTCCTCCAGTCGCGATTTGTCGCTTGCGGCAGCGACATGCTTGTCGGCAAGCATGAGCCCAGCCATCAGCAGCATCTGCGCTTCGGGAAGGCGTCGGGACTGCCCCTCAAGTGTCTTGGCTTCGGTATTGAGCAGCCCGGCCGCCTGATGAAGAGCACCCTCTTCACCGTCCCGACAGGTCACGTTGAAGAGCCGTTCGCCGATCCGAATCGAAACCTCGGGCATCATCCAGCTTCCTTCAGCACAGGTTCAAGAGTCGACAGGACTTCCTCGATCTCCATCTTCTCCACGTCTCGAGTGGCACGAAGGCCGGCAAGTTCGCCTTCCAAGGCGAAATTCAACAGATCCGGCTGCAACAGTCCTTGGGCATTGGCCGCGCGAAGCGCAGCGTTCGATTCCCTGAGATGCCTGTTCACTGCCCGCATCTGCTGAAGCAGGGCATCCCGGGTCCTGAGCGCCTCCCGCAAGCGCGCCACGTCAGCATCGGGACCTTCAATGACGCCGTCCCGGCTTTTATCTTTCGCGTCCCGGCCAATCCGGTCCAACGCCGTTTCCGTCCTGTCCAGAGCGGACAGGATTCTGCTTTCGAGCTCGGACATATCACTCATGGCTGCTCCTGGCTTGCAAATCCACTTGCCGAACACTCGATGCTTAGACCGCGAATCGATACCCGACAACAGGATCTATTCGGAGCATAGCGCATGCGGCGACCGTTTCACGCACTTTCCGAACGATGCGCTGCGGCTCGCCTTGCGTTCGGCAAGCTGGCTGCTAAGAACCAAGGCGATGTGGACGAGCCAAGGGCGAGAGCATGGACATCGAGACCCTAAAGGAACTGCATCCGGACCATTTTGAGCGCGCAGCGGCAATTCGCGTGCTCGCCATGGATGCGGTTCAGACGGCCAATTCAGGTCATCCCGGAATGCCCATGGGCATGGCCGACGTGGCAACGGTTCTATTCGAAAGGCACCTCAAGTTCGATGCGGCCGACCCGGACTGGCCGGATCGCGACCGATTCATCCTGTCTGCGGGCCATGGCTCGATGCTGCTCTATGCATTGCTCCACCTCACCGGCTACGAGGACATGACGCTCGACCAGATCAAGCGATTTCGCCAGCTAGGCTCGATCACGGCAGGCCATCCCGAATACGGGCATGCCAAGGGGATCGAAACGACCACCGGACCTCTTGGCCAAGGGCTTTCGAATGCGGTCGGATTCGCCATTGCAGAAGAAGCCCTCCGGGCACGTTTCGGGAAAAAGGTCGTCAATCATTTCACCTATGTCATCGCGGGCGACGGCTGCCTGATGGAGGGACTGAGCCAGGAAGCGATTGGACTTGCGGGCATGCAGCGACTCTCAAAGCTGATCGTGCTCTGGGACGACAACAGCATCTCAATTGACGGCAAAGTCTCGCTTTCGGACACGACTGACCAGATACAGCGCTTTCAGGCTTCGGGCTGGGAGGTCCTGGAATGCGATGGACATGATCCGGAGGACATCGACCGTGCGCTGAGCAAGGCCCGCAAGTCGAAAAAGCCCGTGATGATAGCGTGCAAGACCGTCATCGGGTTCGGCGCACCAAACAAGCAAGGCACGGCGTCGGCACATGGCTCACCCCTTGGGCAGGACGAGATCGACGCCACGCGTGCGACCTATGGCTGGCATCACGCCCCGTTCGATGTTCCGGGCCCAATCCTTGACGCTTGGCGAATCATCGGCCGACGTGGAAGCGAGGATCGCAAGGCTTGGCAGGACCGATTTGCGACTCTTTCGGCTTCGCGTCAGGCAGATTTCAGGCGGATCATGTCGGGAGGCGCGCACAAACGGCTGGTCCCCGTCGTCCGGGCCTTGAAGAAGTCACTGTCGAAAGAGAGGCCCAAGGTGGCGACCCGAAAGGCGTCGGAAATGGCGCTGGAGGCGATCAACCCGGTCGTGGCCGAAACCATCGGAGGCTCGGCCGACCTGACCGGGTCGAACAACACGAAGACCCCGGATCTTGGAATCTTCGATTCAACGAATCGCAAGGGCCGCTACCTGCATTACGGGATCCGCGAACATGGCATGGCGGCCGCGATGGTCGGCATGGCGCTCCATGGCGGTGTAAGACCCTATGGAGGAACGTTTCTTTGCTTCACCGACTACGCCAGAGGGGCGATTCGGCTGTCGGCACTCATGGGCCTGCCCGTGACGTACGTGATGACCCATGACTCAATCGGGTTGGGCGAGGACGGACCCACCCACCAGCCCGTCGAGCATCTGGCAATGCTGCGCGCAACGCCCAATTGCCGCGTGATCCGGCCCGCCGATGCGGTCGAAACCGCCGAGGCATGGGAAATCGCGCTTTCGTCACATCGAACCCCAACGGTTCTGGCACTCTCGCGCCAGGGCCTGCCGACCGTGCGAACACAGCACAAGTCAAGAAACCTAACGGCCATGGGTGCCTACACCTTGGCTCGTCCCGGTTCAGGCCGGCGACGGGCAGTCCTGATCGCCACCGGCTCCGAGGTGTCCGTTGCGCTGGAGGCACGGTCGCTCCTGGAAGCGGACGGGATTGGCACTAGCGTGGTTTCAATGCCTTGCGCAGAACTCTTCGCCGAACAGCACGAAACCTACCGCAGACGAGTGCTGCCTGCGGGCGCAGTCCGCGTCGCCATAGAGGCTGGCGTGCGTCAGGGCTGGGACAGGTGGCTTCTTGGCGAGCGTGGCCGTGCTGGACGTGACGGGTTCGTAGGCATGGAGAGTTTCGGCGCTTCCGCTCCGGCTGGTGACTTGTACCGCCATTTCGGAATCACGGCAGAAAACGTCGCCGAGAGGGTTCGGTCGCTCCTGTAGCGGTGGACCCCAATACACTGGCCGAGGCATCGCGCCGCCCGGCGCGATGCCCGCATAGGCATGCTGGACTCCTACTTGATCTTGCCTTCCCTGTACTCGACATGCCTGCGGGCAACCGGGTCGTACTTCCGCACGGTCATCTTCTCGGTCATCGTGCGGGCGTTCTTCTTGGTTACGTAGAAATGGCCCGTATCCGCTGTCGAATTCAGACGAATCTTGATCGTCGTCGGCTTCGCCATTGCGTCTCTCCTCTCGGGCTCGGCCCAGAAGGGACCGAACCGGAATTCTCAAAGTCCGGGTTTTAGACACCGAACAAGAGGTGTCAACAGAATTCGATCCGGGAACAGTGCTGACATTGGCTTGCATTCGACTGTCCTTGCATGCCTGATCGCGAATTTCTTTTTCCCCAGCACAGCCCGCAGTCGCCAAACAGGGTCAAGGCACTTCTCCGGGTTCTGCAAGAGATTCCCGGATACAAGGTGCGGATGGCTTGTAAGCCGGATTCTGTGCCCCGTCTCCGGGGTGATGACCATTCATCTTGCCCCGCCGTTGCCGGAAGGGTCATGCTGCCAACCCGGATTCCTGAACCGAAGCGCGTCCGTGTGGAATCCCTATTCGGCGTTGCTCCCGGTGGGGCTTGCCGTGCCGGTCCTGTTGCCAGTCCCGCGGTGAGCTCTTACCTCACCGTTTCACCATTGCCCCGCTTGCGAGGCCGTCTGTTCTCTGTGGCGCTATCCCTCGGGTTGCCCCGGCCGGGCGTTACCCGGCACCGTCGCTCCGTGGAGTCCGGACTTTCCTCGAAACCGTGGTTCCGCGGCCATCCAGCCATCCGCAATGCGTTACATATGAGCATTGATTCCACCAAGCAAGTCGCGAGAGCTGCCATTGCACGGCAGACCTTCTCTTCTTGCCATTGACAGGGTCGTTCGGCGGGCCGGCAAAGCAACCTGAATCCAATTCAGCGTTGTCGGGCAGGATCCGTCGTCGTGAATCGGGAGTGGTTTCGTTCGGGATGCACGATCAAGTGCGCAAGATTCCGCACACCGCATACACCGCGCCGACAGATTTCACGGTCGGCAGCGCGAATTCGCAGGAGACGCTGACACGCACTTCCTGCGGAATTTGGACGATGACCCGATCGCGGACACGTGCTAACCATAGGAACTCCTGGACCGATTCCAAACAAAGTGGTCTTACTTCTCAATTTCCTGGAAGCGACACAGTTGGTAGAGCCGGAAACCCTCGTGCCAGTCCCGCCATGAGCGCCTTATCATCCTTTGACAGGGGACCACTCCCATTCGGATTGAATCGCTGGCGGAAGGCGGACAATATGGCGCTTTTGCCCTCGTGCACCGGGTAGCCGAATGCGGCGGCATCTCGCATGAAGTCGCCGTCCGGCAAAGGTGTTGGCCAGATCGAGAATCCCTTCTCGGCGAGCCGCCGCCAATCAAAGTGCCGCCCAGGATCACGCTTGCGTCCAGGGGCCATATCGGAGTGCCCGATCACCGCCCATGGAGGCAGGGCATGACGGTCCAGAATGTCGGCGAGCAGAATTTCCAGCTTCTCCATGAGCGGTTCGGAGAATTGCGACATGCCGTCATTGTCGAGTTCGATCCCGATGGAACGGGAATTCACGTCGCTCCGCCCCGCCCAGGACCCGGCGCCCGCGTGCCAGGCCCGCTTGTCCTCGTGTACCATCCGAAACACCGTGCCGTCCCGCCCTACCAGATAATGCGCAGAGACTTCGAATTCGCTGCCGCAGAGGCGTTCAAGTGCAGCCTCGGCACTCTCCATTGCAGTATAGTGAATCACGACCAGTTCTATCCGGGTCCCCGATGCCCGGTCCCCAAAGCAGGCCGCAGGTCTGTCAATGACCTTCACGCCTGGTCCTGCCGCGTCATGAATCGCGCGCATTGCTACAGGCCATTCTTCGTGGGGCAATGCACGCCTCTGGCTGGCGCGGAACTCGATGCGTTGGCCAATTGCGGCGAACGAGAGCTAGGTTTGCCCATACAACATGAGCCGGTTTCCTGGGTCCGACTCGTGCTTGCGGTCCCGACAACCAGCGCGATAAACCCAGACGCGCACCGCATCGTCCAACAGACCCCAGGTCTCTCTTGTTGCACTCCTGCGCACAAATTCGCGGGAAGCCGAGTTCATGGTCGGCGGACATCAACCCTGACACGCAATCGGGCATCGAACGTCCGAATGTCGTCATGGACTTGATGCACCGGGCGACCGCCACAATGATTGCGGCGCTGGCGACGCAGATTTCTGTTCCAAGCAGGCCGTCAGGAGACCTGTGCTCGTCGCAATCAGCAAAAACAGACAACTGTTTCTCAACGGTGTCCCTCCAAACCCGTTCTTTGGCCGCTCCTCATGATCCGCGCGAGCCCCGCCTAAATTGCTTCACCAAGCGCGTTCCATCGCGTTTATCGGAACCGTTTTCTCGGTCCGTCGGCTGCGCTTGGCCAGGTCTTTTCGGCCTCGACTCGTCGACTTGCCCACGGACCGGAAGCTGGCCGACCGATGGCATATGCCATCATACACTTCATCGACAAGGCTCTCCACAAGGAACGGCCGGCCCTCCAATTGCGCCTTGAAATCGTGCGGGAAGCGTCGCGGGAAGCGCACGCAGGCATGGTCTGCAAGATACGGAGAGCGGTCGACGGCGGAGACGAGAAAAGACAGAGACTGGAGACCGACCCAGGCGGTCCGTCCCTCTGGCAACTCTGCTTGGGACGCTCTCTACGCCAGCCATCGGCCCAGTGGCGCAGAATGGCGTGAAATGCTCAGTTGACAAGCTGGCTGCCATCTCCAGTCGCTGAACGTGGCAGCGACCGACCTGCCCGAACCAATGAGACAAGAGCAAATGGGAACTGGGCGGTGCCCTCGTGGGACGGGTCAGTGAGGTGGCACTTGGATGGACCACTGACGGGGACAAGCCAGAGAAGATTAGCCTGAGAATTGGAAACCTAGCCGCCCTCTCGTGCGATCCGAAAGGGATTGGGATCCCAGTCGCAGGCAAACCCGTCACCGTCCGGGTCGAGTCCCCTCCAGTCGCGCTTGGGACCGCCCGCCTCCAGGAATGCGGCCTGCGCGCGGTCTGACCAGCCATACTTGGCGCAGGCCCGATTGTACCGTGCCTCGTCGAACTGGCTCGAACGACTGTAGACTGGTTCGCCCACTTCATTCGTCGTCGAGAGTGCGTAGGCCACGATGTTGGGCTCCGATTCGTTTGGACGGGCAGGCAGTTCTTCGGGTTCGACGACCTGAAGAGCCTCGCGCTGGCGCTGAAGTCTGTCGCGGTCGCTTTCGATGGTCTCGCGCGAACTCACTGCTTCAAAGTCCTGCTCGTCCGAAATGACAGCACGGTCGACTTCGCGCGAGGGGGTCGCTCCCGCTTCGCCAGCGCCTTGCGCCAGCACGCCCTCGCCTGGATTCGGATCTTCACCGGCCGACGGCACTTGCGAATTCGATGCTGGCGAATTCAGGGCCAGGTCGCCCGGGGGAAATACGGCGGAGATCTCGCTCGAAGGTCGTGATCCGGCCACGTTGGCCGAATCCGGGTCTTCAAGGGGAACCTCGTTCATGCAGGCCGTAACACCGCCAAGAGCGATCACTGCGATCAGACGGAAGGTCATTTCCTGTAAGCGCCAATGCCTCTTCTGCACAAAATCTTACCACCACTTTTCCGGCTTTGCCACAAAGCCGGCACGGTCCTCGATCGCCAAGGCGAAATCCAGCAATTCACCTTCTTCCCATGGTTTGCCAATGAGCTGCAGGCCGAGGGGCAGGCCATCCGGATCCAGGCCGGCCGGCACGGAAATTCCCGGCAAGCCTGCAAGATTCACCGTCACGGTGAACACGTCATTGAGATACATCTTCACGGGATCGTTGAACTTCTGGCCGAGTGGAAATGCGGCTGACGGTGTTGCGGGCGTCAGAATCGCATCAATATCGTCCGCGAATGCGTCCTCGAAGTCCTTCTTGATGAGCGCCCGAACCTTGCGCGCATGATTGTAGTATGCGTCGTAGAACCCGGCAGACAACACATATGTGCCAATCATGACGCGCCGCTTCACTTCGTCCCCGAAACCCTCGGCGCGAGTCTTTTCGTACATTGCCGTGACATCGTCGCCCGAGGCGAGCGTCGCTCGCAGGCCGTAGCGTACGCCATCATAGCGCGCAAGATTCGACGACGCCTCCGCCGGTGCCACGACATAATATGCGGGCAGCGCGTATTTCGTGTGCGGCAGCGAGATGTCCACCAAGGTCGCACCGGCATCTTCCAGCATGCTACGTCCTGAGGCCCAAAGCTCGTCAATGGCTTCAGGCATTCCGTCCATCCGGTATTCCTTGGGAATGCCGACTGTCTTTCCCCTGATCTCTCCAGTTAGCATTGTCTCGAAGTCCGGCACGGGAATGTCCGCACTCGTGGAGTCCTTCGGGTCATGGCCAGACATGGCCTCAAGCATGATCGCGGCATCGCGAACCGTCTTCGTCATTGGTCCCGCCTGATCAAGCGACGAGGCGAAGGCGATAATACCCCATCGGCTGACCCGACCATATGTTGGTTTCACGCCGGTGATCCCGGCGAAGGCCGCCGGCTGACGGATGGAACCGCCCGTGTCGGTCCCCGTGGCGGCCAGGCAAAGATCGGCAGCCACGGCTGCGGCAGAGCCGCCGGACGACCCGCCAGGGGTCAACTCGGTATCGCCCGCTTTCCACGGATTCACGGTGTTGCCATAGACACTGGTTTCGGTCGAACTGCCCATGGCAAACTCGTCCATGTTGAGCTTGCCCGTCATCACGGCTCCGGCTTCGAAGAGCCGAGACGTTACGGTGGACTCGTAGGTGGGCTTGAAGTCGGCCAGGATTCCGCTCGCCGCCTGGCTCGGAACGCCCTCGGTGCAGAACAGGTCCTTGATGCCAACCGGAATGCCGCACATGGCCGGCGCCTCGCCTTCGGCAAGGCGTGCGTCGGCCGCCCTGGCCTGTTCAAGCGCGAGATCTGGCGTCGGATGGACCACCGCATTCAGTGCTGCAGCCTCTTCCGCCGCCGCGAGGCATGCCTGGGTGAGCTCCACGCTTGTGATCTCGCCCGCCCTTAGCTTGTCGCGTGCCTCGGAGATCGAGAGGGAATTGAGTCCGCCCATGCGCTACTCCACGACCTTCGGCACAACGAAGTAGCCCTCGCGCGCGTCCGGAGCGTTTGCCAGCACCTTCCCGGCGATGCCGCCGCCGGCAATCCTGTCCTCTCGGCGCTTGAGCCGCATGGGCGTGACACTGGTCATGGGCTCGACATCCTGGACGTCAACCTCGCGCAGTTGCTCAATGAAGCCGAGGATCGCATTGAATTCGCTGGCAAGCGCCGGCAGATCCTCTTCATCGACCTGGATCCTGGCAAGCTTGGCAACGCGCCGGGCGTCGTTGTGGTCAATTGACATGGGCGATTTCTCGATCGGTTCCGCGCGCCCCTGTAGCGTGACCTGCCGATAATTCCAAGTCTTGAAGAACGCTGAATGGACAGACCATGGTGCATTCGCAAAATGCGCTTCAGGCGCCCCAGAACGCCATTGCGGCAGCGATCCGGCATCGGCCGACAGTACGTCGCATTGATCCGAACCCCTTTTGGTCACCTACGTGAAGTTGGAAACCCGGTGGTGGCCTTGCGGCAGTACCTGATTCGACCGAGCCGCCCGGACCCAAGGACTGCGTAACGGATGACGGACCCGGAAATTCGCTCGGGCAACAGCATCCACGCATCGAATCCTCGCCGAACAGATGCGTCTCCCGCCAGCCCAATTCGATACCGTCGCCATACATTCGCCAAGACGTGCTGCCGCCCCATGGCTTCGCGACTTGGCGCCGCAGAATTTGCAGACCGCCCGCCATGTCATTGGATCGTCCTGCCAATCGGGATTCCAAACGCTGCCGCCTTGCCTTGCCCGTGGCTCGGCGATACATCTTTGCGGCCAATTCCGGGAAGGCATCCATGTCCAGCGAACTCATCAACAGCTTCAAGACCGGCCCTGACGAGAACGGCCGCTTTGGCACGTTCGGAGGCCGCTTCGTCAGCGAAACGCTTATGCCGCTCATTCTTGACCTTGAGACCGAATACGAAAAGACCAAGACGGATCAGTCCTTCTGGGACGAGATGGACCATCTCTGGACCCACTATGTCGGCCGTCCGTCGCCACTCTATTTCGCGGAGCGCCTGACAGATCGTCTCGGCGGTGCGAAGATCTACATGAAACGCGACGAGCTCAACCACACCGGTGCCCACAAGATCAACAACGTGCTCGGCCAGATCATCCTTGCGCGCCGCATGGGAAAATCCCGCATCATCGCAGAGACTGGCGCCGGGCAGCACGGGGTCGCAACGGCCACGGTTTGCGCAAAGTTCGGTCTGAAGTGCGTCGTCTACATGGGTGCGCATGATGTCGAAAGGCAGAAGCCGAACGTCTTCCGCATGAAGCTTCTCGGTGCCGAAGTGGTGCCGGTAACATCGGGCCGGGGCACCTTGAAGGATGCAATGAATGACGCGCTTCGCGACTGGGTGACCTATGTCCGCGACACGTTCTATTGCATCGGCACCGTTGCAGGGCCTCATCCCTATCCCGCCATGGTCCGCGACTTTCAATCCATCATCGGCAAGGAGGCCCGCTCCCAGATGAATGAGGCCGAAGGACGTCTGCCCGACACGGTCATTGCGGCGATCGGGGGCGGATCGAATGCCATGGGCTTATTCCACCCGTTTCTGGACGACAGAAGCGTGCGCATCATTGGCGTCGAGGCGGGCGGCAAGGGCGTGGATGATCGGATGGAGCACTGCGCATCGCTCACCGGTGGACGGCCAGGAGTCCTGCACGGCAACCGGACGTATCTGCTGCAGGATGGCGACGGGCAGATTCTTGAAGGCTTCAGCATTTCCGCAGGACTCGACTATCCTGGCATCGGACCGGAGCACTCGTGGCTCCACGAAACCGGGCGCGCCGAGTACGTTTCGGTCACCGACCAAGAGGCGCTCAAGGCATTCCAGCTTTCTTGCGAGACAGAAGGCATCATCCCGGCGCTCGAACCCAGTCATGCGCTGGCCCATGTGGCGAAGATCGCGCCCGGCCTGCCGTCGGATCATGTCATCTGCATGAACATGTGCGGTCGAGGCGACAAGGACATTTTCACGGTTGCAAAGGCACTTGACTGGAACATGACCGAATTCGATTGAGCTCTAGGGCCGTGGCGGAACCTTGACGATCGTGGTTGCCCGAGACATTCTCGGCAACCACGCCAATATCGGAAGCGCCCTAAAATTCACTGTCTAACAGGGTACGCCGCCGGCACGATGGCAACGCCGTGTGTCGCGTCGTATATCCCGCCCTAGACAAGCCCAGGCAATGGAAGAGGCATTTCAGAAGTCCGAATTGCCCTACAAGTACACTTTTTACACGTAAAATCAGCTTGTTGCAGGCTCATGTTGGCTCAGTATCAGTGCACTAACGCTTATTGAACATGCTGGAAATTGCCAAGGATGATGACCTGAAGAGCTTGAGCCGCGACAACCTGTAGTGAGGCGACCCCATCAATCTCAGGACGGCGGCTACGCGCTGACGAGAGCGTGCCGCAGGCCATTCGCAGAGATTGCCAATGACTGGAAGATACATCACTGGACAGTGCTTGGGGAGCAAAGGGATCCGGTTCAACTCGCAAAGGGCCACGCCGACATCCCGCTGCCCGCTGGAACGACAACAAACTCTACCGCATGCGTGATCGAATTTGATGGTGTCGATATCTAGCACTTTTCGTGCGCCTTGCGCTGCTACCAGGCCGGCAAGAACGTTACGGAAGGATGTGCACCCCGACCGGACTTCATCCAGTCATTGCGAGACCCTCAATTTGATGGAAATCGCAACAGAACGAGGGCGGATGTGCCATTCCCCAGGTTCGCACACCGCCCCGACTTGGACAGCGTTCGACGGCATGTTCAACTTCATTTCAGAAGATTCTGGACTTTCATCTTTCGGCAAGGCGTTGCAGATTCATCGCAATTCGATAGAATACAGGGCTTGCAAGCCAGTTCACGCAAGGATTGAGACATGTGGACAAAGGCTCTCGACATCGCACTTGGGAAGGTCGTCCAGATCGGCCTGCTGACGATCGAGTTGCCAAGTGGGAAGGTGCTCACGTTCGGCGACGGCAAAGGTCCGCAGGCACGCGTGTCCCTTACAGACAGCGCGACAGTCCGGCATATGGTGATCAACCCTGAACTTGCAGTCGGCGAAAGCTACATGAACGGAACGCTCGTCATCGAGAATGACGACCTCCACGGCCTTCTCGAACTGATCCTCCGCAACCTCGACGACCCGCATCAGGCCTGGTGGCAGCACGCGCAAGCGAAGCTTCGCACGACCCTCAGGCGGTTCATGCAGCACAATGCCCGCCGCAATTCTGTCAGGAACGTCGCACATCACTACGATCTGTCAGGCGAGCTTTACGAGCTCTTCCTGGATGCGGACCGGCAGTATTCCTGCGCCTATTTCCGCTCGCCTGACGACACGCTTGAAGTCGCTCAGGATCAAAAGAAGGCCCACATTGCCCAGAAACTGAGAATCGAGCCGGGAATGCGCGTGCTCGACATCGGCTGCGGCTGGGGCGGAATGGGCCTCACGCTGGCGCGCGACCATGGCGCCCAGGTTCTCGGGATTACGCTCTCCAAGGAGCAGCTCGCGGTTGCGCAGGAGCGTGCGCGGGCCGAGGGCCTGGAACAGCAGGTCGAGTTCCGAATGGCCGACTACCGCGAGCTTTCGGGACAGTTCGACCGGATCGTGTCGGTCGGCATGTTCGAACATGTAGGACTGCCGTATTTCGACGCCTATTTCCGTTCGGTGCGCGATCTTCTGACCCCCGACGGGGTGGCGCTCATCCATACGATCGGGATCTCCGAGGCACCGTGCGCCACCAACCCGTGGATCGCCAAGTACATCTTTCCCGGCGGCTACGTCCCAAGCCTCTCGGAAATCGCGGCCTCGGTCGAGCGCCAGAATCTGTGGATTGCGGATGTCGAGTCCCTCAGGCTCCACTATGCCTATACGCTCCGGCACTGGTTCGACCGGTTCGTCGCGAACGCCGACAAGGTGATTGAGCTCTATGACGAAAGATTCGTGAGGATGTGGAAGTTCTACCTCGTCGCCTGTGAGCAGACGTTCCGGCTCCGGCGTCAGGGCGTGTTCCAGTTCCAGATATCACGCGAGGTCGATGCGGTCCCAATAACGCGGGACTACCTGTATTCCGGCACTGCGGACGCGGAACTGCGAGCTGCCGAGTAGACGAGACCCTTCCCAGTCGGATACCGCCGCTATCGCCGTCCTTCCCAGAACCAGGTGCCGATCATCAGAAGCGAGGCGATCAGTAGCATGGCCCAGGCCGGCAGCAACGGCGACACGCGGATGTCCGCCGTCAGGTATGCTTCGCGAGGGGTGATTCCAATCCACCCACGTCCCGATGCGACCTGGCCTTGCCGGACCCGGCGGATGTCCGGCACACCCTCGGTTACCTTGTGTATGCCGCCGCGCGTATCTGCCACCGGAGCTGCCAAGAGCGCATCGCTCGCGATCGTCGCCTCAAACTCTTTCAACGCTGCAGGTCCAAGTGCAGCGACACTTTCCTGGTCACCCTCTCTCAGCCGATAGAGCCCAGCTTCCGGCGCCTGCCAAGTCAGCGAGTAACGACCGGGTGCAACTTCTTCCAGCGGCAGCAGGATGACTTCACCATCCGGATCGATGACTTCGACGTCTCCAACCTCGTCATTGATCGTCCGGCGGCTAATTGTCATGGTCAGACCTTCCGAGATCGCGGTCAGCGCTTCCTCTTCCAGGTCGGGCTCCTTCATCATCCAGTGCGCCAGCCGCCTGAGCAGTTCCAACTGCGGGCCGCCTCCCTCAAAGCCCCGCGACCAGAGCCATGCATGGTCCGACGCGAGCAGCGCAACGCGCCCCTCTCCGACCCGGTCGATTACCAGCAGTGGCGCATCGTCCAAGCCCTCCATGAGTGTGTGGCCATCGCCCTTGGCAGCCACGTCGATTTGCCGAAGCCACCTTCCCCAAGCCTGTTCGTTGCGGATTGCCGCATCCTTGACCGGTGCCAGGCCCTCGGTCACTGGGTGACGCTGGCCGATGCGGGTCACCTTTGGCAGGTAGGCGAATTCGCGCACCAGTCCGCTCGGCGCGGCCGGGAGAATCTCGGCAAGCGGCGAATGGTAGATTGATTCGGCCGTTGCAAAATCCGGACCCGCTGCGACCAGCAGTGCACCTCCGCCCTCGACATGCTGCCTGATGCTGTCGAGATAGACTGCAGGCATGATGCCGCGCAGCTTGTAGCGGTCGAAGATGATCAGGTCGAACTCGCCGACCTTGTCCAGGAAGAGCTCACGCGTCGGAAAGGCGATCAGGCTGAGTTCGTTCACCGGTACCCCGTCCTGCTTTTCGGGCGGGCGCAGGATGGTGAAGTGCACAAGATCCACCGAGGCATCCGATTTCAGGAGGTTGCGCCAGGTTCGCTCGCCTGCATGCGGCTGCCCGGAGACCAGCAGAACCCGCAAACGATCCCGCACTCCGTTTATCTGCACGACCGCCGCATTGTTGCGCGTGGTCAGTTCGTTCGTTTGTTCAGGCAACGTGAACTGAATGACGTTCATGCCGCCATGCCGGAGCGTAACCGCAAGCTCGACATCCTGACCGACCGGCACCCGGAACCGGTCCGGCGCTCCGCCATCCAGGGAAATGTCGATGTCGGCCGTCCCGGGGAGGCCGGCAGGAACAGCTCCCTGATCCTCGACCTTCAGCGTCAAGGTGACCGGCTCGTCAATGATCGCGAATGCCGGAGCATTCCGAATCAGAAGACGGCGGTCCCAGTCGCCGTCTTGCCCGGTCAACAGCAGGTGCAACGGCGCGGGAAGTTCCGGTAGGTGATCAATGTCATGCAGTTGCCCGTCGCTCACGAGAATCAGGCCAGCAAGACGTGCGCGCGGCTCGCTTGCAATCGCGTCGGCAAGCGCCTTCATCAGGAGCGTGCCGCGATTGCCATCGCTGTCTTCAACATGAACCATGCGGAGCCCGACATTGCCGAGGGAGGCGATTTCCTCCTCGACCCTCGCGATCGCTTCCGCGGTTTGGGAAGGACGAACGTCGATGCCCTGGCTCGCACTTTCGTCAACCACAAGAATGACAAGGTCCGAAAGCGCTTCCCGCTCCTCGATCTGGGTCGACGGGTTCGCAACCGCCATCAGGAGCAGCGAAAGGGCGATCCCGCGGAGCCACCATCCTGAAAGGCCGCCCCGCACAGCCATCAAGATCAGGACCATCGAAGCGGCTGCCAATGACCAAAGCATCGCCCACGGCAGCAATGGCTCGAAAAAGATGCTGTGAACTACCTGCATGGCTCAGTCGAGTCCGAGAATTTGCCCGAACTGCCGTCGGGCAGCGCTGGCGGTGGGAGCGGCGCAAGAAATGCCGGCGTGACGGTCTTGCTGAATCGCGTCATTGCCCCAGCCTGTCGAGCAGGGCCGGTACATGGACCTGGTCCGATTTGTAGTTCCCGGTCAGGACGTACATGATCAGATTGACTCCGAAGCGATATGCGATCTCGCGCTGGCGTTCGCCAGAGAAGGCCCGACCCACCGGAAACATGGGCCGTCCCTGTGCATCCATTGCCCACGCTGCTGCCCAGTCGTTCCCACCGATCACCACCGGCGTCACATTGTCGTTGAGATTCCTGAACGGCATGCCCTCGGCCTGCAACGCATCGGCAGGCGCCGCTTCTACCCAGACGTTCCGGCCGGCATGACGGCCCGGAAAATCTTGAAGGAGGTAGAAGGACCGGGTCAGCACGTGATCATGAGGAATTGGCTCAAGCGGAGGAACATCGAGTGAAGTCGCCAGTTGTCTGAGCTTGGTCGCGTTTGAACCTCCCGAACCGTTTCCGAATGTCACGGCATCCCTTGTGTCGAAATGTATCAGACCCCCCGCCCTGAGATACCGATTGAGCTTCTCATATGCCTCGGCCGAGGGGCGCGGCTGCGCATCGGTCACCGGCCAATACAGGAATGGAAAGACCGAGAGTTCATCTGTCTCGATATTTACTCCGACCGGCTCGGCGGGCTCGACCGAAGTTCTGCGGACAAGAATGTTCGAAAGCCCCCTCAACCCCGCCGCAGCCACTCGATCCACTGCCGCGTCACCGGTGATGACATATGCAAGCGTCACCTCCGACGCCGCCGAGACAAGTCGCTCGAAATCCTGTTCCTGTGCGGGTGCAGGTGATGCGTGCCAAAGCAGGACCGCACCAGCCATTGCAGCCGGGGCACCCATCCGTGACATGCGGCCCGATTGCCAGAGCGTCGCCAGCACGTCGACCATGAACACCAGGATCGCCAATAAGAGAAGAGGACCCTTCAGAGGCAAAGACTGGGAAGCCGCAAACTCCTTAACCGGAACATCGACGGGCCAGACAGCCGCGGCCAACTGCTCCGATGCGCCAAACGCATTGAGTCCGATTGTGCCGCTTTCGCCAACATAAATTCCGGGCGGCAAATCCGGGCCAGGGCTTTCTGTCACCAACCTTACCCCGTCGACACCTGCAATTGTCCCTGCCGCACTCACGTTGCCGAACCCGTCGAGGCGTCGCTCCAGCGTCCACACAGTGCCCTGCAGATCCTCCGCAGATGGCAGTGTCTGCCGCGTGGAAACCGCTAACCGTTCGAGCATCTGCACGAAGAGGCCGGATAGCGGCAGGTTCGACCAGTCTGCATTTGCGGTCACGTGAAACAGCACAACCTGTCCATTGCCCAGACGCTTGCGCGTAACGAGCGGCGTGCCGTCTGCCAATGTGGCGATCGTCCGCTCGGCCATGCTCGGATCAGGCTGTGCCACCACCTGGCTCGACACCGTGACGTCATCGGGAACGGTAAGCCCAAAAAACGGGCTCGCCGCCGAAAAGGCCCTGAGCCGCTTGGGTTCGCCCCAGCTCATCGCTCCCCCGACACGGCGTCCTCCCGCGCGAAGTCGCACCGGCAACAGCACTTCCTCCGCCTCGCGACCAATGTCGGACGCGGCCAGACGCGGGCCTGCAAACCGCAGCAGCAGACCGCCATCGCGCACCCACTGCTCAACCGCGTTGCGCTCACTGCCTGCAAGCGAGGCAACGTCGGCCATGGCAATCACGTCGGGGCTGGCGAGGACAATGTCTTGAACAGAACCGCGAATCAGGTCGGCACCCGGGCGCAGCGCCTGTTCAAGGTAGTGCGTCGGTGAAAGGAGCCGTGACCCTTCCCGCTCCTCGCGCGCGGCAATGATTGCTACCTCGTGGCGGCCAAGGCTGTCATCCGTCAAGCTGACGGCACCGGCAGAACGAATTCCCTCGATCTCGAAGCGCGTCAACCTGTTCGTGAGTTCGGGCGGCAGCGACAGGCCGGCCTCGGCCTCGCTCTCACCCTCGGGGAATTCGACGTCGACACGTGCCAGTTGCCGCTCAATGCCGCCGGGGTCGAGGCCATGCGCCACAACCACCACTGCACTTGTTTCATTGCTCCGGCTCCTCGCTACCGGCACCTGAATCGTCCCGTCGCCGATTCTGGCAGGCTTCAGCGCCAGAACGGGATGCCGGGACTCAAAGACAGACACTTGCCCGCGCTCCTGGAGTTCAGCCAGCGCCTCGCTTCGCCAATCCTGCGCGATCCCGTCCGAAAACCAGAACGTGTCGAATCTGCCGTCCAGCCCGGACAGCCAGGACAGCACTGCAGGTCCATCCGGCATCCACGGCTCAGGCCCAACGCCCGGAAGATCCGACAACCAGTTCCTTGCCGAACGGAACGGCAAGACCGGGCGTGGCGGCAGGTCTGTCAGCGAGACAACGGCGGTCTCTCGACCTGCCACAGACGCTTCACCAAGAAGACTCTCGACATGTTCGTTCCGCACTGACCAGTTAGGCGCATCCGCCCAACTGCCGTCGAACAGCAACAACAGCGGTCCTTCGCGAACCGTGTCCGCTCGAGGAGTCAGGACGGGATCCGCAAACCCGATGATGGCAGCCGCGACCGCCAACATCCGAAGCAACAGAAGCCACCAGGGCGTTCGGTCAGTCTGCACCTCGTCATCCGCGAGGCCAAGCAACAGGGCGACTCCGGGGAAGAGCCGCCGGACGGGTGCCGGTGGCACGGTTCGGAGCAGGATCCAGAGAATTGGCAGCAGCGGCAAGCCCAGGAGCAGCCATGGGTTGGCGAATGCCAGGGGACCAAGCGCCCACATCAAACTGGGCCCCGAGGCACGGCCGGAAGGATTGGCCGGGACTCACTCGACGATTTTGGCTGTCTGGACATCGCCGTCAATGCTCCCTGGCCAGCGCCATGTACAGCCAAAGGAGGGCCGCCGATGCCGGGGATCCGGTGCGACAGACGTTGAATTGCCAGCCCGCCAGCCTTGCAAGCTCCCACAGCTCGGCCTTCCTGTCCGCCAGCCGCTCCAGATAGCGGTCGCGAAGTTCGTCCGCCTTCAAGGTTTCGTGCGTGAGCGTTCCACCCATGGATTCGAAGACCGTGCGCCCTGCGAACGGAAAGGCCTCCTCCTGCGGGTCTAGAACCTGGAGGAGCACGCCTTCAATGGCGCGGTCGGCGGCACCGGTCACGGCTTGCCGGACGGGCTCCAGGTCGCCCAGGAAATCCGACAAAAGAACGGCGCGCGTCCTGGCCGGCGCATCGGCAAGCTCGGGCACGGGGTAGTCGGTGGTATCCTCCCCTTCGGCAATTGCACTGTTCAGTCGCATCAACTGGGCATGACCGTTCCGCGGCGGCAAGCCGGAATTGGCCAAGCCAACGCGCTCACCGCCGCGCATCAGCAGAATCGCCAACGCCAGCGCCAGCCTCCGCGCCATGTCGACCTTGCTCGGCAACGATTTCGACGATGAAAAATGCATGGACCGGCCCATGTCCAGCCAGATCATCACCGACTGGACGGCCTGCCACTCCTTCTCGCGCACAAACAGCGCATCGTCGCTGCGTGCCGAACGCCGCCAGTCGATCATGCTGATTTCGTCGCCTGCGCTGCTTGGCCGGTACTGCCAGAACTCGTCGCCCGTTCCGACCCGCCTGCGCCCGTGCTCGCCGGGCATAACGCAGGCCGCAAGGCGTTCCGCAGAGGCCAGCAGGGGCGGGAACTTCTCGGCGAGAGTCTCTGCCTCGCGGCGCAGTTGCGCGGTCGTGCTGGACGTCGCCTGCGCCACGCTCAAGCCGCTTCCTCGATCCGGGCAACTTGACGGGATACATCGTCAATGACTTCCTGCAACGTCAAGCCTTGGGCACGGGCAGCAAAACTAAGCGCCATGCGATGAGTGAGTACCGGTGTCGCAAGGGCCGTCACATCCTCTTCGGACGGTGCGAGTCGTCCATCGAGAAGCGCGCGTGCCCTGACCGTAAGCGCAAGGGCCTGCGCAGCGCGTGGACCCGGCCCCCAACTGACATGCTGCTGCACGATGTCGGGCGCGTCTGCCTCCTCCGGACGGCAGCAGCGCACCAGGTCAAGAATCGACTCCATCACGGATTCACCCACAGGCATCCGGCGCACGATCGTCTGTGCGGCGACGAGTTCATCCGGAGTCAGGACCTGGGTTGACTGCTCTTCGTCCGCGCCCGTGGTCGCAAGCAGGATGTCTCGCTCGGTCTCCCGGTCAGGGTAAGGAACATCAATCTGCACGAGAAACCGGTCCAGTTGCGCCTCCGGCAGGGGATATGTTCCCTCCTGCTCTATCGGGTTCTGCGTTGCCAGCACATGAAACGGCGCGGGCAGTTCATGTTCGTCCCCCGCGATGGTCACCGACTTTTCCTGCATGGCCTGCAGCAATGCGGACTGCGTCCTCGGGCTCGCCCGGTTTATCTCGTCGGCCATGAGCAGCTGGCAGAACACCGGACCCTTGATGAACTTGAACACTCGGCTGCCGTCAGCGCCGGTTTCCAGAACTTCCGATCCAAGAATGTCGGCAGGCATCAGGTCCGGCGTGAACTGGACTCGCTTTCCGTCCAGCCCCAAAACGGTCGAGAGCGTCTCCACAAGCCGTGTCTTGCCAAGTCCCGGCACGCCGACCAGCAGGCCATGCCCACCGCAAAGAATTGCCGACAGCACGAGATCCACCACTCGCTCTTGCCCAATGAACCGCTTGGTGATGCTGCTCTTCACGTCTGACAGCCGTTCGCACAGCCCTTCGATCCCGGCCACCAGTTCAGATGAAGCATCGGACATGGCAATCGCTCCCTTTCGCACTATTATGCACAGTAGAACGAACTATTGCTCCGGGCACAAATGGCAAAATCCGAAGGCGGTCAAAACCCCGTGAAACCCTCGGCGGAGAGCATAGCCGCGACGGCCCGAGCCGCGTCTCGGCGCGGGCTGCCTCCGGTTCACCTCTGGAATCCGCCCGATTGCGGCGATCTCGACATGCGGATCGCGAGGGACGGCACGTGGTTCTATCTTGGCACGCCCATCGGGCGACCAGAGCTCGTGCGGCTGTTTTCGACGATTCTCAGGAAGGACGGGGATCGCTATGTGCTGGTCACGCCCGTTGAGAAAGTGGGAATCACCGTCGATGACGCGCCATTCGTGGCCGTCGACTTCACTGTCAAAGGCGAAGGCTTGGCTCAAACGCTGAACTTCGTGACCAATCTCGGCGACGAGGCCAGTGCGGGATCGGAGCATCCGATTCGAGTCGAGAGGGATCCGGCGACCGGCGAGCCCTCGCCGTATGTCCACATTCGCGCGGATCTCGAGGCGCTGATCGATCGCAAGAGCTTCTATAGGCTGGTGGAAATCGGGGCCCATCATGAAAATGACGGTGCAAGCTGGTTTGGCCTCTGGTCCGGTGGCCAATTTTTTCCGATCATTCCGTCGGCGGAATTGCCATAGGGCTCGCAACCTCAAGATCGCAGGTTCAATTCCCGCCCGCGCAATTGCCGCGACAGCCACTCCTGACACAGGTGTTCTGGTCCGTGTGCCGTGGCTCCCGTTCCCGGCCCATTCGAGGATGGTGCCGAGATCGCCGTACAGCAAGGCGGCCATCTCGGGCACCGTGGCGCCCAGGCAAAAAATTTGTCTGATCGAGGCCCTCATGGCCAACGCCGCCGTGTCGCGGTCCTCCAGATGGTCCGTCGCCACGGCAAGCCGAGCCACCCTGCGCCGACAAATGTCCGCTGTGCTGGATTGGATCTCCGGAGGGACGACGGGCGCACGCGCGGTCGAGAGCCGTTCGGCCAGTTCGTCTCGCCACGCTGCCAGCTCGTGCAGCTGGTCCACCATGCCAACAGCATGGCCCCCGCCCCCAAAGCGGCACGACGGATATCCTTGCCGACAAACGAGAATTTGCGCGATGTCGGACTCAGGCAAACCGCTTTTCGTAGAACACGCTCAGCGGATCCTCACCGTACTCACCGAAAGGGGGGATGCGTACATATCCATGGCCCTCATACAGGGCAAGTGCATCGGGTTGACGAATGCCTGTCTCAAGGCGCGCAATGACAATTCCGTGCGAGATCAAGCTTGATTCGAGCGCATCCAGCAGCGCACCGCCTAGACCACGGCCACGAAATTCGGGGCTGACATACAGTCTCTTGATTTCACCGTATTCTGGGGACGCGCAGCTCGGAGGCATGTGCTTGACTGCCCCGCAACCGACCGCCTCCCCGGCAACGAACACGGCGAGGAACGTGGCGTCATCGTGCTCCATCAACTCGACGGAATCGAGATGGTTGCTCTCTGGCGGGTAAAGGGAAAGTTGAAGGCGGTCGAGCATGCCAATGAGCCGACGCGCCCGCGGGTCCGAAGGCGCGAGCGGCCGGATCTCGAAATCGCCAATTTCCAGCGCGTCCTGCATCCAATCTTCGGTCACGCGCCTGCGCGAGGCATCGGGCAATCACATGATGCTCTTGCACACGGTGTCATTCGACGCACATCCATGCCAGTCAAGGTCGCTTCCTTCGCCTCATGCGCACGAAGAGATTTGTCGGAAACATTGTGAACGCAATTTGTTCCTTTACTCTGGATCGATCGACGGGCAGCACGTCAAAGTTGCTGCACAGCATGGCAAGCACTGTTCTTATCTCGAGCATGGCAAGATTGCGCCCGGGACAGAAACGCGGACCGCCTCCGAAGGGAACGAAGGCACCGTGATCGTGCGGACCATGTCTAGCTTCCTGTCTGAGAAGCCAGCGCTCGGGATCAAAGCGATCTCCGTTGACGAAATGCTCGTCCCGGGTTGCCATGTGACGAAGCAGCATGAAGATCGTGGTTCCCTTAGGGATTCTGTGTCCAAGGATCCAAGTATCGTTCAGGGCTTCCAGCATGTGCAGTGGCGCGACAGGCTTGAGGCGCATGGATTCGCTGCTGACTGCATCGACCACGGGCATCTGCTTCGTCTGCTCAAAATACTCTATTCCTGGGGAGTTCGATGCGGTGAGCGCATCAATCTCGCGTCGACAACGATCAAACCAGTCCGGATTCCCGGTAAGGAGATGAACCGTCCATGCGATCGTGTACGCCGTCGTGTCTTCGCCAGCGAGCAGGAGGTTGCCGACATTTGCGAATATCTCCTCGTTGGTGACCCGGGATCCCTCGGTCTCCATCTCGATGATGATGGCTTCAAGGAAGTCTTGGGGCGACTGGCGACGCGCGGGTTCGCGTTCAAGACGCTCGCGTGCGGCCTGCACCATGGCACCGAATTCACGCTCGAGTGCATCCAATGCACGATCAAGGGCACGGTCCGCCGGAAGGCGAATGAAACGCCAGTAGGGAAACGGCGTGTTCAAGCGCCTGTGCAGAACCGGAAACACCTTGTCGAGATGGCGCTGGATCGTGGGGCCCGGCGACTCCAGCGTATTGATGTCGATGCCGAAAGCCAGTTGTGTGGTCACGTCGACCGTGAAGCGCATCAGGTCGCGGCAGAGATCGACGCGTTCTCCCGCGTCAGCCGCTCGCTCCCAGCGCCGCTGCAACCGACCGACCGTAGTGGCAAGCATCGGAAAGAAATCCTCGATCCTTGCCCGGTTCAGCGCATCGATGACGATGCGGCGCTGTCTGCGCCAGTCCTCTCCCTCCGCAGCAAAGACCCCCTTGAGTCGCATTTCGGAGGCCGCGGCTTCAAGGTAGCGTGGACGGCGAAACCCGTCCGGACGGTCGGCCAGAATGCGTTGGATTTCGTCGCGGTCCGAAAGCACCACCACAAGGTGTGGGCCGAACCGGAACCGGTAGATAGGACCGAATTGGCCAGCCCAGTCCTCAAGGTCGAGATGCAGGCGGTCGAAGCGGATCTGGTGGAAGTTGCCGATAAAGGGCAGCCCTCCCGGACCGGGAAGGACATCTGCCTCCGCCCTGCCGCGCTTGCTGGCAACAATGGTACTCAATTCCGTTCCCCTCCTTGCAGCCTCTCTTCGGGCACGACAGATCCCCGCCTGTTTAGCAATCCACGGAAGAATCCAGATCCGCAATGATCTCAGGCACAAGCACGGATGGCTTCAATCCGCTACACATAGATTTCGCCGCCATTCAATTCAACGCGCATGCGCCTTGGCTCCTCTTCCAGCATCCGGAGAAGAGCCAGGCCAGACTGCTGATGCGACGTCAGGGCCGGATTGAACATTCCCAATCGCTCGGGCTCAGGTCTCCGCCCGACCTCTCCGGTCGTCGCGGAGGTTGGCATAGAGCACATGGTTCCGCCAGCGCCCGTTGATCTGAAGGTAGCCCTGCGCCACACCTTCATACTTGTAGCCACAGTTCTCGAGAAGACCCCGTGACGCTGCGTTTTCTGGCAGGCATGCGCTCTCGACCCTGCTCAAGTCGATGGTCTCGAACGCGTAGTGCACCATCGCCGTCAGCGCCTCGCGCATATAGCCTTGCCGCGCATGTTCCACTCCGATCCAATAGCCGATCATCCCGGACTGACTCGGTCCCCGCCGGATGTTCTCCAGCGTGATGGCACCCAGGAGACATCCGTCGCTCCGCCTCGTGAGGAACAGCGGCACTGCTGTTCCCTCCCGAATGGAGCGACGCGCCCAATGGACGCGATTCACGAACCCCTTGCGCGTCAGGTGATCCGTCGACCACGATGGTTCCCAAGGCTTCAGGAACTCTGCGCTCTTCCGCCTCAATTCGGACCAAGGCTGGTAGTCGCTCTGGACGGGCGGACGCAGCACCATGCGTTCGGTATCAATTTTGACGCGGCCCCTCGTCCACAGCATCAGGCCGCCAGCTTGTCCGTAACTTCCTGGACTGATGGAGCGGCCGCCACCGGCCCGTAAAGTGCCAAGGCTCCCGCACCGGAAGACACAAGTCCGGCCGCCACCTCCCGCACCGATTGCACGCTGATCGAATCGACCTTTTCGATGGTTTCCTCGATCAATGGCACGCGATCCCAGATCGACAGGTGCTTCGCCAAGCGTTCGGCACGACTCGCGGGCTGCTCGAGCCCCATCAGCAGGCCTGCCTTCAGTTGAGCCTTCGCCCGAGCCACCTCTGCCTCGGAAAGGTCATCAACCGACCGCCGCAATTCGTCCACCGTCAATGCCAGAAGCTCGGGTGTCTCCTCACCGCTGGTCCCGGAATAGATCGTGAGGAGACCACTGTCCGAATACGGGCTCGCCTGCGCGAAAATCGTGTAGCAAAGCCCACGTTTCTCGCGCGCCTCCTGAAAGAGCCGCGAGGACATGCCGCCGCCCATCGCGATCGCGAATGCTTGCGCGGAATATACGGCATCGTCTCGATACTCTGGGCTCTCGAAGGCCAGCGCCACATGGGCTTGCTCCAGGCCCTTCTCAACCCTCGTCTCGCCTCCCAGAAAGCATCCGGGCTCCGCTTCGGCGACGGTCCCGGGCGATAGGTGCGCGAACCTCGCCTCAGTTGCCCGAACGATGTCACCGTGATCGACGGCACCCGCGGCCGCGACAATCAGGTTGCCGGGCAAATAGCGCTCGCTGACGAACCCGGACAGGTCCTTGCGGCTGAAGCGCTCGACCTTGGACGCAGGACCGAGAATCGGGCGGCCAAGAGGCTGGTCCGGAAAGGCCGTCTCCTGCAGCCAGTCGAAGATGATGTCGTCGGGCGTATCCAGAACCTGCCCGATCTCTTGCAAGATCACGTGCCGCTCGATCTCCATCTCACCCGGATCGAAAGCCGGATTCAGGACGATGTCCGAAAGGACGTCCAGTGCAAGGTCAGCATGCTCTGCCAGAACGCGCGCAAAAAAGGTCGTCATTTCACGCGACGTATAGGCATTGATGTAGCCGCCGACATCCTCGATCGCCTCGGCGATCTGCAGCGCCGACCGTGTGCCGGTACCCTTGAACGCCATGTGCTCAAGGAAATGAGCGATCCCGTTCTGCTCGGCGCGCTCGTGGCGTCCTCCGGCCGCGATCCAGATGCCAAGCGAGGCGGATTGCAGCCCCGGCATGTGCTCGGTCACGACGCGTACGCCGTTCGTCAGCCTGTGAAGTTCAACTGTCAAGCGGCCCGACCCTCCCTGATCGCGCGACAGAGCTCGGCGAAGTCATTTGCCACCCGTGTCACTCGCTCGGGACGCTCATAAAGATCTGCCATTCGGTTGGGAAGGGGTGGACGAATGTCCGTGGCCCGCTCCACCGCGTCCGGGAACTTGGCGGGATCAGCCGTGGCAAGAGCAATCATTGGAACGCGTGGCTCTGCCACTCGATCGGCCACTTCGAGTCCGACCGCAGTGTGAGGGCAGACAAGCTGACCGCTTGCGTCGTGCATCAACCCTATCCTGGACATCGTCTCCTCCTCCGAAACCCTCCCGCTCGCAAAGGTCTCGCCCATTCTGCCGAGCGCGACGTCGTCGATCCGAAACCCGTTTCCAGAATTGAGATCATCCATCAATGACACGACCGCGTCGGCGTCGCGCCCGTATGCGTCGAACAAGAGCCGCTCGAAATTGGAACTCACCTGAATGTCCATCGAGGGGCTGATCGACGGCCGGACCTCCCCGGTTCGATAGTCTCCGGACACGAGCGCACGGTGCAAGATGTCGTTCTGGTTGGTCGCAATCACCAGCCGCTCGACGGGCAGCCCCATGCGTCGTGCGACTTCGCCCGCGTAAATGTCGCCAAAGTTGCCCGTTGGCACGCAGAAGCTGACTTTCCGATCCGGCGCACCGAGGGCCACTGCAGAAGTGAAGTAGTAAACGACTTGCGCCATCACGCGCGCCCAATTTATGGAATTCACGGCTGCCAGACGCATCTCCTCCCGAAATCCCGAATCGGCGAACATGTCCTTCAGATGTCGCTGGCAATCGTCGAACGTGCCCTCGACCGCAAATGCGCGCACGTTCGCCTCTGTCGGCGTTGTCATCTGCCGTCTCTGCACCTCAGACACCTTTTCATGCGGATAGAGTATGCAGACATCCACGTTGTCGAGCCCGCGGAACGCCTCGATCGCGGCACTTCCGGTATCGCCGCTGGTCGCTCCCACTATGGTGACGCTTTCGCCCCGTCGCTGCAGAACGGCCTGGAACATCTGGCCGATGAGCTGCATGGCAAAGTCCTTGAAGGCCAGCGTCGGGCCGTGGAAGAGTTCCAGAAGCCAGATTCCGTCTCCAGCCTGTTTCAGGGGCGCACGGCAGTCGTGGCCAAAATCCGCATAGGCAGCCTTGATCAAGGCGCGAAACTCGTCCTCCTCGAAGGTGTCTCCTGCGAACGGCCGCATGATCGCGAATGCCACGTCCTCGTAGCTCTTGCCATGCAACGAGGCGATTTCGCGCGGATCGAATGTCGGCACTTCGGCCGGCACGTAAAGTCCACCGTCGGTGGCTAGCCCAGACAGCATGGCCTCTTCGAAGGACAGTTCCGGAGCATTGCCGCGAGTCGAGACGTATTTCATTGCAGATCCTCAGACGGTTCGTTTCCGGATACGCCAGAGCAGGAATAGAGTCATCACTGCCCAGACCGCCGCCAGTCCGAACCACTGGACCGCATATCCCAAGTGCCTGTTTGGAATGCCCTCCACCGTCACGGGCAGCGGCGTCGCCGGCGGGTCGTTGCTCGAAACCTCCCGAGCCACGACAAGAACAGGCTCGGTTCGCAGTTCTTCGGCCATCGCAGTAAGGTCGCGCCCGTACCAAATTCCGGCTTCGCGGTCAGGCGGCGGCGTCCAGCGATCCACCTCGTCAGGCCAGTGAAGATTGCCAACCACGGTCGCCGATGCGGCGGACATGGCGTGGGACCGATTCGCAACTGGTACGGCTCCCCTGTCGACCATGATGCGCCTGCCCTCCGCCATCTCGAACGTGGCAACCAGCCTGTAGGCCGGACCAACCTGTGGCAGGCTCACGAGCACAGCGAGATCCTCGCCGTCGAAGCTGCCCTCGACGATGACTGGGAGGTACTTGTCGCGTTCGACGGCAGGTGTCGCCGGAAGCGCCACGGGATCCGCTGCAATCCTCGATTCGATTTCGGCGAGTACGCCTTCCTTCCAGGCCAGTCTTTGCAGCTGCCACGCGCCCAGAGACGCAAGCAGACAAGAGCCACCTATGCCGACGATCAATGGAAAGAGCAGCCGCATGGCCCCCCGAGCCCCTGCATCGTGCCCAAAACTGCACGAAACGCGCCGGGGACGAAACCCCGGCATTGGCGCTGTCACGAGGCAATCCGCTCCAAATCAACTGCCCCAGATGTAGATCGATGCAAAGAGAAACAGCCAGACAACGTCGACGAAGTGCCAGTACCAGGCCGCAGCCTCGTACCCGACATGCCGTTCGGCCGTGAAGTGCCCGGCCCGCACACGCAGGTAGCACACAAAGAGAAAGATCGTACCGATGATCACGTGAAATCCGTGGAACCCGGTCGCCATGAAAAAGGTTGCGCCATAGATGTTGCCCGAGAACCCGAATGCCGCATGGCTGTACTCATAGGCCTGAAAGACCGTGAAGAGCACGCCAAGAATGATCGCGACAATGAGGCCCGTTGCCATGTCCTTCCGATTGTTTTCGTGTGCAATCGCGTGATGCGCCCATGTTGCCGCCGCCCCCGAGCACAGGAGAATCAGCGTGTTGATGAGCGGCAGATGCCATGGATCGAAGGTCTCGATGCCGGCAGGTGGCCAAACGCCATCCACAGCAGGACTCTCCGGACTCATGGGATAGAGCGCGTTCTTGAAGAATGCCCAGAACCATGCCGAAAAGAACATGACTTCCGACATGATGAACATGATGAACCCGTAACGTAGACCGATCCTCACGACCGGCGTGTGGTCGCCGACGATGGATTCCCGGATCACGTCCGCCCACCAAGCATACATAACGTAGCAAACGCCTATAAGGCCGATGATGAACATGTAGGGCTGTTGCAGGCTCTCTGGGGTGTTCTGTCCAAAGGCCAGCACAAAGCCGAACAGCATGATAAAGCCGGAGACCGCACCGATGAACGGCCAGACCGACGGGTGCAGGATGTGGTAGTCGTGGTTCTTTTCGTGCGCCATACCGGCCTTCTCCAGGATTCTAGTTCAGTTGCGATTCCATCCCGTCCTCGCCAAGCGCCGCCTGTTCGGAACGATGGTCTTCGGGCAGATCCACTTCGTGGAACGTGTAGGACAGCGTGATCGTCTTGACAAACCTTGCATCGGAATCGTCAAGAATTGCGGGTTCAACGAAGAAGCTGACTGGCATGCTGACCCGCTGACCGGGTTCAAGCACCTGCAGTTCGAAACAGAAGCAGTCAATTTTCGAGAAATAGGCACCGGCAGAAAACGGGGCGACGTTGAAGCTTGCGGTGCCTGCGATTCTTCGGCTCGTTGGGTTGTATGCCTCGTAGTACGCCAGGCCTTCTTCGCCGATCCGGATCGGCATCTTGACCTGTTCGGGCTTGAATTCCCACGGCATCCCCGAGGCCGTCGAGGCGTCGAAGCGTATCGTGACCATTTCTTCCAGCGGCGCGTCAAGCGGGGACTTGGCGACATCCGTCGTGCCGCCCCACCCTGTCACTCTGCAAAAGAGATCGTAGAGGGGCACCGACGCCCATGCGAGCGATCCCATGACCAGAACTACGCCGAGGAGTCTTGCCGCCGTGCGCTGCCTTGCGTCCATCATGACCCGGATGCCTCCATCTCTGGTCGCACGACATGATCGAAGCCCTGCAGCGGGTCACCGCGCTTCACCTTCACCACGGTCAACGCAAAAACAACGGCAACTAAGAGAGCGAGCGCGAACGCCACACCGAGATTCCGCGACAGACGGCGTGCGTGCAATTCGTGCGTAGCCCTGATGCCGCTCATGACACCTGCCTCAACACCGCATCCGCGAGGAACGCGCCAAAATGCAGGAAGAGGTAGAACAGCGAGGCGCGGAAGAATGCCTTTTCCGCAGCGTAGCCATCACCTTGGGCAACAGCTTCGTCCCGCCTGCAGATCTGGACCGCGCCCCGTACGAACATGAGGTTCAGCACGACGGCAGCGGCGAGACTCACCGGGCCGCCGATCGGACCCAAGGCAAGCCAGAGCGACACGGGCACGAGAAGCAGCGTGTAGGCCATGATGTGTCTTCGCGCCGCAGGACGGCCGTGAGTCACCGTGAGCATCGGGACGCCTGCATCCTCGTAGTCGGACCGCATGAACAGGGCCAAGGCCCAGAAATGCGGCGGAGTCCACATGAAGATCAGCGCAAACATCAGGCAGGCTTCCAGGGAGATGCTCCCCGTTGCCGCCGCCCAGCCGATCATCGGGGGGAAGGCTCCGGCCGCCCCGCCGATCACGATGTTCTGCGGCGTCCGGCGCTTGAGCCACATCGTGTAGACGACAACGTAGAACGAAATAGTGACGGCCAGAAGGAAAGCCGCGAGCATGTTTGTCGCCAAGCCAAGCATTACGACCGAAAGGCCGGACAGGCCAACGCCGATCGCCAAGGCCTCGTCCTGCGCGACACGGCCACTCGGAACCGGACGTTTCATCGTTCGCCGCATGACCGAGTCGATATCCGCATCGTACCACATGTTCAGTGCGCCTGCGGCCCCTGCCCCGAGCGCGATGAACAGCATCGCCGCAATGGCCTCGACAGCGTGCAGCGCTGCCGGGGCGACCAAGAGGCCAACCAGCGCCGTGAAAACCACGAGTGACATCACTCTCGGCTTCAGCAGCGCTACGTAGTCGCCGAAATTCGGTTCGTGTTCGTGCGCCGCGCTGATCGCGAGGTCAGGCATTCGCTTCTACTCGCTTGCTGCCAACCGGATCAGGCCGGGCTCGGTGTAGTTCCCGGCCGCTCGGGTGTCGGCGGTCCACGCATCGTATTCCGTGGCCGTCACCGCCTTGACAGTGATGGGCATGTAGGAATGACTCAGGCCGCAAAGTTCGGAACACTGCCCGAAATAGACGCCCTCATGGCCTTCGTCGACCTTGAACCAGAGCTCCGCAAGTCTGCCCGGAACAGCGTCTTGCTTCACACCGAACGACGGAATGGTCCATGCATGGATCACGTCGGCGGCAGTAACTTGAACCACGACGACCTTGCCGGTCGGAATGACGACCGAAGTATCCGTGGCGAGGAGGAAATGCTCGTCCGTGTAACCCGCTTCGGCCAACTGCTGCGAAGTTTCCGGCGTCATCTGGTTCGCGCTGTCAATGCCTATCATGTAGCTGGCAAAGCTGATGTCCTCGTCTGGGTACTCATATTCCCAGTACCATTGGTTGCCGGTCGCCTTGATGAACACCTCCGGCTCAGGGATAATCTGCTGCTTGAACAGCACCGGCAGCGAGAACGCCCCGATGAAGACCAGGATCACGATCGGAATTACGGTCCAGGCCACTTCGACCGGCGTGTTGTGCGTGAAGCTTGCCGGGTTCGGATTGGCGTGGCGGTTGTAACGCACGATGCAGATCAGAAGCAGCGCCATGACGAACAGCGAAATCGCGGTGATAATGATGAGCACCATCCCGTCCAGCCACTGGATGTCACGCGCGATTTCGGTCGTGGGCGTCTGGAAACCAAGTCCGGCTGGGTCTGGTTGCCCAATGAAAGGCAATCCCTGCGCATGTGCAGCGCTTCCGGCAACGAGCATGGTCAGACCAGTGAGAAGGGTTCTGAGGCGCATCAGTCTAGGGTCCTGTTCGCAATGGCATTCTGGCATGCCTCAAGTCGGCATGGCCCGCCAGTTGTTCTTCAGACGCTAGAAACCATATAAGATGTTCATGAACAAGGCATCTGATTGCGGCATTCAGACGCTTTTCTGCATCGTATAAGGAGCAAGGCATGGCCCTGCCGAACCAGTTTAGGCCGTTCGAGACGCATTTGGACAAGGACGCCGCCCTCCGCATTCTGCAAGAGACGGTAAGAGGCGCGGAAGACGGCGAGTTGTTTCTGGAACGCCGTCGTTCAGAGGTGCTTGCCTATGACGACGGGCGCGTGCGCAATGCAAGCTATGACTGGGCGGAAGGTTTTGGGCTCCGTGCCATACAAGGCGAGACTGCCGGATACGCCCATTCGACCGAGATCAGCCTGGCCAGCTTGAAGCGCGCCGCCAAGACCGTTCGGCTGGCCGTGGGCGATGGGGGCGGTTCGCTCGCCGCGTCGCCGGCCCGTGAGGTGCTCAAGCTCTATGGCGACGAGAATCCCATCGAGGATGCAGAGTTTCCCCTCAAGATCGATACGCTGAAGGAGATCGACGCGTTTGCCCGCGACCTGGACTCCCGTGTCGTTCAGGTTTCCGCCACGCTGGCGGCGTCGCTTCAGGAGGTTGCAATTCTGCGTCCCGACGGCCGCTGCGTCACCGATACGCGACCGATGGCGCGCCTGAATGTCAGCGTGATTGTCGAAAGGGACGGTCGCCGCGAATCCGGCATGGCCGGAAGTGGAGGCCGCCATGGGCTTTCCGGGCTGATTGCGCCTGAGCAATGGCGATCGCTCGTGCACGAGGCCCTTCGCATTGCCCTCGTCAATCTCGATTCGGTGGCGGCGCCGGCGGGCGTAATGGACGTGACCCTTGGCCCGGGCTGGCCTGGCATTCTCCTGCACGAGGCGATCGGACATGGCCTGGAGGGAGACTTCAACCGCAAGAAGTCCTCCGCATTTGCCGATCTAATGGGACAGAAAATTGCTGCAAGTGACGTGACCGTGCTGGACGACGGAACGCTCCCGGACCGTCGCGGGTCGTTGCATGTCGACGATGAGGGCACACCGTCAAGCCGGAATGTCCTGATCCAAGACGGCATCCTCGTGAAATACATGCAGGATCGTCAGAACGCGCGGCTGCTGGGAGTGGAAGCGACCGGCAACGGTCGTCGCGAGAGCTTTGCGCATGCCCCCATGCCGAGGATGACGAACACGTACATGCTGCCGGGTTGCGCCGAACCCGAAACGATCATTGCCGAGGTCAAGGACGGCATCCATGCTGTCGGCTTCGGCGGCGGGCAGGTGGACATAACGAACGGGAAGTTCGTGTTTTCCTGCACAGAGGCCTATCGCGTCAGAGCCGGCAAGATCTGCGAGCCGGTGAAGGGCGCGACCCTGATTGGCGACGGGGCCACCGCGCTCCGGCACATCCGCGCGGTTGGAAACGACATGGAACTCGACCCCGGCATCGGCAATTGCGGCAAGGCGGGTCAATGGGTGCCCGTCGGCGTCGGCCAGCCCACGCTCCTGATCGGAAACCTGACCGTGGGTGGTTCATCCGCCTGATCGCTCGACCGAGGCAAAGTGCAATCCGAATCGGCCGGAAATCCGAAGATTCGATGCTCGAACATCACGTGCTGGCCTGATCTGACGAGGGTGTTCATTGTGCTGTTTTGCGAACGACCTCTGTTTGAAACGCTCCGCAATAGGCGAATGCGACAGCCGCCGTCCGTCACACATTGACAAATGCCGACAACGCCCCACATCTTCCGCCGCCACAACCGCGTTCGCTTTTCGGGAGCCCCCCATGCCTGTTGTCGTCGTCGAGTCTCCCGCCAAGGCCAAGACGATCAAGAACTATCTCGGCAAGGACTACACAGTGCTCGCAAGTTTCGGTCACGTGCGCGATCTTGCCGAAAAGGAAGGGTCGGTGGATCCCGACCAAAACTTCGCGATGACGTGGGAAGTGCCGTCTGGATCAAAAGGGCACATCAAGGCAATCGCCGACGCCCTCCAAGAGGACAAGGCGCTGATCCTCGCCACTGACCCCGACCGCGAGGGCGAGGCGATCTCCTGGCACCTTGAGGAGGCGCTTCGCGCACGCAAGGCCATCCGGGAAGACACAAAGGTCGATCGGATTGCTTTCAACTCCGTCACAAAGAGGGGCCTGACCGAGGCGATGGAAAACCCGCGCAAGGTCGACCGTGACCTTGTCGAGGCCTATCTTGCCCGCCGCGCCCTGGACTACCTGGTTGGCTACACGCTCTCACCGGTGCTCTGGAGAAAGCTGCCCGGCGCAAGGTCTGCGGGTCGTGTGCAGTCCGTGTGCCTGCGACTCATCGTCGAACGCGAAATGGAAATTGAGGCGTTCCGGATTCAGGAATACTGGACCGTCAAGGCGGTCCTTGCCACGCCGCGGGGGGAAGAGTTTGAGGCTCGGCTGACCGTGCTTGACGGCGAGAAACTCGACAGGTTCGGCATCCCCGATGAGGAGCGCGTGAACAAGGCGGTCGAGGCAATCCAGTCAAGCGACCTTTCGGTCAAGTCGGTCGAAGCGAATCCCGTTACGCGCAAGCCACCGGCTCCGTTCATAACATCCACACTGCAGCAGGAGGCATCCCGCAAGCTCGGATTCGGAGCGAAAAGGACGATGCAGGCGGCGCAGAAGCTCTACGAAGCCGGGCACATCACATACATGCGAACCGACGGAGTCGACATGGCTCCCGAGGCGATCGCGGCCGTCCGCGATGCTATCAAGGAACGTTTTGGCGCAAGTTACCTGCCCAAGAGGCCGCGCATGCACAAGAGCAAGGCCAAGAACGCGCAGGAAGCGCATGAGTGCATCCGCCCGACCCGCATGTCGGCGAATCCGGCTTCGCTCCGAATTCAAGACAAGGGTCAGCTAGACCTGTACGACCTCATCTGGAGACGCACGCTCTCAAGCCAAATGGAAACTGCCAGGTTCAAACGGACCACGGTCGACATCGCCAGCGTGGATGGCAAGACCGAACTCCGAGCAACCGGTCAAGTCCAAATCTTTGACGGCTTCATCAGAATCTACGAGGAAGGTCGCGACGATGTTGCCGATGACAACGGCAAGATACTGCCCCGAATCGACAACGGCGAGGCAGTGCGACAGCGCCAAGTCGTGCCTGAGCGGCACTTCACCAAGCCGCCACCGCGTTACACTGAAGCCACGCTCGTCAAGAAGATGGAGGAGATCGGCATTGGACGACCGTCGACCTATGCGTCGGTCGTCACAACGATTCAAGACAGGGGATACGTGCGGCAGGAGAAAAACCGGCTCTACCCTGAGGAAAAGGGACAATTGGTGACCGCTTTCCTAATGAACTATTTCCGCCGTTACTTGAGCTACGACTTCACGGCCAAGCTCGAGGAAGAACTTGACGATATCACGTCCGGGACCCGTGACTGGAAAGATGTGCTCGCGCGCTTCTGGGACGAATTTAACGCGGCCATCGAGGAAACGTCCGAACTTCGGTTCGCCGACGTTCTGGAAAAGATCAACGAGGTTCTGGCACCGCATCTCTTTCCGCCAGCCGAGGACGGTCGAGACCCTCGCATCTGTCCTCATTGCGGCGCCGGGGAGCTGTCGGTACGAACTGCCCGCTCAGGCGGCGCCTTTATCGGTTGCTCGAACTATCCCGAGTGCCGTTACACACGTGCGTTCGGGCCACCAGGCACCGAGCCGGAAAGCGACCTCCCTCCTGAGGGCAAAAAACTGGGTGACGACGGCAAAGATGCGATTTGGGTCCACAAGGGCCGATTTGGACCCTATGTTCAGCGCGGCGAGACTTCGGCTGACGGGACAAAACCGCTTCGCCGCACCGTGCCTGAAACCTGGGACCCGGCCGCGATCAAGCTCGAGGACGCGCTCAGGCTCCTCGATCTGCCTCGTCTCGTTGGCCAGCATCCTGAAGACGGCGTGCCTATTTGGGCCAATCTCGGACGCTTCGGACCATACCTGAAACACGCGGACTCGACGAGTTCCAAGGGCGGCACGACCGCCAATCTCGAAACGCTCGAGGACGTTTGGAGCGTTGGCATGAACCGTGCCGTCGAGCTCATCGCGGCAAAGGTGGCCTCCCGCGGAAGCATGGGCTGGAACGCTCCGGTGCTAAAGGATCTCGGCGAACACCCCGAACGCGGCGGCTCCGTGACCGTTCTGGACGGCAAGTACGGGCCATACGTGAAGTGGAACAAGGTGAACGCGACTGTCCCCGAGAACATCGATCCTGGCAGCATTGACATGGCCGCTGCAACCCGTCTCATAGAAGAGCGCGAAGCGAAGGGAGGCAAAAAGCGGCGCCGACGCAAGAAATCCTGACCCGAGAGCTCGTTTCCGCGCAAGGGCAGTTTCAAGGGAGGCAGGGTGCTCTTGCAGCGGGCACCTCCGCAGAAACCTCTATCTCTTGCACTCGGAAAGTCGTCTCGAACGCGAGACGAGCCGGAAGCTGGCGTGTACCGGCCTTGCGCTCAGCGGTCCCTTCATTCCTGCCCGGCCCGGCCAAGGCTCCCGAGAGCGTCCGCATCGTCATCTCCCGGACTGCAGCGCCGCAGCTCAGTGCCGCGAAGATCCCTCAAACACCGCATCAAGGTCCGAAGCGAAGATCAGCGCCTCGCTCCACGTATCCAGCCTCTCGGTCGTCGCGGACCGGATCTCCGCCTCCCGCGCCGAGGGAACGTCTCCGAATCTGAGCCGGAGTTGACGCAGCAAGGTATCCGCCTTGCCCTCCGCGATTCCGGCAACTTTGCCCTCCGCGATTCCGGCAACTTTGCCCTCCGCGATTCCGGCAACCTTGCCCTCCGCGATTCCGGCAACCTTGCCCTCCGCGATCCCTTCGATCCTGCCCTGTTCGGCCAGGGCTTCTGACAACGTGCCCATTATCGTCTCCCATTTGTCCGGCTGCGTCCGACGCAGCGAAGCCGTCATCGCCTGCGGCGTTATTCGGTAGTGGTCCGACGCATATCGTGAAAGATGGGGCGTCAGGTCGCTGCCGTCAAGCAATCCGGCCGTGATCAGGTCCAGACGTTCCCTCGACAGAATGCCCACATGCACGAATGCCAGCGCCAGTAGTCCGGCCAGTACATCCGGCTCCCGCGACAGCTTGCGGGGCTCGATATCGCCAAGCTCGTGGAGAGTGTAGCCAAAGCCCCGAACCAAATCCTCGAGACCCTCCGGTGCCGCGATCATTTCCGCAAGTGACAAAGGGGCCGTCCAATTTCCCGGACCATGACGAAACACGATCGGCAGGATTGGCGTAAGGCAACCAGGGCCTGAAGCCCGGGTGGCTTCCAAATCCCTGCGCCAAATGCGCAGCATGTAGCCAGCCAATTGCAGCGGCGTGGCCGCGTCCGCACTGCTTTTGTGTTCGAGCAGGACGTAAATCTTGACGGGATCGCCGATCCGGAGGCGCAGTTCGAACAGCGCATCGCATTGGGTCCGCGCAGCCTCTTCGTCGATGAAGCTGCCTTCAAGCTGGACGGGCGGATGTTCACGGTCCACCAGTGAAGCGAGCTTCGGCGGAAGATAATCGTTCAGCAGCGAGGCCGCCCGTTTCGGGTTCGAGACCAACGCACGGAAGAGCGCGTCATGGGGCATCGCGGGAATGCTCATGTCTGGGTCCCTCCTGTCACGAGCTTTCCCGATTCAGTGAAATCCCCGCAAACCAACGCTTGCCATCCTTGGGCCATCCACGCAACGCGCCGAAGGCTGCAGAGGATCACGCGCCTGCGCCCTTGCCAGATAGACGGGAGGAGAGCGTCAGGTAATCTCAATGTTCTCGTACTATTCCAAATTGAAGGCATTTGCGAACAATATATGAACATGCTCTGCCGTCAAGACCCGAAATCTGCATCGGATCACTGCCTTTGGCGGCAGCCGGACTTGGCAACATGAGCCTCATGGGGCGCCGGCGAAGCGCCTTGGTGCAGAACCGCTGAGAGTCCTGATCGGTTACAGCCCGCCTCGGAATTACGCGCAGACATCAGCGAGGAAATCCGTTCCAGACGCGAATCAGGATGTCAGGCCCGCCGCCGTCATCAGCGCTTCCGCATCGGCCATGAGCATCCGCTCGCGACCTTCCCCTGCAATCGGGACCCTGCCATGCTCGAGAAGGAGTGGAGCGGCCAGCGGCGTAATCCGATCGAGCACGACATGATCGACCTGACCCCTGGTCCGCTCAAGCAGTTCCTCGATCCGACCAAAGTCGACCAGTCCCCGCATCGCCTCCTCTCGGGTGATCTCCAGCATGAGATGTTCAGGATCGTATTTTGCGAGCGTGTCGTAGAGAATGTCGGAAGAGAATCTCGCCTGCCGCGCGGTGCGCCTGGCAGCTCCATGATTCCTGGGAATCATCATCGCGATCGTGGCGGTCGTGCGAAAGGTGCGTTTCATGACGGCATTGCCGGACATCCATGCTTCGAATGCGGTACGCAATTCCCGCGCATCGAGGAGAGGTTCGGGATCAGGAATCGCATCAAGACCCCAAATCAAGACGGCATAGTCCGTCGAAACAAAACCTAGAGGACCAAGACCCATAGCCTCCATTTTCCGGGTAACCAGCAGCCCCAGCGTCTGCATCGCGTTGCGTCCAGCAAATCCGTAGATGCAGGTGTTCTGTCGGCCTTCATACGGAAAGCTCTCGACCAGAATCCGGCCCGCTTCCGGGAGTTTCGAGCGGTCGCGCTGGAGGCGCAGCCAATCCGCCGTGTGACGCGGCAGGGCTGTCCAGTCCTCTGCCTGGAACATCCTCAGGATGCGGTGGCTGAGTTGCGTCGATGTTGCGAACTTCGTCCCTGCAAAGACCGCGATCTTGGGCGCCTTGTCCGGTTGACGTGACACTTCCACGGTCATTTCGCGCAGCCGGTCGTAGCGCACCACCTGTCCGCCGATCAGAAACGTGTCCCCAGGCGCAAGACTTGCCGCAAACAACTCCTCGATCTCTCCCAAGGGCTTGCCGCCCCGCTTGTTCCGAAGCCTAACGTTCAGCGTCTCCGTGTCCTGGATCGTACCGAGATTGCGCCGAACTTCGCCCTGAGCACGGGGATCCCTGAACTCCCAGAGGCCGTCCGTTCTCTGGCGAAGCCGCTGCCAACGATCATAGGCCCGAAGCGCATAGCCGCCGGTTGCCACGAGATCGAGGCACGCGAGAAAGTCTTCATTCCGGAGGTTCACGTACGGTCCGGCGCCCCGAAGCACCCGAAAGAGCTCATCGGCGTCGAACGGACCCCGGCACGCATGGATCAGAATCTGCTGGCAGAGCACGTCCCGCGGACCCGCCCCTCTCGGCTCACCGTCGAGGTCGCCCTCTCGCACCGCCTCGAGCGCCGCCACGCACTCCACGACCTCGAAGCGATTTGCCGGCACGACCAGCGCCTTCGACGGCGCGTTGTAACGGTGGTTGGCGCGACCAATTCGCTGCACGAGTCGCTTCACGTTCTTGGGCGCGCCCACCTGAATGATCAGGTCTACGTCTCCCCAATCAATCCCGAGGTCGAGCGTACCCGTGCAAACGACCGCCCTAAGTTCGCCGTTCACCATCGCGGCCTCCACCTTTTGCCGTTGCGACCTGGCCAGCGATCCATGGTGAATGCCGATCGAAAGACCGTCCTCGTTCTGAAGCCATAGGTGACGGAAGAAGATTTCGGCCTGCGCCCTCGTGTTGTGAAATATGAGTGTCGTCCTGTGCTTCCTGATCTCGTCGAGCACAGCCGGAATCGCGTGCCTGCCGCCGCCGCCCGACCAAGGAGGTAACTCATCCGTGCCAAGCATGGCGATCTCCGGCGCGGGACCGGGATCGGCATGCAAGATCGGACACGGGTCGGGATGGTGCGCCAAGAAGCGAGCGATTGCGGACGGGTCCTCGACCGTGGCGGACAGGCCCACCCGTCGGAGTCCGGGACACATGGCCTGAAGCTCGGCAAGGCACAAAGCAAGCTGGTCGCCGCGCTTCGATTCCGCCAAGGCATGGATTTCGTCCAAGATAACGCGAGATAGGCCGCAAAACATCTTCGGCGCATCCTGGTACGTGAGCAGAAGCGCAAGGCTCTCCGGCGTCGTCAGGAGTATATGAGGCGGATCTGCGCGTTGGCGCTTCTTGCGCATGGGAGAGGTGTCGCCTGTCCGATCCTCCACCCGGACCGGCAATCCCATCTCGCCGATCGGCGTATCGAGATTCCGCGCGATGTCGGCCGCCAAGGCCTTCAGGGGAGAGACATAGATCGTGTGAAGCCCATCCCGCCCGCCTTCCGCGAGTTCCTTAAGCGTCGGCAGAAACCCGGCCAGCGTCTTGCCACCGCCAGTTGGGGCGATCAGAAGAAGAGCGGGCTCGTCGGCCCGGCCCACGATCTCCAGCTGATGAGGATGCGGAGCCCAGCCGCGGCTCCTGAACCAGTCAAGGAAGCGGTCCGGAAGCACCTCACGCATGGCCTGTGCCCGAAGCCAAAATCCCGTCCGTGGACGGCAATTCGCGCCGAAACAATGAACCTCCTGCACCATCGAAGGATGCCGACAAGCGGGAATTGCGTTCATGCGCACATTGCGCGTTCCGTGTGCGATTTGTGGTCATGCAGGCTGCCGAAATGACACTGAACTGCCAGAATGCAGCCACATCGTCGCTGCAATCCGGGTGCTTATTTCGTGAGGCTCTCAACCACTCTCGCAAGAAACGCCCCGCCTGCCTCAAACTGTTCGACCGCAATGAATTCGTCTGCCTGATGCGCCTGCGCGATGTCCCCCGGGCCGCAGATCACTGCCGAACAACCCGCGTTCTGGAAGTGCCCGGCCTCGGTTCCGTAGCTAACGACATGAATGCCGTTGTCGCCAGTGATGCTTCGGACCAACGCTTCTGCGGCACCGTTCTCTTCAGGCACGAGCGCAGGCACGTCGTGGAACGGTCGGAGCCTGACACCGGCCGACGACGCAACCGCCTTTGCCTCGGAATCCACTTCCGCCACGACCGCGCGGAACTCGGCATCCAGCCGGTCCGAGTCTTCATCGGGAACCAAGCGCCAGTCAATTCCGAACCTGCAGTCGCCGGCAGTGATGTTCTGTGCCGTGCCACCCCGAATCGTGCCGACATGAAGCGTCGTGAACGGCGGATCAAATTTTGCGGCCACTTTCGACGGAGCGCGGGCGCGCAGTTCATCGTTCTTGCCATTCGCCCAGTGGATTAGCCGGGACGCCGCCATGATTGCATTGACGCCTTTGTCCATCATCGAGGAATGCACCTCGAAGCCCTTCACGTGCACGTCGAATCCTGCGCTGCCCTTTTGACCAGTGACGCATTGCATCATCGAGGGTTCGCCAATGATTGCGATTGCGGCCCTTGGCAGGCCCGATTCGGTCATCGCCTCGATCAAAGGCGGCGCGCCTGCGCAGCCGATTTCCTCGTCGAAGGAAAGCGCGACCTGCAGGGGTCGCTTCAGGTCGCATGCAAGCGCCAGCTGCAAGGCATGCAGGGCCAGTGCGTCAAATCCTTTCATGTCGCAGGTTCCACGCCCGTAGAGCCGGCCGTTTCGCTCGCTCACTGTCCACGGATCCGAAGTCCAGTCCTGTCCCTCGACCGGCACCACATCCGTGTGCCCCGAAAGCACCACGCCACCCGGAACGTCCGGACCCACGCTGCAGAAGATCGCTTCCTTGGACGGGTCGCCGCGCTTCGGCATGCGGTGCACAATTATGCCGAGGTCGGCCAAGTAGCCCTCGATCCAATCGACGAGAGGCAGATTCGTGTCTCGGCTAGCCGTCGGAAACGACACCAGCCGGTCGAGAATCTGGCGGGCAGACAAGCTCATGACGCAAGCACGAAGTGTCCTGATGCCACCTCTTCATAGACCGACGGACCAGGCTCGTGCCCGATTGGAAAGATCGGTGACGGGATCGGCTTGAAGTTAAGATCCTTCTCGCTCTTGCGCTGAGCGGGATCGGCGACCGGGACAGCCGCAAGCAGCGACTTGGTGTATTCGTGCCGCGGATCCTCGAATATCGCCGGGCGTGGTCCGATCTCCACTATTCGACCCAGGTACATCACGCCCACCATGTGGCTTACCCGTTCAACCACAGCCATGTCGTGGCTGATGAACAGCATGGAGATGCCAAGTTCCGCCTGCAGCTCCATCAGGAGATTGAGAACCTGCGCCTGCACGCTTACGTCCAGCGCGCTGACGGCTTCATCGGCGACAATGAGCTTGGGATTCAGGGACAGGGCCCGCGCGATCGCAATCCGCTGCCGCTGCCCGCCCGAAAGTTCATGCGGGTACCTGCTCATGAAACTCCTTGGCAGGTGCACCCGGTCGAGAAGTTCGGCAACCCGGTCGGCCCGTTCTGATGCATCACTCGCGCCATAGTTCAGCAAGGGCTCGGCGATCTGGTCGGAAAGCTTCATCTGCGGATTCAGCGATGCGAAAGGATCTTGAAATACCATCTGCATGTCGCGCCGCGCAAGGCGCAGCTCCCCTGCATCCAATTCCAGAACGTTCCGTCCACCCAGCCAGACCTCGCCCGAAACCGGTTCAACCAACCTGAGCACCGACCGGCCACAAGAGGACTTGCCGCAGCCAGACTCTCCGACGAGGCTCAGTGTCTGCCCGGCCTTGACCTGGAACGACACGTCCTCGACGGCATGCACGTAGGCGACGGTCCGGCGCAGTAGCCCCCCGGACACGGGAAAGCGGGTGACAAGCTTCTTCACGTCGAGGAGCAACTCGCCATCCACTGATGCAGAGGCTGCGAGATCGCGACGCTGATCGCCTATCAGCCGCATGGGCTCTGGCGCCGGCTTGCCCCGCATTTCCCCAAGTTTCGGTACCGCCGCGAGCAGCGACTTCGTGTATTCATGTCGCGGAGTCTCGAAAATCTGCCGGACCGGCCCTTCCTCCACCTTCTTGCCGCGGAACATGACCACGACCCGGTCCGCCATCTGCGCAACAACGGCCATGTCATGCGTGATGAAGAGGACAGACGTCCCGGTCTCACGCTTCAAGCGATCAATCAGGGCCAGGATTTCCGCCTGGATGGTCACGTCGAGCGCGGTTGTCGGTTCGTCCGCAATCAGCAGCCTGGGCTCGCAGGCCAGTGCCATGGCGATCACGACGCGTTGCCGCATGCCCCCGGAAAGTTCATGCGGATACTGCTTCAACCGCCGTTCGGGCTCAGGAATGCGCACGCGGCGCAGGAGCTCCAGCGCATTCTCCGTCGCCTGCTCCCGGTTCATCCCCGTGTGCACGCGCAGACCCTCTGTCAGCTGACGCCCGACAGTGAAAACCGGATTGAGGGACGTCATCGGTTCCTGAAAGATGATGCCAATCTCGTTGCCGCGAATTGTCCGCATGAGGGTGTCGCCGGCCTTTGATACGTCGACGACACCGCCATTCGCTCCCCGATCGAACAGGAGTTCACCGCTCGCAATCTCACCACCCCCGAACTCCACCAGGCGCACGAGCGAAAGGGACGACACTGACTTGCCGGATCCGGATTCACCGACGACGCAAAGGGTCTCGCCAGACTGAATGTCGAAACTGACATCCTCGACACCCAGAACCGGTCCGTCCCTAGTTTGGAATTCGACACGCAAATTCCTCAGCGAGGCAAGCGGTTGATCAAGCATGGGCATCCCCCGAGACGTGCGAATGCGAAACGCTAAACCCCGCTGGCGAAAGGTGTCAAACGGAACGCGCCAAGCAGCACCTGATTGCCGGTGTCAGGCGTTGTGCCGACCAACGGGCATGCTTGCCGCCGCAAGGTCACTCGCATTTTCCTCTTGGTATCCAAATTTGGCGATGCTCCTCGGGGGGCTCGGGTCTGGATGTCTTCATCGCTTCCTGCATCCCGTAGCTCGCGCAATCTGTAAATCCGCCTTTCCCGCCTGAAATTCAAGAAAAGAGTTGGAGCGCGTGCGCTCTGTAGTAACCTGCCGGAATTCCGGCCCGAATCGATCCCTCGGTTCGGGATCGGAAACGGAACATGGAAACCAAATGGAGTAAGACAATGAAAATCGTTACCATGCCCTTCATCGGGGCGGCGGCGGCGGCACTTGCATCGATGGCATTGGCCTCTGACCACGAAGGTCCGCGCGGACGTGATGGCGAAGTCAAGATCATCTACTGGCAGGCGCCGTCGATCCTGAACCCGTACCTATCCGGTGGCACTAAGGACGTAGAAAGCGCCTCGCTCGTGATCGAGCCCCTCGCCCGCTACGACGAAAACGGCAACCTGACGCCCTGGCTGGTCGACGAGATACCGACGGTGGCGAATGGCGGCGTGAGCCAGGACCTGACCCAGATCACCTGGAAAATCTCCGAAGGCCTTGTCTGGTCCGACGGCACGCCGTTCACGTCCGCGGATGCCAAGTTCACTTACGAATACTGCACGCATCCCGAAGGCGGATGCGCCCAGGCAACGAAATACGAAGGCGTCGTCAGTGTCGAAACGCCGGACGCGCTCACCGTGGTCGTCACTTTCGACAAGCCAACGCCCAATCCGTACGGACCTTTCGTCGGCGGCGAAGCACCGATCATCCAGGCTGCACAGTTTGCGGACTGCCTTGGCGCGAAGGCACCGGAATGCACCGTAGCGAACTTCAATCCGATCGGCACGGGCCCCTTTGTCGTTACCGAGTTCAAGCCAAATGACGTGATTTCCTTCGCAGCGAACGAGAACTATCGGGAAGAAGGCAAGCCCGCATTCGCAACGGTGACGTTCAAGGGCGGAGGCGATGCAACTGCTGCGGGCCGCGCCGTCATGGAAACCGGCGAATTCGACTATGCCTGGAACCTCCAGCTCGCGCCCGACGTGATCGCGAAGATGCAGGAAGGCGGCAAGGGCACGCCAGTGGCCGGATTCGGGCCGCTCGTCGAACGCCTGATGCTGAACAACACCAATTCCGATCCCGCGCTCGGGCCGGATGAGCGCTCGGTCGTGCGCCCACATCCGTTCCTTCAGGATCCAGCGGTCTACAGGGCCATGTCGATGGCCATCGACCGGCCGCTCCTGGTTGACATCGGCTACGGCCAGGCCGGCCGCGTGACGTGCAACTGGGTTCCGGTGCCGCAGATCTACGCGTCCACGACCTTTGACTGCTCGACGCAAGACATTGCCGGGGCCAACGCCCTTCTCGATTCCGCCGGCATCGTGGACACCGACGGCGATGGCGTGAGAGAAAAGGACGGCGTACCGCTCAGCATACTCTACCAGACCTCGACCAACGCCGTGCGCCAGGACTTCCAGGCGCTGATCAAGCAGTGGTGGGCTGAAATCGGCATCGAGACCGAGCTGCGGAACATCAACGCATCCGTGTTCTTCGGCGGAGACCCCGGCTCTCCCGACACGTTCCAGAAGTTCTACGCCGATGTCGAGATGTACGCCAACACCTTCAACGGCACCGACCCGCAGGCGTATCTCGGCAACGGGCTTTGCGACAAGGCGCCTTCGCCGGCGACGCAATGGCAGGGCGAGAACATCTCGCGGTTCTGCATGGAGGAATACGACGCGCTCCATTCCGAGCTCTCCAAGACCGCAGACGTCGGTCGTCGCGGAGAGATCGCGGCCCAGCTGAATGACATGGCCATCGAGAACGGCATGATGATCCCGCTTGTCCATCGCGGCCGTCTCTCGGCGCATGCCAACAGCCTTGGCGGCATCAAGCTGAACGTCTGGGACAGCGAATTGTGGAACATTTCCGACTGGTACAGGATCGGAAACTGACAAAGGCGATGGGGCGGGCCTGTCCCGCCCCTCCACCCCGGCCCCAGCCATGCTGACCTACACGATCCGACGCCTGCTTCTGAGCGTGCCGACGCTGCTGTTCATCAGCCTCGTCATTTTCCTTCTCTTGAAGCTTGCTCCCGGAGATCCGATGGCGCAGGTCCCGCTGACGGTTCCTCCCGACGTCAAGGAACGGATGCGCGAGGCGCTCGGCGTGGGACAGCCCTGGTACGTTGCCTTCCCGAAGTGGCTCTACCAGTTCTTCGCGGTCGAGCCGCTTCACTTCATCGACGCGGCCATCGGCACGTCCCTTGGCGAGGGTCAGCAGCGCGTGATCTCCTGGCAGACGCGCTCACCGGTCATGGACATCGTGATCCAGCGATTGCCCCAGACCCTTTGGGTCGTGGGCGTCGCCTATGTCGTGGCCATCCTCATCGCGCTCCCGATTGGCATCTACTCGGCCTACCGGCAGTATTCCTGGTTCGACAACGCGGGCACCTTCGTCGCCATGGTGGGGTTTTCGGTCCCGCCCTTCTTCTCGGGCGTTCTCGTGATCGTGATTTTCTCTGTCTGGCTGGGCTGGTTCCCCTCGATCTACGACACGACCCACAAGGTCAGCGACTGGGACAGCTTCGTCTTCCAATTCAAGCAAATGATCATGCCCGTCATGGTGCTTGCATTGCAAATCACTTCCCAGCTCTCGCGCTTCATGCGGGCCTCCATGCTGGACAATCTCAATCAGGACTATGTGCGCACGGCGCGCGCAAAGGGCCTTGGCGAGAAAACCGTAGTCTTGGTGCATGTCCTCCGCAATTCCCTGATCCCGGTCGTCACAGTCATTGCGCTCGGCGTTCCGGCCATCTTCGGGGGCGCCATCATCACGGAGCAGATATTCAAGGTGAACGGCATCGGCCAGTTGCTGATCACGGCCATCCAGGCCAACGACCTGCCGATGGTGCAGACACTGACTTTCATCTTCGCGGTGCTGATCGTGCTGTTCAACCTCGTCGCCGACATACTCTACGGCATACTTGACCCGAGGATTCGTTATGACTGAATCCCGTCCTTCCATGGAGCAGACGGAACTCTCCACCACGCCCCGCTCCCAATGGGCTGACAT
>JAJEFO010000027.1 GCA_022820365.1 Silicimonas sp.
ATCGAATTTGCCACGTCGTTGGCACCAATGGCCCAGGCCATATAGAGTCCGGCGATGATTGCCAAAGTCAGGATGATAATGAGATTTGCATCCATATGATGTGACTCCAAGTCTACATCGTACGCGATAAAACAAATGGAATCGGCTCCGACAGAGAGCGGAATCCTGCGCACGGCACCAGCATTTCGATAACCAGTTCCTGGGCCATGTCGTTCAACCTAACCGAAGTTCAGATCCCACGAGTATTAGAAAAATACCACCAGCAGAGCCAAGCTGGCTGTACCGCCCAAAACAAAGGCCGTGACGCTGACGATTCCTGCTAGCGTCGCCAAGTCCGCAGCATGCCAAGTCCGGGCCTCGATATTGAACATGACCTCGGAGCGATCGCCCACACCGTCGTTGAATTTCTTGAGAGCATCCTCGCTTCCATGTGCCTCCTTGATCGAGACGAACGTGACCAGAAACATCGTCAGCGCCGAGGCAATCGTTCCGATTCCGAATAGGAGGACTGTCGCCATTGCCAGCCAGTGGAACACGCCCTCGGATCCGCTGGCTCCACCGCCCATGAAGCCGATGACAAGACCAGCGCCTCCGGCATTGCCGAACAGCAAGAACCGGATCGATTCGATGAGGTTTCGAAACATTATGTTCCGCCGCGTCGCGACTACCTTGTATCCTTCGCGAAGCCACTCCTCGGCAGTCTCTTCCCGTTCGAACCCGTCGATGTTCTTCATTGGGCGACCTCCATTGCCCGCTCGGCCCCCTCGGCAAATTCGACAAGCCTCACATAGTCCGATCCAACATTGCCTCCTTCAGCGAAGGCAATCTCCCAGCCGTCGAGAATGAAAGGTCCGCTTTCCAGTGCGGCTTCGAGAAACCCCTTCCTGTCGGGTTCGCCCGGCATCCGCTCCAGCACGCTAATGACAAAGCGGCCCAAGACATAGCCTTCGAGGCTCGATTCGTCAGCAGTGCGATCGGCGTCCTCTGGCACGGAATTCCGATAAGCCGTAAAGGCGGACCGGAACCTTCCGGTCAGGGGAATGCTCTCGTCCCGGACATCCGGCAATACCCGGGTAATGACCGCCGGACCAAACCGTTGGCCAAGTTTCTCTTCAAGCAGGCCCAGATTCACGATCGAGAGGAGACCAAAAACGAATTCATGACCAAATTCCCGTGCAAAATCGATCGCATCGCCAGAGTTGGAAGTTGTTGCCGCAAGCATCACGACATCAAGATCCGCTTTCTCCAGTGTGAACAGCGTTCCATGAATGGAATGGGTGTGCCAAGTGTACGACGCCTTTGCCAGAATTGGGAGGCCAAGGTCCTCCAGAGCTTCGTGGTAACTATTCAGAACCGAACGACCGAAGGCGTCTTCCTGGTAGACAATGCCGAAGCGACGAGCACCAAGCCTATGGTACAGGTCTGAAACCAGCTTCTCGGTTTCGGTGGCATATCCGGTTCGCAAGTTCACGACGTTTGGAAGGCGCGCGCGATCATGCAGGAAGCCGGCACCAGAGAGAATGCCGACAAAGGGAACGCCGGCACTTTGCAGTACTGGTGCCATGCGCCGCGCTGTAGGCGTTCCAAGTCCGCCAACGACGGCAAAGACACCATCGTCAGCGGCAAAATTGGCCGCATTGGCGGCAGCTGTGGTGGCATCGTACGCGTCGTCTTGCGACATCAACGCAAGCTTTCGGCCACCGACACCGCCCAGAAGATTACGCTCATGGAAGGCGGCCCGAATGCCTGCCCTGAACTGACGGCCCGTTTCTCCACACACTCCGGTGAAGCAACTGCTTTGCGCAAACGCAATCGTATCACTGTCGACGCCCGGTTCCCCTGCGTTGGAAAAAACTGTACTCCCGGACCAGACAATCAGGGCAAGTGAAATGGCCGCCGGAATCCTACTTTTCATGTCCAGCCCCTTGGGCCTGGTTCACCACGCCTTCGCCGGAATTCCCTGTGGATTCGTCGTGTCCGACCCCGGTGACCGCGACATTTTTTGTTGTCGGCATGTGCATGCCCTCTCCGTCAGTCGCCGAAGGCGTCTGGCTTGAAAGCGGCGGTTCGTCCCGTTCCGCTGCGGCTGCGACGCCTGTCTGCGCTGCGTCGCGGTGACCGAAAATCGAGAAATCGTCAAACAGCAGGGACTGCGGGCGCGCGTAGCCCAGATGGTGGCGCTCGTTAGGCGTTGCATGGGTCCGTCCGAAGAGCGGCAGAGTGTCCCGCTTCGCATTCTTCATGGAATGAAAGACCCTTTCCTCCTCGGTTGAGAGCCAATTTCGGCTTCCAAATAGCGTATCTTTGCCTGCATCCGCCATTGGGGCCGGAGAGGTCATGCCTGACAACCGACCCACACCAGGAGCAAAACCGTCAATCATGTTGATGTCGATGGCAGCGGTGTCGCCAGGCCCGACCGTCGAGATGGTAGCGTCCTTTAGGATTGTGCGCATGCGCTGCCAGTAGCGAGTCAACGTCACGGATGAGGACTGTCCTCGATAGGCATCCAGCAGATCTAGGAAGGCCTGCGCACTCGCTTCAGCCTGCAACTGGCGTTCCGTCGCGCCCGCACGTGCGTTCAACACTACGGCCTCTGCCTGACCCCGACTGCGAGCAAGCAGTTGTTCGGATCTGCGAGTTGCGCTGCTGACCATCTGAATGCTTTCGGCGATGGCGTCGTTAACGTCTCGGAATGCCGCAACAGTTTCCTCAATCGGGCGCAGTTCCACGATGTTGAGCGTGAGCAGCACGATCCCGATATTCTCTTCGTCCAACCAAGCCGAAACTTCGTCAAATAGCTGAGACTGAATTATGTCACGATTGTTGGAGAAAATCAGGTCGATGAAGTTGCGACCCATGATTCCGATCAGACGCTCGCGCACGACGAGTGTCAGTATGGTCTCCGGATCAACTGTCGTGAACAGCCATGATCCCAGATCATTGATCTTGAATTGCAATGCCACGTTTGCTTCGAACAGGTTCGCATCACCTGACAGAATAGAAAACGAGACCTCTCCGCTTTCGGACTGCGTCGCCACGTTCCGGTTCGATATGCGCGCGACCTTGCGTACGTGCGTCCTGTCTGCAAGCGGGATGGCGTAGTGAATCCCTGGCGGAATGTTCCAGTCCACCACTTTCCCGAATCGAGTTTTTACCGCTCGTTCCTCCTTTTTGACGATGTAGAATCCATTTGCCAGGAACGCTGCTATGGCAACAGCCGCCAGTGACAGCAGGATGACATTCCTGCGCTCACTCAGGAAATCGAATGCTGCGTAGATCGCGCGAGTGCTTGGCGCCAGTGTTTCGGTGTCTTGCTGCACTGCTCCGCTACTCCTGAATGCCCGCAGAATTCCGGGTCAAGTCGGGCTGAGGAACTTCGCTTCCGTCGAGATACCTGAACAGTTCGCTGTCGGAAGGAAGGATCAGGGTGGTATTTTCGTCGATGATCGAATCGTAGCTATCGAGTGCACGAATGAACGTATAGAAGTCGGGATCCTCTTGGTACGCGGCAGCGAGCGTCTTCAGCGCGTTCGCTTCGGCTTGGCCCAGAATCCGGGTCGCCTCCGCATGGGCGGCAGCCATGATCTTCTGGTGTTCATTGACGGCATAGGCCTCTATGCCGATTGCCTTCTCCTCGCCCTCGCTACGATAGCGCGCGGCGATGCGGGCGCGCTCAGAAATCATCCTTCTTATGACGCTTGGGCGATTCTCGGCCGGGAGCGTGTATTCGACCAGGCCGGCCTGAATGACGTCTATGCCGTAGTCCTCCGCTGCAATCGGCCGGATTTTCTCAAGGATTTCCGCTGAAGTCCGAGAGATGTCCTGGTGCTGAAGGCCGAGGCTGACGAACGCGTCTCTCGACATGTTGCTCACGACAATTCCAACGCTGGACTTGTAGAGGTCGGTCAGCCGGTTGACGGCGTTGATTTCGGCTCGGATCGCCTCCACATAGCGGACGGGGTCGGAGATGCGCCACAGAAGATATCCATCAATCAGGACGTTTTTCTGGTCTTCGGTGATCAGTTCCTGGCGGATGCCCGTCAAGGGACGTACTCGCCGATCCATCTTGTACACCCTCGCAATGGGGGTAGGCAGCTTGAAATGAAGGCCCGGACTTCTGACCGGCAGCACGATCTTGCCGAAGTTGGTCAGCACGGCGTGCTCTGACTCGTCAACCGTGAAGTGCATGTCCCAGGCGAGAAGTGCCGCCAGCAGTGCCGCGGCACTGATTGTCAGCCGTCTGCGAATTTTCATGGTTGTTCTCCAGAGTGATCGGTTCCGTGTTCTGACCCGATATTGGTGTCGTCGACCCGTCCGTGCCCGCTGACGCCATTGGGCGCCCCGTTGGACTTCCAAATGGCAACCTTCTTGGGCATGTTGTCCTCAGGAACGATGATCTTTCTGCGGCCAGCAAGCGCGCTCTCCAATTTCTCGTACCACAGCATTGTCTGCAGCACCTCCGACGCCGACCTGACTGCGCCCGCGACCAAACTGATCGCCGCGCTGTCTGCTTTGGATGTCCTGTCCTTCCATTCCGCATCGCCCTTGGCTCTCTCGACCTCGTAGAGCGCGTTGCCGTGTGCCCTCGGTATAAGCGACACCGTGAGTCTTTGGGCGTTCACGATGATGCGTTCTCGGTCATCCTGCGAACTGGAGACATCGCGGAAGGCGCTCATGGTATCCATGATGGGATTGATCGACACGAGGCTGACCTTGACTGGTTCAATGGCGTCGATGACGGCATTTTCCGTATCGTGGTTGCCGACACTGAATACGTTCAGCACGTGAGCCTGCAACTGACTGCGTTCGACATTGAGCAAACCGTCGAGCGATCTGCCGGCGGCGAATTTCCGCAGCTCCTCCCGGATCTTGGCGGCGATCACTTGCTCCGGACTATCAAGCCGATAGTGGTAGACATACGGGTCGCTCACCCGGAATTGCACGTCTACGGATATCGACACGAGGTTCAGGTCGCCGGTAAGGTACTCGTCAGTCGCGGCACTGGTGACGGACTTGATCTCGCTCACGGGCCACTTGTCAAAACGAGCGATAGGCCAGGGTGCCAGATAGTGCAGGCCGGGCGGCAAATCACGCCACGCAACCTTTCCGAAAAATCGCCCGTAGCCGACCTCCCCAGGACGCACGACCATGAATCCACTGAGCAAAATGATTGCGCTGACGGCCAGTAACGCGGAAGCTCCGGCAATGCTGCGCGGCTTTAGCAGCCCTCCAAGCGGTGCATTCCGTGTCGCCTGCACCCACCACTTGGCAAACGGCGAAAATGCCGGTCGAAGATTGGAGAAAAGATCTTGGTAGCCAGTCCTGAATGCGCCCGCCCTGAATCGCCAGGCCATGAGAGCAAACAAGCCCAATGCGCCAAGCAGTTGAAGGGTCGACAGCACGGGCGAATCCGAGGCTTCGAGATTCACCGCAAGCGAAAGGCCGAAAGCGATCATGATCAGGTCGATCGCGACTCCCAGAACCAAGGTGACGAAGATCACTGAACCCACATAAACATAAGCGAAGCGGGCACCGAACTGACTCGCAACGATAGCGATTGTTCCGGTATTTGTGGCCGGGCCAGTCATCAGGAAGATGAGAGCAGCGCCCGGGCTGAACCCCTTGGCCATCAGAGCTGCGGCTATGGGGGTGCTTGCCGAGGCGCAGATGTACAGTGGCACGCCGATGAGTACCATGACAGGGTAGGACAGCCAGCGTGCGTACTCGCTGGACATGAGGTCGCCCGGGATGGCGAGGTACAGCACGCCTCCCAGCAGGACACCGACCAGCAGGGCGAACAGGATGTCATCGGCAACTTCAACAAATCCGTAGTGAAGTATGTGCTTGAGAAGCCTGCCGAACGTAAGTCCGCCTAGTTCATCCCCCCTTCCCGACTTCGATGGCTCGTCATCGTCCGAAGGCGAAAGGATCTTGTGATAGAATTCAGGCTTGATCCAGGTGGTCGAACGGGTGCGCCTGACAAATTCGCTGAATCGCCATAGCCACGCCACGAACAAGGCCCGGACCTTGACAGGCTCAACGAAGCAATCATCGTCATCGGGGAACAACGTCTCGTGACCGTGGTCATGCTCGCAATGGTCGTGTCCATGGTGGTGATGTTCGTGTTGATGGTCAGTCGATTGAGCGTCCGGAGCGGGCTCGGCCTGATCCCTGTCCCTGATCAACCCGATGCAAAAGACGCCGGCCACCACGCCCGTGATGAAACTGATCAACGGCCGGACCACTGCGGCGACCGGTCCAAAAAAAGCATTGGTGACTAGGATCGAGTCCGCACCCGTCTCCGGCGCAGTGATCAGAAACGACATGCAGGACGACCGCGAAGCCCCTTTTCGCCGCATTTCGGCAACAACTGGAACCACGGAACAACTGCACAGCGGCATCGGAACTCCGACCGCCGCACCGCTGGTAACTGACTTCAGGCTGTCCTTTTGCAGCCATCTCAGGACGGCTTCCCGGGAAATGAACACATGGATCAAGCCCGCAAGGAACAAGCCGAGAAGCAGCATCGGCCCAAGCAACAGGAAAGAAGACCAGAGAAAGTCCAACAGATCCAAGATTGCGTTCATGACAGTGTCCTGCACTTCAATTTAAATCATCGTGCCAAAGAGCCCGCCACTCTCTAACTGTAGGTACGCGCGGAAGCCGTCCCCGATGAATCATCCGTCGCCCAAACATTGCACAAAGGCCGTGCCGAGGTCTTCCATGAGCTTGAACCAAGCATCCGGACCAGCCTCAATGGCAGCACCGATTGGATCCAGAACCGCAGTATTCACATTCGTGCCATCAATCAAGGTCTGAACCAGTTTCGGCTCAAACTGTGCTTCAGTGAAGACACAGGCCACTTCGTGATGTTCCAGTGCCTCGCGCAATTCAGCGAGTCTCTTGGCACCGATAGGCCGCGAAGGATCGACAGCCACGGCCCCGAAGCCCTCGAGACCGAATGCATGTTCGAAATACCCGTAACCGTCGTGGAACACGACAAAGGGGCGTCCTTGCACGGATGCAAGCCGATTCCGCAGCTGTGCCGCTGTGCGGTCAATACGCATTGCCGTTTCGTCGGCATTGCTGCGCCAGACTTCGCTGTTGGCGGGATCAATTCGAGTCAGCGCATCCGCTACTACGGCTACAATCCGCTTGGCGTTGTCGGGATCTAGCCAAATATGCATATCGAACTCGTCATGCTCGTGGCCGTGATCATCGTCCTCATCCATGTGAACTTCAGCCTCTTCATCGTGGTCCCAAATTCCGCCCTCACGGTTCGGCAACAAGCGCATGCCCGCCGCTTCATGCAACTCCAAGGCAACAGCATCTTCCCCAAGTGTCTGGATCGGGCGCTCCAGAAAGGTCTCCATGGCTTCACCGATCCATATCACGAGATCTGCGTTCTTCAGCATCTGCGCTTCGGTCGGACGCATTTGATAGAGGTGCGGCGAAGCGGTTCCAGGGACTAGCAGCTTTGGGGCGGGCTTGGCGTCACCCACTACGCCCACAACCAATGAGTGCACCGGCTTGATGCTGACAACCACCTCGGGGGCCGCTGCAACGGCCTGCGCCTGAATGCCGGCAACAAGCAAGAATGCCGCAGATGCGGCCATTTTTGCCGTCCCCAGTTGCGTTTGGGAAAAGTTTAAGTTGGTCATGATGACTCATCTCCTTTCAAGATGTTGCTGATCGCGGGCAGCGCTCGTGGATTGCCCCGTACTGGGCACATTTCGGCCAAGCCCCGTCGGGTGTTGGTTGTCTGGACTTCAGTCATGATCGGAAGACCTTTCGAACTGGATTCGCGAGCCCGGCGAGGAAAAAGATGCCGGAGACCAACACAATCGCCGGACCGGCTGGAATGTCCCACGCCAATGAAACCATCAAACCGGCACCAACCGAGATAGCGCCTATGACCGCAGCCATAATCGCCATAAACTCAGGGGTTGATGCAAACCGACGCGCGGCAGCGGCGGGAATGATCACCAATGCCACCACGAGGAGCATACCTACCATTTTCATGCCAATTGCGATGACTGCTGCAAGCAGGAAGATGAGCAACAAACGGACACGCTCGACGGGAACTCCTTCAGCGGCCGCCAGGTCCCTGTCAATGGTAATAGCAAGCAGGTTGTGCCATTGCCATGAGACTGCCGTAAGGGTTACCGCTACGGTCCCTGTAATCAGCCAAAGGTCGGCATGCCCAATCGAGAGAATATCGCCAAAGAGGTAGCCTAAAAGGTCAACGCGCATCTGTTCCATGAACGCAAGAGCGACCAATCCGCCGGCCAGGGCAATGTGGGCAAGCACTCCAAGCACTGTGTCGAGCGAAACTGGAGCCCGGCGTTCAAGCAACATCAAGCAGCCCGCAAACAGGAAGCAGGTGATCAGCACTGCGAGTGCAGGATCGATGCTGAGCAGATAACCCAATGCGACACCGAGGAGCACCGTGTGGGCAAGTGCAGTGCCAAAATAAGCCACTTGAAGCCAGACCACGAAGCAGCCGATTGGTCCTGCCGCCAAGGTTATGGCGATGCCGCCTATGAGGGCGCGAAAGAAAAAATCTGCAAACACTTAGGACTCTTCCTTGTCATTTGGAGGTGCAGGGTCTTCGAGTGCATCGTGTCTGTGGTCATGGGAATGCGAATAGGCTGCGAGCCACTCAGAAATGTGCTTACCAAACAGCGTGGAAAACGCGGGATCACGGGCAATCTCTCGGGGCGTGCCGGAACAACAAACGTGCTTATTTAGGCAAACCACCTTGTCTGTTTCCTTCATGACAAGGTGAAGGTCATGGGACACCAGCAGAATCCCGCAACCGTAACGATCCCGAATTCTTGTCAGCAGTCCATAAAGCTCGCTCTGGCTGGCAATGTCAACGCCTGCAAGTGGCTCGTCGAGCACAAGCAGTTCGGGATTTCGAAGCAGCGCCCTTGCCAGCAGGACGCGGTGCAACTCCCCGCCCGAAACTTCGGCCATCGGATGGCTCAGGATGGCACTGGCGCCAACCTCCTGCAACACTGCTTCAAGCCGTTCAGGTGCAAACGGAGTTCCGAGAGTGAGAAATCTCCGAACTGTCACAGGAAATATTGGGTCGCGCCGAAGCCGCTGCGGTGAATACCCGATCTTCAAGCCTGGTCGACGTTCCACCGTGCCTTCGTCCGGTTGAATAATGCCCAGCAGGATTCTGACCAAGGTCGACTTGCCGGCGCCGTTGAGCCCGACCAAGGTGACAATCTCGCCTGCATGAACCTCAATGTCGACAGATTCGAGCACGCTTCGTCGGCCCAGGCTAACGCAGATTTTGAGGGCCTTGATCAATGGCGTGCGGCCCAAGCCAGCAATTGTCTCGTCCGTTAGTAAGCCATTTCCATTGCGGATGACGGGCATAGATTTTCCATTAGTGAATGAATTCAACTGTCCAAATCGCACCCTGCTCTCAGTTCCGAGATGACGACGAGCAATAATGCCCTGATCAACTAACCCTGCGTAAGATACGCTGACGCAATCTCAAGGTGCAATGGCGGCCTGTCGGTTGTCAATCGACCGGCCAAAATGCCCATTCTGGTCGCGAAGGCTCCCGGAACGTCGGTGCCGCATGACTAAGTTGCGGGACCACGGCAGACCAAACATCCGGCCAGATTGGCGCATGCATATGAAACCGGAACAGGAGAGACGGGTCTTTTGCCATCTGTAAGGTTGAAATTCACGCCGATTTTGCCATATTGCCTTTCGAAAGCCGTACTCCGGCACGTTGAGACAGGAAGGAGCAAAATTGATGGACAGGTACGACACCATCCATACGACCGCGACGGAAGCGCAATCGGTCGAGATTCACGAAGGTCTGCGCGCGCACATGAACAAGGTCTACGGCATCATGTCCGTAGGCATGCTGGTCACGGCAGCCGTGGCATGGGGCGTCGGCACGAGCGATGCACTCTCGGCGATTTTCCGCGATCCGATTACCGGAAGCCCGAACATTCTGGGCTGGGTCGCGATGTTTCTCCCGTTGGGAATGGTCTTCCTCTTCGGCGGCATGATCAACCGGATTTCGGCAGCTGCCGCACAAACCTTCTTCTACGTGTTTGCGGCGGCCATGGGCCTCTCGATCTCCTGGATATTTGCCGTCTTCACCGGGATATCGATCGCCCAGACTTTTGTTGCGACCTCGGCCGGTTTCGCGGCTCTGAGCCTTTGGGGCTACACGACAAAGCGCGACCTTTCCGGTTTTGGGTCGTTCCTCATGATGGGCCTGATCGGCCTGATCATCGCAATGGTGATCAACCTCTTCGTGGCTTCGAGCGCGCTGGCATTTGCCGTCTCGGTGATCGGCGTCCTGATCTTCGCGGGTCTCACCGCTTACGACACCCAAAGGATCAAGACGGACTACCTGGCCCACGCCCATGCCATGGATCAGGAATGGCTGGAGAAGTCTGCAATCATGGGGGCGCTGAGCCTCTATCTGGACTTCATCAATCTCTTCATGTTCCTGCTGCAGTTCATGGGCAGCCGCGAATAACGACGGTTGGAAAATGATGACATGGGCCGGTCCTAGCGCCGGCCCATTCATTTTTGACAGCAGCAGACGCCAAATAAGTGCACCTCTCAACTTGGCGTACGCGCGCCAACGCGCTTGCCTTTGGCGGTCGCGAAATGCAGACTTGATCCGCGAGCAGAGGTTGAAGGTCGCCTGACCCATAACCAAGTAAAGAAGCCACAATCAGGAGAAGTGCCGAATCGGTGTCACAGCGATCGGACCTACTCGCAGAACGGGACAACTTCATGACCAAGCCACTGCCAACGCCCTTCCCGGTGCTTCCCCTAAGGGACATCGTCGTGTTTCCCCACATGATCGTCCCGCTGTTCGTTGGGCGTGAAAAATCGGTGCGTGCGCTTGACGAAGTCATGCGGGAAGACAAGCAGATCCTCCTCTCAAGCCAAATTGATCCTTCAATCGACGATCCGGAAATTGACGGCATCTACAAGGTCGGTGTGCTGGCCAATGTCCTGCAACTCCTCAAGTTGCCCGACGGGACCGTCAAGGTGCTGGTTGAGGGGCGAAACCGCGTACGCATCACGGAATACGTGGACAACGAGAACTACTTCGAGGCGCGCGCGGAGGAATTGGAAGAGGAGCTCGGCGACAAGGCTGCCATCCAGGCCCTTGTAGGCTCGGTGGCAAAGGAATTTGAACGCTACGTGAAGGTCAGGAAAAACGTTTCCGAAGAAGCGCTGTATCAGGTCTCGGAGAGCAAGGACGCATCGAAGCTCGCCGACCTCGTCTCAGGTCATCTCGGCGTCGACGTCGAAAAAAGGCAGGAGCTCCTGGAAATGCTCTCCGTCGCGGAACGGCTCGAGGCGGTCTACGGCCTAATCCAAGGCGAACTGGAAGTACTTCAGGTCGAAAAGAAAATAAAGACGCGCGTCAGGTCCCAGATGGAGCGGACGCAAAAGGAATATTACCTGAATGAGCAGATGAAGGCCATTCAGAAGGAGCTTGGCGACGGCGAGGACGGGACGAACGAAGTCACCGAGATCGAGGAGAAAATCGCCAGCACGAAGCTCTCCAAGGAAGCCCGCGAAAAGGCCGAAGGCGAACTGAAGAAGCTCAAGTCCATGTCGCCGATGAGCGCCGAGGCAACCGTGGTGCGCAACTACCTGGACTGGATGCTGACGATTCCATGGGGCGTGAAATCCCGCGTCAAGAAGGATCTGGGTCGTGCGCAGGAGATTCTCGACAGCGACCATTACGGATTGGAAAAGGTAAAGGAGCGCATTGTCGAATACCTCGCGGTCCAGCAGCGTTCCAAAAAGCTGAAAGGGCCGATTCTCTGTCTCGTCGGACCACCGGGCGTCGGGAAGACCTCGCTCGGCAAGTCAGTGGCAAGGGCAACCGGCCGCGAGTTCATTCGCATCAGCCTGGGCGGCGTGCGCGACGAGGCGGAAATCCGCGGGCACAGGCGAACCTATATCGGTTCGATGCCCGGCAAGATCATCCAGGGCATGAAGAAGGCCAAGACCGTCAATCCACTCATCCTGCTCGACGAGATCGACAAGATGGGTCACGACTTTCGGGGAGATCCCGCATCCGCGATGCTGGAAGTGCTGGATCCCGAACAGAACTCTACGTTCACCGATCACTACATGGAGATCGAGTACGACCTCTCGAATGTCATGTTCCTGACGACCGCGAATACCTACAACATGCCTAGCCCCCTTCTGGACCGGATGGAGACCATTCCGCTCGCCGGCTACACGGAAGACGAAAAGCGCGAAATCGCGAAGCAGCACCTGCTCGAAAAGCAGATCAAGGGACACGGCCTCAAGGCGTCCGAATTCGAGCTGTCGGACGAGGCCCTGACCGAGATCATCCGCACCTATACGCGCGAAGCCGGTGTCAGGAACCTTGAACGCGAGATCGCTAAGCTTGCACGCAAGGCCGTGACTCGGATTGTGCGAAAGGAGGACAAGAAGGTCGTGGTGACACCAGAGAAGCTGGAAGACTTTCTTGGCGTCAAGAAATTCCGCTACGGTCTGGCCGAAAAATCCGATCAGGTGGGAGCCGTCACGGGTCTCGCCTGGACCCAGACCGGGGGCGATCTCCTTTCGATCGAGGCGCTGAAGCTTCCCGGCAAGGGAAGAATGAAGACAACTGGAAAGCTTGGCGACGTGATGAAAGAATCCATCGACGCCGCTTCGAGCTTTGCAAGGTCAATCGCACCGTCCATCGGCGTGCGACCAACCAGGTTTGATACAATGGACATCCACGTTCATGTGCCGGAAGGTGCAACGCCGAAGGATGGTCCGTCTGCGGGCGTGGCAATGGTCACTTCGATCGTTTCGGTGCTCACGCAGATTCCGGTCCGGAAGGACATTGCAATGACCGGCGAGATCACGCTGCGCGGCAATGTCCTTGCAATTGGCGGCCTGAAGGAAAAGCTGCTGGCGGCCCGCCGCGGCGGGATCTCGATGGTCTTGATACCCGAAGAGAACGAGAAAGACCTGCCGGAAATTCCCGACAACGTGAAGGACGGATTGAACATCATCCCCGTCTCGTCGGTTTCCGAGGTTCTGAAGCACGCGCTTGTTCGGGAACCGGAGCCCATCGAGTGGGACGAAGAGGCCGAATATGCTGCGCTGGCCCAACGTGCGGCGGCGGCCCGGTCCGGTGAAACCGAGATCATGACCCACTGAACCAACTTGGCTGAATCCGTCCGCCCGAGCGCGGGCGCGACATCGCTACCGTCACTCCGTGACACATGTGCGCAAGTTCAGTCGTAAGGACGCATGCTTGCAATCTCTTCCTTTGCGGCATTGGCGAATTGATCGTGCTGCAGTGCGCGCGTCAGATTGGGTCGCCAGACCTCTTTGCTTGAGGTTGGAACGCTGATGGATCCGCGCCAGAAATCTCGGCTGCCTTGACCAGTTGCTGAACGTAGAATCGGGCCTTGCGGATCCAAGCCGCCTTTTCCATGGCATCGGAAATCTTTTGGCGAACGGTCTCGAACGGAAGCACCGCACCCTCGTCGATGGCATCCAAGCGGATGATGTGCCAACCATGCCGTGTGAGAACTGGTTCTACTGTGACGTCGCCTTCGGAAAGCTTGCGCAAGGCTGCCTCGAACTCGGACGAGGTCTCGCCCGGCCCAACTTGGCCAAGCTTTCCTCCTGTCGCCCGTGAGTTGCAGTCACTGTCGGACGCTGCAATTCGGGAAAAGTCGTGCGGATTGTCGCCCACGCGAGCCGCAAGCTCACGCGCCCGGGCTTGCGCCATGGTCCGATTGCACTCGTCGCGCGGATCACAAGCCACAAGAATGTGTGACACTTCCCAAAGGGGCGGCGTACGAAAGCGAGATGGATCGCGCTCCCATTCCGTGCGGACGGCCTGTTCAGTCGGAGAGTCAAGTTCAAGAACAGTTTCAAGAAGCTGTCGGATCAAGGCTTCTTCATCTGTTTCGAATCTGTCCGCTCCAACTTCGGCCGGTTCCGGTTCGAGCCCCTGCCGACTTGCTTCCTGCAAAAGGAGCGTGCGCACCGCCAAGGCGTTGGCCGCCTTGCGCCAAGCGAATCCGGGCTTGCCCTTGGGAGCGGGGTGGTTCTGTGCCTCCGCGGCAATGGCTGCCTGTGGGACCGTCTCGCCATTCACGACGAGGGGAGGCAACAGGGATGCGGTCATCGCCGCCACCCGGCCGGGCCGGCGGCAGCGCCGGATGGCGGTGCCGACTTGGATTTCGCCGTGGCTTGTTTTGGAGATGCAGGCCGGGAACGCTTCGGCAGCGGGGTGCTGCGGCGCGAACGCACGACCTGGTAGCCGGGGCGTGTCAACAGGTAGCGGAACGGCACCGCGAAGCCTGACAGGACGTGGACAAGTCGAGTGAACGGAAACACCAAGATGATCACCAGCCCAAGCAACAAGTGAAGCTTGAAGACCAGTGCCGCATCCGCGATGTAGCTCGCCGCAGCCGCGTCGAAGGTGAAGATGCCCTGTGCCCAGAACATGAATGTCACCATCTCGTGCCCATCAAGATGGTCGATCGAAACAAAGATCGTGCCGAGCCCCAGCACCAATTGGACCAGAAGCAATGCAAGTATCGTGATGTCCCAGAAGCTCGAGGTTTGGCGAATGCGCGGGTCTGTCCATCGGCGGTGGAACAACATTCCGCCACCGATCAACGCCATCACGCCGGCAATCCCGCCCACGACCAACGCAAGTATTTGCTTGGCGCCATGACTGATGCCGATGAATTCGAATACCTGAATTGGTGTCAGCAGGCCAACCAGATGTCCGAAAAAGATCACCAGCACACCGACATGGAACAGAATGGAGCCGATCACCAGCTGCCTTCGCCGCAGCAACTGTGACGAAGATGTCTTCCAGGTGAACTGATCGCGCTCATAGCGCGCAATCGTGCCCATGATCGCTACGCCAAGCGCGATGTAGGGGAAGATTCCAAACAGAAAGTCGTGCATTTGGGCCTCCGTCAATGAGTTGTTGCACCGGACGCCGGGCGTACCGGTTCATCGATCCGGGCAAGGATGTCCCGCGCCTGCGGGCACCCAGACCCTGGGTCGGGCCCGAAGCGGACCTCGCTCTCCTCCCAGATCTCGTCCAGCGCTTCCAGGTTGTCTGGATCGATTTCGGGCTGACCGAGCAGTTCCGTGACTGCAGCGCGATCGGCTTTCGTTCCCGAGAGCTCTAGAAGGGCGGCAAACACCCCGCAATACGGGCTCTTTCGCCGAGAGTGCCTGATGCTCAGAGCTTCAAGAATATGCCCTGCGTCGGTCAGGACTTCCTGCGCCTCCAGAGGAGGACGCATCGCAAGGAACTCCAGGACTACCGGCAAGTGATCAGGCAATTCCGTCGTCGCAAGATCGAACCCCCCTGCCCGGTAGGTCTCGAGAAGCGACACCATTGCGCCGCCTCGATCCCTGCTCTCGCCATGGACATGTTCGAAGAGGTTCAAGGATAGCGTGCGCGAACGATCAAAAAGACCCACGTACTGCTCTTCCAATTCGTAGATGTCGCGTGACCGGAGTTCCTGCACCAGTTGACGCAAGGACTTGCGCGTGGTGCCGCTCAGGCGGCGATCCAAGTCGAGAATGTCCTCGATTTCCTGCGTGGCGGCCTTCAGGTCCTGCGTCGGGTAGCTGAGAACCAGGGACAAGGCCTTGAGCGTGCGGTCCATCACGTCACCTCCTCAGGCATCTTCAAGGGCTTTCGCGTGCCGCCAAACAAAGATCCGCTGGAGATTCCCGTCGAGCATCCGTTGCCGTCGGTGAAGCCACAGTCGCCCCGGAGATCATAGGCGTCCTCAACTTCCTCACGATGCGTGGTCGGGATCACGAAACGATCCTCGTAATCGGCCAGTGCCATGATCCGGTACATGTCCTCGATCACGCGACCCGTCAGTCCGACACGGGCCGCAATGCCCTCGTCATTCACGCCATCAAGAGTCTTGGCCCGCATGTAGCTGCGCATGGCCAGCATCCGTTCCAGGGCCCGCGCAATCGGCTCTTCGTCTCCTGCCGTCAGCATGTTGGCGAGGTAACGCAGCGGGATGCGGAGATTGCGCACGTCAGGCATCGCGCCTTCCATGCCGATCGCGCCTGCCTCGGCCGCATTCTGAATCGGCGAGAGCGGCGGGATGTACCAGACCATCGGCAATGTCCGGTACTCGGGATGCAGCGGAAACGCGACTTTCCATTCCATCGCCATCTTCCAGATCGGGCTCTCCTGCGCGGCCTTTATCCAGTCGCCGGGAATGCCGTCAGCCCGAGCCGTCTCTATGATTTCCGGGTCATGCGGATCGAGGAATATCCCTAGCTGTGCATCGTACAGATCCTTCGTGTCAGCAACGTTCGCGGCTTCCTCGATCCTGTCGGCATCGTAGAGCATCACGCCGATGTAGCGGATGCGGCCCACGCAGGTTTCCGAGCATACGGTGGGATTGCCGCTCTCGATCCGCGGGTAGCAAAGAGTGCACTTTTCGGACTTTCCGGTTGACCAGTTGTAATAGACTTTCTTGTATGGACAGCCGGAGACGCACATTCTCCAGCCCCGACACTTTTCCTGGTCGATCAAGACGATTCCGTCCTCCTCGCGCTTGTAGATCGCTCCGGAGGGGCATGATGCAGCACAGGACGGGTTCAGGCAGTGTTCGCAGAGGCGCGGGAGATACATCATGAAAGTGTTCTCGTATTCCCCGTAGATCTCCTTTTGCACGCCTTCGAAGTTGTAGTCCTGACTGCGCTTGGAAAACTCCCCGCCCAGGATCTCCTCCCAGTTCGGGCCCTTCTCGATTTTCTCGATCCGTTTCCCCGTAATCTGAGAGCGGGCACGTGCCGTCGGAAATGCCTCCGATTCCGGCGCCGACTGAAGGTGGTCGTAATCAAAGTCGAACGGTTCGTAGTAGTCGTCGATTTCCGGAAGGTCCGGATTTGCGAAGATGTTTGCCAGGATTCGCCACTTGGACCCTTGCCTTGGCTGGAGCTTGCCGGAACGCGTCCTCTCCCAGCCGCCCTTCCAGCGCGCCTGGTTCTCCCAGTCGGTCGGATAGCCGGTGCCCGGCTTTGTTTCGACATTGTTGAACCACGCGTATTCGACGCCGTCGCGGCTCGTCCAGACGTTCTTGCAGGTGACGGAACAGGTGTGACATCCGATGCACTTGTCTAGGTTCAACACCATGCCGATTTGCGCGCGCACTCTCATTCTGCTGCCTCCTTCGTCTTTGCTTCACCGTCGAGCCAGTCAACCTTCCGCATCTTGCGAACAATGACGAACTCGTCCCGGTTCGAGCCTACGGTGCCGTAGTAGTTGAATCCGTAGGACTGCTGCGCGTAGCCGCCAATCATGTGAGTTGGCTTCAGCACCGCCCGCGTAACTGAATTGTGGATGCCGCCACGCTTGCCGGTTCGCTCGGAACCGGGCGTGTTCACGATCTTCTCCTGCGCATGATACATGAACGTCGTACCGTCCTTGATCCGCTGGGACACGACCGCACGGGCCGTCAGGGCGCCGTTAGAGTTGTAAAGCTCGACCCAGTCGTTATCGACAATTCCGGCTTCGGTTGCATCGTTTTCGGAGATCCAGATCACAGGCCCTCCTCGATTGAGCGTCAGCATCAGCAAGTTATCGGAATAGGTGGAGTGGATGCCCCATTTCTGGTGCGGCGTTATGAAGTTCAGGACGACATGCGGCGACCCGTCCCTGGCATCCAAGTTGATCTCCTTCGTGATCGACTTGAGATCGACCGGAGGACGATAGGACATCAGTCCTTCGCCGAAGGCTCGCATCCACAGATGATCCTGATACAATTGCTGACGGCCAGTCAGCGTGCGCCATGGAATCAACTCGTGAACGTTGGTGTAGCCGGCATTGTAGCAGACATTTTCACTCTCCAAGCCAGACCATGTCGGTGACGAGATGATCTTCCTTGGCTGCGCGGCAATGTCGTGAAAGCGGATCTTCTCGTCTTCCTTTGGCCGTGCCAGGTGTTCAAGTTCACGACCAGTGGTCTTGCTGAGCGCTTCCCAAGCCTTGACCGCAACCTCGCCATTCGATTCAGGCGCGAGCATCAACACGACCTCGCTCGCGTCGATGTCCGTGATGATCTTCGGGCAGCCCTTTGCCGGGCCATCCTCCCACACGCCGTTCAACTCGCGCAGGTGCTGGACCTCTTGTCCCGTTTCCCAGGAAATTCCCTTCCCGCCGTTGCCGATCTTGTCCATGAGAGGCCCAAGGGCGCAGAACCTGTCGCCGATGGCAGTGTAGTCTCGTTCAACCGTGACGAAGTTCGGTGCCGTCTTGCCCGGGATAAGGTCGCATTCCCCCTTCTTCCAGTCCCTCACCTGGTCCTGGGCAATCTCGGCGGGCGTGTCATGCAGGATCGGCAACGCAACGATGTCGGTTTCGACACCGAGGAGCTCCGGCGCGACCTCCTGGAACTTGCAGGCAATGGCCTTGAAAATCTCCCAGTCGGACTTGCTTTCGTAAGCGGGATCCACGGCGGCCTGCAGCGGATGGATGAATGGATGCATGTCCGAAGTGTTGAGGTCGTTCTTCTCGTACCAACTGGCCGTTGGCAGCACGACATCGGAATAGACGGCCGTGGTGGACATCCGAAAGTCAATGCAGACGAGAAGATCGAGCTTCCCGCGAGGCGCCTCCTCGTGCCACTTCGCTTCTTTCGGCCGTTCACGCCCTTCCTCTCCCAGATCACGGCCGAGAACGCCGTGATCGGTCCCGAGAAGGTGCTTGAGGAAATACTCGTGTCCCTTGCCGGACGAGCCGAGCAGATTCGACCGCCAGACGAAGAGATTGCGCGGCCAATTCTCGGGTGCGTCCGGATCCTCGCAAGACATGCTCAGCTTGCCGGACTTCAGTTTCTCGGCCACGTAGCCTGGAATCTCCTTGCCCGCCTCCTTCGCAGACTTGGCAACCGCAAGCGGGTTCGTGCGGAGCTGCGGCGCGGATGGCAGCCATCCCATCCGTTCGGCGCGAATGTTGTAGTCGATCATGCTGATGTCCCAGTCGCCTTCCGGCGCAGTCGGAGACAGGATTTCGTCCGTCGTCAGCGTCTCGTAACGCCACTGGTCGGTATGTGCATACCAGGCGGACGTCGAATTCATGTGCCGGGGCGGGCGAGCCCAGTCGAGCGCAAACGCAAGAGGCAGCCAGCCAGTCTGCGGTCGCAGCTTTTCCTGACCAACGTAATGCGCCCAGCCGCCGCCCGACTGTCCCACGCAACCGCACATCACCAGCATGTTGATGACTCCGCGGTAGTTCATGTCCATGTGATACCAATGGTTCATTGCCGCGCCGATGATGATCATCGACTTGCCCCGGGTCTTCTCTGCGCTGTACGCGAATTCGCGAGCGACATGGACAATCTTGTCGGCGGACACGCCGGTGATCCTCTCGGCCCAAGCCGGCGTACCCGGCACGTCCTTGTCGTAGGAGTCCGACACCCAGTCGCCGCCAAGCCCCCGATCGAGACCGTAATTTGCGCAGAAGAGGTCAAAGACGGTGGCAACAGCCGTTTCTCCTTCAGCGGTCTTGATGCGCCTGATCGGCACATTTCTCGTCAGGACACTCGGGCGGTCGTCGCCGGTCGAGAAGGCTGGGCTTGCGTCCGCGCCGAAATACGGAAAGTCGACGCCCGCCACCTCGTCATGGCATTCATCGAGAATCAGCGACATCATGAGCGAGACGTCTGAACCGGAAGCCCTTTCCTCCAGGTTCCATTCACCTTGCTCGCCCCAGCGGTATCCGATGGAGCCATTTGGCGAGACAAGCGACCCGGAACTCTCGTCTATCGCAACGGTCTTCCACTCAGGGTTGTTATCCTCACCAAGTGCGCCATCCAGGTCTGCGGCCCGCAGGAATCGACCCGGGACGAGCTTGCCGTCCCTTTCGTCGAGCCTCACGAGCATCGGAAAGTCGGAATACTTGCGGCAGTAATCCTCGAAGTACTCTGCTTGCCGGTCGAGGTGGAACTCGCGCAGGATGACATGGCCGAACGCCATGGCCAGCGCGGCATCGGTGCCCTGCTTCACATTCAGCCAGACGTCACCGAATTTGGCGGCCTCGGAGTAGTCGGGGCAGATTACGGCAGACTTGGCGCCGCGATAGCGTGCTTCCGTGTAGAAATGCGCATCCGGCGTCCTGGTCTGCGGCACGTTTGATCCCCACAGGATCAGGTAGGCGGCGTTGTACCAATCCGCGCTTTCCGGCACGTCCGTCTGTTCGCCCCACGTCATTGGTGATGCCGGCGGCAGGTCGCAATACCAGTCATAAAACGACATGCAGACCCCGCCAATCAGGCTGAGGTATCGCGAGCCGGCGGCGTAAGAAATCATCGACATCGCCGGGATCGGCGAAAAGCCGAAGACCCGGTCGGGACCGTAGGTCTTTACGGTGCATGCATTGGCCGCGGCAATGAGCTCGGTTGCCTCGTCCCAAGATGCGCGAACGAAGCCGCCCTTGCCGCGAGTCGCGACGTAGGAGGAGCGAAGCTCCGGATCGCTCTGCATCCTGGTCCAGGCCTCAACAGGCGTCATCGTCGCGCGCAACTCTCGCCATGCCTTCATGAGCCGTCCCCGCACGAGCGGATGCTTCACCCTGTTGGCGCTGTAGAGATACCAGCTGTAGGAGGCGCCGCGTGCGCAGCCGCGCGGTTCATGGTTCGGCAAGTCAGGCCTGGTGCGCGGGTAGTCGGTGTGCTGGGTCTCCCAGGTGACGATCCCGGACTTCACGTAGATTTTCCACGAGCAGGACCCGGTGCAGTTCACGCCATGCGTCGAGCGGACAACTTTGTCATGCCGCCAGCGGTTTCTGTAGACGTCTTCCCAGTCGCGACTCTCGCGGGTCACTTGACCGTGGCCGTCCGAGAATTGCTCAAGTTCTTTTGGCTGCAGGAAGTTCATTCTGTCGAGCAAGTGGCTCATGTCATTTCTCCTGAGGTCATCCGAGCGTGATCATGCGTCGCTTTTGCCTGCTGCTCAGCATGGGACCGGTGCATTCTTGCGCGTGTAAAAGACCCACGTGATAACAACGCAGACCACATAAAATATCAGGAAACACCAAAGCGCTGCCGCTGGCCCTCCTGTTATGCTGATCGACGTGCCGTAGGCCTTGGGGATGAAAAAGGCTCCATAGGCGGCGATCGCGCTTGTGAACGCGATGATGGCCGCGCCTTCCATCTCGGCTTGCCGATGCGTGTCGGCCTCGCCGATGTCTGGATGGAGTCGGGGGATCTCCAGCCGCATGATCGACGGGATCATCTGAAAGGTCGAAGCGTTGCCGACGCCTGTCAGGAAGAAAAGGGCCATGAAGCAGAAGAAGAAGCCCGAGAAACTTCCGTCTTCATTGCCCCGCGGCAGGAACTGAAGGACGCCGAAGACTGCAACGGCCATCCCGAGAAACACCCAAAAGGTCACGCGACCGCCGCCGAACCTGTCAGAGATCCATCCTGTCGCAGCACGGCTAAGTGCGCCGACGAGCGGTCCGAGAAACGCGTACTGAAGAACATTCACCTCTGGGAACTGCGTCTTCATCAATAGCGGGAAGCCTGCGGAATAGCCGATGAAGCTCCCGAATGTCCCGGTGTAAAGGATGCACATGATCCAGTTGTGCTTGCGCTCGAGGATGGTCAGCTGGTTCGACAGCGAAGCCTTGGCATCTGCGATGTCGTTCATCCCAAACCAGGCTGCAATGACGGATACAACGATGAACGGCACCCAAATGAATCCAGCGTTCTGCAGCCAGAGCCGGCTGCCGTCGGCCAATTCCTGGGGTCCGCCGCCAATTGCGCCGAACACTCCGATCGTGATGACGATCGGCACGACGAACTGCATGACGGACACGCCCAGGTTGCCCAGCCCCGCATTCAATGCGAGCGCATTGCCTTTCGTCTTTTTGGGAAAGAAATAGGCAATGTTTGCCATCGACGACGCAAAGTTCCCGCCGCCAAATCCGCAAAGCAGGGCCAGGGCCAGGAAAACGAGATAGCTTGTGTCGGGGTTCTGAACGGCCACGCCGATGCCTATGGCAGGCAGAAGAAGCGATGCCGTAGACATTGTTGTCCAAAGCCTCCCGCCGAAGATCGGGATCATGAAGCTGTAG
>JAJEFO010000088.1 GCA_022820365.1 Silicimonas sp.
TTCGATCAGTAACGCACTAGTTAGTTACTTCTTGCTTCTCTTTCCTGTCAAGTGGGTTATAAGTGGCAGGTGACGCGATTTCTGGGAGTGAAGGAGCGCAAGTGAGAGTTGTGGGGGAACAGCCTCGGGCCCGCGACGCAAACGCAACCAGGGCCAGAATTCTTGCCGCCGCAAAGTCGGAATTTGCGCGACTTGGCCTCGCCGGTGCGCGCGTGGATGAGATCGCCAGGCAAGCCTGCGCCAACAAGCGCATGATCTACCACTACTTCGGTGGCAAGGAGGACCTGTTTCGCGCGGTTCTCGTGGAAGCTTACCTGGACATTCGCAACGCCGAACAGGAACTGGAGCTTGACCACCTTCCGCCACGCGAGGCCTTGGAGCGTCTTGTTCGGTTCACTTGGGCGTATTACCTAGACAACCCGGAGTTCATCACCTTGGTCAACAGCGCGAACCTGCATCGTGGCAAGCACCTGGAGAAGTCCGAGCGTTTGCAAACGGCGAGCCGCAGGTTTGTCAGCATGGTTCAGGAAATCCTGGACCGCGGCGTTGTTGATGGCGTCTTCCGCCCGGGAATCGATCCGGTGCAACTCAACATCACGATCGCGGCCATCGGCTACTACTACCTGACCAATCGGTTCACCGGCACGATTCTTTTCGAACGCGACTTCATGGAAAACAAGGCGCTGGAAGACCGGCTCGCCTTCAACATCGACACCGTCATGCGACTCGTGCTTGTCTGACGGCGTTGCGGGTTTCCGCTCCGGACGAATTGTTAAGGTTTTCAGGTCTGAAATTCCGTATCGCCAACCTTCGTCGCGAAGCTCCCGGCCAGCACTCCGTTACCGGGGGCACTGCCGGAGACGGCGCTGAGGTGCAGCGCCATCCGTGCAATCAGGCAGGCGTCATGCCAGGCAGCCATCCCGGAGAAGCGAGTTCGAAGCCAGAAAATTCGAACGCGGGTGCAACCGTGCAGCCGACAAGCGTCCATGCGCCAAGCGAAACCGCGCTCTGCCAGCAGCCGACAGGCACCACCGCTTGCGGTTCTGCTGCATCGCCTGTGCCGAGTAGCCGCTCAGTCACGGTCATGCCATCGGAACACAGCGAGAGACGCAAGGGTGCGCCGGCATAGTGGTGCCAGATTTCGATTGCGTCGATGCGATGCCACGCCGATGTCTCTCCGGCTTTCAGAAGGTAGTAGATTGCCGAAATGGCCCCGCGCCCACGATTGGGTGCCCAGGCTCGGAAGGTCTCACAATAGTGGCCGCCTTCCGGGTGCGGTTCCAGACCGTAGAATGCAATCACTTCGTCGGCGTTCATCGCAGCCTCCATGTGCAAGTACGACCCGTTTTTTGCGCCGAACCAGCCGCGTCATTCAGTTCACTTGTTCCATTTACCAAGTCAGTGCCCGTTCTTCAGCGTCTGCCTCGCCGAAATGCATGACATTCTCTTCGGCTTGCAGGCACAGCATCCTGTAACTGCGTCCGCGCTACGTTCCCGAATTCAGTCAGCATTGGTTCCTGAATCGCTCGACAATCGTGTCCAGAACTTCCGCCGGATCACGTTGCCACCAGTTGCCGGCCGAAAACACCTCGACTTCGCACGCGCCTTCGTATCCCGCGCCTTCGACGGCACGCCGGATTTTCTTGAGGTCCGCGACACCGTCTCCCATCATGCCGCGGTCCAGAAGCATGTCGGTGGTATCTGCGAGCCAATCGCACAAATGGTATCCGAGAATCCGATGCGGGCCGCCCGCGGTCAGCGTTTCGGACAGGGTCGTATCCCACCAGACATGGTAGACATCGACCGCCACGCCCACGTTGTACGCTCCCACCTGGTCGCAGATGCGGATGGCCTCGGCCACCGTGAACAAGCATGTCCTGTTGCCGCCGAACATCGGGTTGAGGGGCTCCAGGGCCAGATGCACGCCGCACTTAGCCGCGTATTCCGCGAGGATTGCAACGCGCTCTGCCAGAAGCTTCTGGCTTTCCTCGACGCCTTTCGTGCCGCGCTCGGTGCCGCCGGTCACTATGGTGAGCACATCGGTCCCAAGTGCAGCCGCCATGTCTACAGACTCGCGTGCCTCGTCAAGCGTCACAGGAGCGCCGGGACCGGTGATGTACGGGGTTCGACAAAGCCCCACGACCCTCATGCCGCTGGCGCGGACGCGCTTGCCGATTGCCTGCGCGCGCATGCCGATCTCGCGGCGCCAAAAAACCATGCCGCCAAAGCCACGCTCGGCACAAGCGTCGATCACTTGTTCCACAGACCAGCCCGCTCCGTAGCCTTCCAGGTTATGGCCAAGCGTCGCCGTGTTCAGGGCCAGCGCGCTGAGATCGCCCGTGAAGTCACGCAATGCCATAAAGCCCCATGAGCGTCCGCATCCGCGCAATGGCGCGATCCGGGTCCGAAAGAAGTCCGGCCTGATCCGCCAATCGGAAGCAGTCGACAAAGTAGGGCAAGGGCCGCATCGACTGGGCGCCCCCCGGCATCACGAAATGATCCTGGAATCCGTTCAGCCATGCAAGGAATACGATGCCTGTCTTGTAGTACTGCGTGGGCGCGCGGAAAATGAGGCGCGCCAAGGGCACAGTCGGATCCAGCGTCGCGCGGAAACCCGCCTCGTCCCCCCGTCCCAACTGGCCAACGGCCTTGCCGACAGCCACAGCCAACGGGTCGAAGATGCCGAGCAGCGCATGACTGTACCCGAACTCGTCGCCGACGATCAGTTCCGGGTAGTTGAAGTCGTCGCCGGTATACATCTTCACGCCGTCCGGCAGGCGGCGGCGCATCACGATCTCCTTCTCCTTGTCCAGAAGAGAGATCTTGATGCCATCGACCTTCACAGCGTTCCCGCGGATCACGGCGAGCGCCGTCTCAAGCGCGTCCTCGAAGCGGTCGCCGCTCCAATAGCCCGCAAGTGCCGGGTCAAACATGTCGCCCAGCCAATGAAGGATCACCGGCTGGTCGCAGGCGGCCAATACGTCCTCGTAGACCCGAACGTAATCTTCCGGCTCTTCCGCGACCCGCACCAATGCACGGCTGGCCATAATGACCAGGCGCCCGCCAATGTCCTGAATTGCCTCGACCTGTTCCAGGTACGCGCGGCGAACGTCGTCGAGGCTTTGGGCTTCGCCCGGCATCAGGTGGTCCGTGCCGCAACCATTGAACAACAAGGCGTCGGGGAACTCCGCCTTCGTTCGCCGAATGAGTTCCAGCGCCTCCGGCCAATCGAGCCCCATTCCACGCTGCGCAGTGTCCATTGCTTCAGCGATGCCGAGCCCCAGACCTGCCAAGTGGCGACGAAACGCCATTGTCCCTTCCCAGTCGAGCGTAGCAAGCCCGGACGGATCGTTGTCAGTGAAGGGATCTGCCACCACGTGCGCTGCGGAAAGCACGACACGGACCGGATCTGGGCCGAGCGGCTCGGCCTCGATCGGCGTGCCCTGCATGATGTAGTCCGTGAGCGAGCCGTCGCTGCCAGGAAGTGCAATCTTCATCTCAGAACCTCTGCACCAGCATGCCGCCGTCGGCATATATGACCTGACCGGTCGTGTAAGGAAGCTTCCCGGATGCGAGCGACCCGATGATTTCGCCCACTTCCTCGGGTTGTCCCACGCGCGGAACGAGCGTCAGCCCTTCCTCCGCCCTGCGCGCATACTCGTTGATCATCGGCGACGTCATGTCTGTGTCTATGAGCCCCGGCCGCACGTCATAGACTGCAATCCCCTCGGCTCCGAGCCGAACTGCCCAAGCCTTGGACACCATTGCGGCGCCCGCCTTGGACACACAGTATTCCGCGCGCGCGACTGCGACCGCCTCCGCATTGGACGACGTGACGTTGATGATGGAATGGAACAGCGACGCGTCGCGTTCCCGAGCCAGCAGCCTTCTTGCAAATGCCTGCGTCGTGAAAAACATCGCCTTTGCATTGACCGTCAAGCACCGATCCCAACTTTGTTCGGAAACCTCGATCGGATCGCCACGGCTCATCACGCTTACGCCAGCGTTGTTCACGAGCGTGGTTAGCGGACCGATTGCGTCTTCAACCCCGGCAATGGCAGTTTCGTGGGCGTCGATGTCCGACACGTCAAGTGGCATGACGGCGACACGTGCGCCTGCTGCGGCGACCTGCTCCACTGCCGCCGCCAGTTCGTCATCATCGGCCGGCCCGTTCACTGCCACCGCGAATCCGTGCCGCGCCAGGGCCAGAGCGCTCGCCAGGCCGATTCCTCGGGTCGATCCGGTCACCAGTGCCGCCTGTCCGCTCACGTTTGCGCCCCGTTCTTCAGAAGCTCGCGCGCAATGATCGTGCGCTGAATCTGGTTCGTGCCCTCGTAGATCTGCGTGATCTTGGCATCTCGGTACAGCCGCTCCACTTCCATGCCCCTGATATATCCCGAACCGCCGAAGACCTGAACTGCATCAGCCGTGCGCTGCACCGCCATGTCGCTTGCAAAGCATTTCGCCATGCTGCACGCCATTGTCGGATCCTGGCCCCGATCGACGCTGTCCGCCGCCGAGTGAACGAGGAGGCGCGCGGCATGGATGTCCTTTGCCATGTCAGCGAGCATGAACTGGATACCCTGGAATTCCGAAATCGCTTGCTTGAACTGGCGGCGTTCCTGCGCGTATCCGAGCGCGGCCTCAAGGCCCGCCTGGGCAATGCCGACGGCGAGCGCGCCGATTCCCACGCGACCCTTGTTGAGCACGCTCATCATGATGTGAAAGCCCCGACCTTCCGCGCCCAAGAGCGCATCTTCAGGAAGTCGCACGTCGGAGAATGCGAGCGCCCCGACCTGGCTGGCCCGCTGGCCCATCTTGTGCTCCTTGGGGCCCTTCTCGACTCCCGAGGCGTGGAGGTCGACAATGAAGATTGACATCCCCCGGTGCCCAGCTTCCCGGTCCGTGCTGGCAAGAACAAAGCCGACATCGGCAATCGGGGCATTGTGTATCCAGATCTTGCTGCCGTTCAGGAGCCACCCTTCACCATCACGAGCCGCTTCGGTGCGGATTGCTGCCACATCGGTCCCTGCCTCTGCCTCCGTAATGCAATAAGCAACCCTGGTTCTTGCCGCCATCACGTCACGGAGCAGGCGCTCGCGCTGCGCCTCAGTGCCGTGCTGCACAAGAAGAGTCGCGATCAACTCGATCAACCCGCACTGGTCTGCGACCGAGGCATATCCCCGAGAAAGCTCTTCCATCACCAGCGCGTAGGCCTGCGTATCCAGTCCAGGGCCTCCCATCTCTTCCGGAACGCTGATTCCGAAGAGGCCGAGTCGGCCCATCTCTTCGTAGAGCTCGCCTGGAAACCGTTCTTCCGCGTCAAGTTTCACCGCGACGGGGCGTATCGCGTTTTCCGCGAAGGCACGTGCCGCGTCACGAACCTGGGCATTCGTGTCGGAAAGCTGCATCACAAACCCTGTTAGTAACTGTATGGTTACTTTAGACATGCACGGCAGTCGCAGTCAAGGCCATGTCCATCACTCTGCAGCTCCTCTTGACGCGGTCATCCGACAGTCGTTCGACCGATCAGCGCCCCTCAAGCCTTCGCGACAGCGAAGTCATCAAGTCCCTGGCCCGGTGACCCGCCAGTGATCTCCATTCCGGGCGTGCAGGCGGCATGCCGGACATCGACAGCCGGCTGCCGCCCCCAACCACAAGATTCCAATTCGTCTTTTGGCAGGATTCCCGCTTCGGTCGTCACCGCTTGGAGAGACATGGCGCACTGTCCGATCGAGAGAATGAGACGCCTCCGTCCTTCCATGCCGGATCGTCGGCACGGTTTCTCATGGCACCAAAATTGCAGACCGCCGACACGTCGGCAAGGACCGGCGCTTGCGCGATGGAGCCCTGACCCTGCACTTCCGCCGTGCGCAACGAGTGTCGCCGGACACGGTGCGCACGCTTCGACAGCCTCGCGTTTGACAGGCTGGCTGCATCGGTCACGTGTTTGACTTCTCTCCTCTCTGCCGGCACCCGGAGACGATGCGGCCAAGTTCAACTCGTCGGGAATTGTTGTAAATTGTGGCCGCGGCGGCCGACGCTTGCCTTTCCTGCACAGTTTCGTAGCCTGCATTCGGGGTCTTTAGGCTTCTTGAGTGTCCCCGCATTTCAGGGCGGAGACGATGTCAGCGATCAATGACGGCCGGCGGTGGCGCGAATGACCGGAAGTTCACACCAGGAATTGCGAGATGCGTATCATGAAGCGTACCGTCGGTACGGGACCAAGTGTCTCTGGAACATGAGTCCGGTTGACAATCCGAGCACCGAAAATCTCCGAATTGTTGCCCGCCGCCTCAAGCTGCACGGCTGGAAGGAAGAATACGCTTTCGCCCGCAAGCTCGAGGGGATCTGCAATGCCGTTGACGGATCTGCAGAAGCGCATTCTTAAGGCTGTCGCCGCCAACAGGGATCCGGAGAACTATGTGGCCGGCAGAGCCGTTCTCGACGTGAACACGGATCGCTTTTCCGACGACATCGACCTTTTTTCCGACAGGAAGGAGGACTTGGACCGTGTAGCGGGCTGGGACGAAAAATCACTGCGGCAAACGGGCCTTTCCGTGAATTGGCAAAGACGGAACGATACGTTCCGTCGTGCCCAGGTTGGCATCGACCAGGACTCCACGCGCGTAGACTGGAGTTTCGACAGTGATTACAGGTTCTTCCCGACGGAGAAGGATGAAATCTTCGGATATCGACTCCATCCGGTTGATCAGGCGACCAACAAGATCATCGCCGCCATTGACAGAAGCGAAACTCGAGACATCCTTGATCTGAAATCGATTTCCGAAGACATCCTTCCGCTTGGGCCTGTCGCATGGGCGGCGGCGGAGAAAAGTCCTGGTCGCAGCCCTGACATGATCATCCAAGAGCTTCGCAGGAAAGCTGCTCTTCGCCAGGAGCAGATCGATGAGGAAAACCTCATCCGGATGGTTGATGCCGGTAATCTCAACAATTGGCTTCGCGAGGACTGCGACCGTGCGCAGAAGTGGATCGGCTCCATTCCGCCGCAGTTCGATTTCGGTCTGTTTGTGGATCCCCAAGGGATTCCCTGCGCCCCAGACTTCGGGCATGACGACCCGGGAAACTTCAAAATTCACACCGGGGCCAGGACGGGTGCCTGGCCAACCTCTCCGGAGATTTCCAGCGAGATGAAAAGGACATCGGTTGCGAATGACGATGACGAAGGCGAAGAGTTCGGGTCTGACACCAAGCCAGCCGGGGAATAGCCCAGACACGTGCCCTGCCCACGGAAGGCTCGGAAAATGAACATGTCCGCGGCAGCAACGGTCACTGCCGCCGCGACATTGGACGCATCGGGCGCCGTGGCGAGTTAGTTTCCCACCCGGACGCGAAATCAGTCAGCGTCGCCATCAAGGACGACGCGGCCCCATCCAAGGGATGCATCTCGAACTCGTAATCTAAAGCGGGAAGATGGGCCTGTATGCGGACTGCGACCAACGGGACCGTTCGCCAAAGGCCGCGATGGATTTGAGATGTGGTAGGCCGAGCGACAGGTGGCTCAACCGGTTGCGGCCTTCCGGGTCTTTCGGGGGTGATCTTGGGCATCTTCGCATTGTGATGACGGACATTGTCAAGATGCACATGGATCATTCGGCTGTCGGAAGAGGCACGATCAAGCTTTCGCGACTTTCGCAAGCTTGTTTCGGAATCGACTTGCTCGTCTCTGGCCGATGCGGGTTTCGTCGTCTCGAGTTCGAGCGCCCAGTGCAGGTTGAGCCGCCGCCGACCCGCTGTGGACGTGATGGCGGGATTGTCCGAACGGATGAGCTGGCCGTGCACCCCCAGACTCCAAGGCCACAGTCAACAGATCAGAGGCGTATTGTGACCGCTTGCAGACCCGCTGCAGGCGCAGTTTCAATTTGCTGCTCGATTCATGACAGGTTACGCTCGGAGCCTGTAAGCGAACGATCCAACACACCAACAACGCGCGAAGGTCAATGCAGGACGGCACGCGACGCACAAATCCAGGTCTTCCCGGCTGGCACCATGTGCCAGACGTGCCGATAGAGGTGTCTCCGTTTTTCAGCTGGCCGCTGAATTCAAAGCGGATGCTGGCCTGGATCGCTGCGCGATGGTTTCAGCTTGCCGAGAATTCGATCCTGACCGTTCTGGCGCTGGTCTGCTGGCTTTGGCTGCAGCCTTCCCTTGAAGTGACAAAGACGCTCTCATGGGACTGGATAGGCGCTCTCCTGCTGAGGAACCTGGCGCTGATGACCATTGTCGCGGGCGGGCTGCACTGGTTTTTCTATCGAGCCAAGCTGCAGGGAGACCGACTGAAATTTGATCCGCGCGACCTGATGGTGAAGGGGCGTCAGTTCACCTTTGGCGGACAGGTGCGCGACAACATGTTCTGGACGCTGACCAGCGGGGTCGGAACTTGGACCGCATACGAAGTTCTGATGTTCTGGGTGATGGGAAACGGATGGGTGCCAGTGCTGGCCTGGTCGGATAACCCGATTTGGTTCGTGGCCCTGTTCCTGCTGACACCGGTCTGGATCTCTTTGCATTTCTACTGGATCCATCGAGCGCTGCACTGGGGGCCGCTCTATCGCTTGGCTCATGCCCTCCACCACCGGAACGTCAATGTCGGTCCGTGGTCAGGGCTGTCGATGCACCCCATTGAGCATGTCCTGTTCTTCAGTTCCATCCTCATACACGTCGTTGTGGCCGCAAGTCCGGTGCATATCCTGTTTCACATGCAGCATCAGGCACTGACCGCCGTGACGTCCCATGCAGGATTCGAGAACCTCTTGGTGAAGGACCAGAAGCAACTCGCGCTTGGAACGTTTCACCACCAAATGCACCATCGGTATTTCGAGGTGAACTACGGAAACCTTGAGATGCCGTGGGACAAGTGGTTCGGCACCTTCCACGACGGGACGACCGATGCACATGAGCGGCTCAAGGACAGGCGGCAGCGCCAGACCTGACTCCATCCTGCTCTCCAATAGCAATGATGAAAGAGGGGTGCGTCCGAAAATCTACTTGCCGCTGGCCCCCGCCACACCGAGGTATCCGAAATGCGCCGTGCCGTTCGGAAGAAACTGAGCCAGAATTGCGCCACGCAAAGGACTGAAATGAGAGAACCATGCTAAAAAAACTGCTGATAACCGGTGCCAACGGCAACCTGGGCGCCGTCTGCCGCGACCGACTTACGCACATCACCGAATCGATTCGGGTCGCTGCCCGCAAGGGGTTGGGTGAGGCGCGCGAAAACGAAGAGATCGTCTACTGCTCGCTCGAAGACAAGGCAGCGGTCAAGACGATGGTCGAAGGCTGCGACGGCATCGTCCACATGGGTGGCCAAGCCACCGAGGCCCCATGGTCGACAATCCGGGCCGCGAATCTTGATGGCATGTACAATCTCTACGAAGCCGCGCGTAAGTCCTCGGTCACGCCGCGGATCATTTTCGCCTCCTCAAACCACGCCATCGGCTTCCACAAGCAATCGGAACGGCTTGACGCAAACTCGCTCGCGCGCCCCGACGGACTTTACGGCGTGTCCAAGGTGTTTGGCGAGGCGCTGGCCTCAATGTATCACGACAAGTTCGGGATCGAGACCGCGTCGATCCGAATTGGATCCTGCTTTCCCGAACCCCGCAATCACCGCATGCTGTCGACTTGGATGAGCTACGACGACTTCATCCACCTGATCGAGCGGATTTTCATGGTCCCACGACTGGGCTGTCCGACCATTTACGGCGCCTCGGCCAATTCCGCGAGCTGGTGGGATAACCGCGAGGTGGCCTACCTGGGCTGGCGGCCCAAGGACAACGCCGAAGTGTTCCGCGACAAGCTAGACTCTGAAATGGACCCGCCACCCGCCGATGATGTGAACGCCGTCTTCCAAGGCGGCGTCTTCTGCGCTGACGGCATCCACGAAGACGCGCCAGGCTGACAGGGGTCAGACGCAAGTCCGGCGGAGGAAACGAGATCGAACGTGATCGTTCCACGAGACCGGAAACCCATCATCCGCTTTGGGTTTCTGTCCGACCCTGTCACGCAGTCTGATGCCAAACAACGACTTCAAGGCCCCCGGACTTGTCCGTGCGCGTTAGCAAGCTCCTTGATGGCATCTTCCACAGGCCGTTCCGGGTCGCAGGACTTCCGGGTCTCAAGGCTCACATGCAGCAGAAACTGCTCACAGGTCGCAAGCACGCTCCTGTCGGATGTGCGCTGAATTTCGTGGCGAAGCTTTAGCTTCTTGCCCTCGCCGAGCAGAACCCTTGTCACGACCTGAACGGTTTCCCCAGCATGGGTCTCCAAGAGATAGTCTATCTTGGTCGAAACGGTGAAGAAGCTCCGCCCAGTCGACACGTAGTCCGGGCCGGCACCAACATGTGCTAGAACCGCATCGGCGGCATCCGAAAAGACCTGCCCGTATCGGCTCTCGTTCATATGGCCGTTGTAGTCAGTCCAGTCCGACGGCACCATGCGCCGGACGGTGATCATGGGGATACGACCCAGGTCCTCTTCGCCGAGATTCGCTTCGTGGTCGGCGATCACGCGGCCCGCTGCAGTGCCTTCGCGCTTCAGGGCTCGCAGCGTCGCCACCAGATTGCGGTCCCGCAGCGCTTCCAGTTCACGGACGGAGTACACTCCGGATTGCGCATCGGACTGGTCGCAGATTTTCTTCACCAGTTCCGGCGTCAGTTCCGGCACGTCCGTGAGCTTGGTCCACGGCCATGCGAGCGCCGGGCCGAACTGCCCGACAAAATGCGCCATGCCGCCCTCGCCGCCGGCAATCCTGTACGTCTCGAAAAGGCCCATCTGGGCCCAACGGACACCGAACCCGAGCCTGATAGCGTCATCGATTTCGCCTGTCGTGGCGATGTCATCCTTTACCAGCCAAAGCGCTTCGCGCCAGACCGCTTCAAGAAACCGATCCGCGATGTGCGCGTCGATCTCCGCGCGAACGACCAAGGGCCGCATTCCGATTGACGTCAGGATCTGCGATGCCGACGCCAGAATGTCCGCGTCACCGCCGCCGGACACCAGTTCCACGAGGGGAAGCAGGTAGACCGGATTGAACGGATGGGCGACAAACAATCGGGCTCCAGAGGCAAGCCCCTTCCGCAAATCGGAGGGCTTGAAGCCGGACGTGGACGATCCCAAGGGCACGTCCGGTGCCGCTGACTCGACTTCGGCGTAGACCTTGCGCTTCAGGTCCAGCCGTTCGGGGACACTCTCCTGAACGTAGTCGACGCCAGTGACGGCCTCGACGACAGACGTCGCAAAAACGAGTTTTCCTTCATCCGGCAACGAGCGCTCATACAGCATCGGCAACGATTGCCGGGCATTCCCGATCACTTCGCCGATCTTGCGCTTTGCCTCGGAATCCGGGTCGAACACGTTGACATTCCAACCGTTCAGCAGGAATCGCGCGGCCCATCCGCCGCCGATCACGCCGCCGCCGATGATTGCCGCCGTACCGTTCCTCACTGTTCCACCAGTCCTTTCACGACATCGATCAGCGCCCGACCCAACTTGCCGTGCGCCGACTCGCTCCAGTGAATTCCGTCCAGCGGATCCACTTCGATCACGGTGCCGGCGTCAAAGAACGCAGCGCCCTCCTCACCCGCGAAACGTTCTATCCGTTCCGGCAGTCCTTCCGCTCGCGCCTCCGCACCTGAGAACATTTCTGCAAAGTCGCCTGCGGGTCGAAGTGGTGGCGGAGCGATGGCCAATGTCACCCCGACCGCACCCGAGAGTCGGGCTTCCCTGACCAGGCGCGCGACGCAAAGTGCAACGTCCTGCGCATTCAGTCCAAAGGCGTGTTTCTGGTCATTTGTACCCAAGCAGATGGCAAGCACATCAATTGGATCGTGGGAATGCAGGATTGCGGGCAGCACGGTCAGCCCGTTGCGGAACGCCCCTTCAACTGGATCATCAAGGGCGGTCGTTCTGCCAGGCAGTCCCTCGATCACGACGTTCCAATTTCCGCCAAGGCCGGAGGCCAGCACGTCGCCCCAGCGTGCGCCCGGCGGATGCACGGGCCGCGAAGCCAGATCCCCCTGGGGTGCGGTTCCGAAGCTGTTGCTGTCACCATAGATCAAGAGACGCTTGGTCATTTCTCAGAATGTCCCACATCACGGTTCCATCCGACGGAGTGGCGGAATCAACCCGAATCGTCGAAGTGACTAGCATTCAATTGACGGCGACAACAACGGACCCTGAGGACCTCCCCGATTCCGGTGCTGCATCATGCCCCTTGCTGACATCCATCAAGCTGGCCAGTCACGCTTCCAGGTATCCATTCGACTCGGCAGGATTACTTGCCGCAATGAACTGGCTGCTGACCTCAGGAGCGGCGACGCGCCCGTGCACCTCCGCGCCGACCGGCTTGCACGGCAGGCTGCATGGCGGCTTCCAAGACCTTGGTCATTGGGTGGTCCGGGAAATCCTTGCCGTGACGATCAAGCAGCAAGGCCACGACATCGGTCGCCTGGCGCCCATCCGGCCTTGAAATCGCCCAATCCAGAAAAATCGAGCGGCACTCAGGCTCCTCGATGCCATCAATCCGGTAGCTTTCGCGGATCAATCCCTTCGGATCAAGGTCGTCGCTCATTTGCATGTGAACCGTTCCTGTACATTGAGCAAGCTACCTGTACGACGCGATCCTGCCAACACTCCATGCAAGCTTGATCTCTCGAATTGCCGCTTGAGACTGACCTGGGGCAACCTGCCGCGATTGCACTTGCAAAGACCCGAAAAAGACTACAGCACGCGCCTATGAGCAAGAGTCTTGCACGCGTCGCCGCAACGTTGGATTCGGCAGGCCTCGCCTGCGAAATACTCGAAATGCCTGGCGAGACCCGGACGGCGGGAGACGCTGCCCGTGAGGCGGGATGCGAAATCGACCAGATAGCCAAGTCGATCGTCTTTCGCGGCGAAGAAAGTGATTCGGTCGTCCTCTTCATTACCGCTGGCGGAAATCGCGTGGATGGCGAGAAGGCTTCCAAGACTGCAGGAGAGACACTCGGCCGCGCTGATGCCAACTTCGTTCGTGAAAGGACCGGATTTGCGATCGGCGGAGTCGCTCCGGTCGGCCAACTGACGCCATCGCACGTGTTCCTCGACCCGAAGCTCCTGGAATTTGCCGTCGTCTATGCTGCCGCCGGAACACCGAGGCACATCTTTGCTGTTGCGCCGACGCGGCTTGCCGAGATCGCGGGTGCAAAGGTTGCGGAGTTCACGACCTAAGCCGCTGACATCATCCGCATGATCCGCAACACATCCGGGCGCTTGCCTCCCAAGGATTGATGCGACCGCACCCGAATTGGCGATCTCCCTGGCGCCGCAATTTCACGTTGTCGCGATGCCCTCGCGGTGTGTTGAAAATCGGGAAAGGCTCGCGTACGCTGGCACGGCGCTGGCCATAGGCCAACCATCCAGCATCAGCAACGGGAGACAGTACCCAAGCATTCGTTCCGCGAGAGACAGCGCATTTCGCGCGAACCGTCGCCGCCAAATGCGGCCAGGTTCGGCGTCAAGCACCCGGTTTCCGCAGCTTGCTGCGACGCATCACCGCGATCATCTGCGCGACGGATTTGGCAAGAATCCTTGGAAGGGTCTGGAGGTAGAATTCATGATCAAGAAGCTATTGAAGTCAATTCTCGCCGGACTTGTGGCGACGATCTTCTTTACTGGTGTCGGCAGCGCCGACCCCACGGGAGTCTGGCTGACCCCAAACGGCGATTCGCATATCGAGATTCGGCACTGTGGCGAAAAACTCTGCGGCAAGATCGTCTGGTTCACCGAGCCACGCAATGCGGATGGCACACTGAAGGTTGACGAGAAGAACAAGAACGAGGCGCTGCGCACCCGGCCTATTCTCGGGCTTGAACTGATGACGGGCTTCACCGAAAGCGGCGACGGCAAGTGGACAAAGGGCCGGATCTACAATCCCGAGGACGGCCAAACCTACCGTTCCAAACTTGAAGTGAAGGACCAAGACACACTGAATGTTTCCGGCTGCGTGCTGGTTTTCTGCAAGGCCCAAACCTGGACGCGGGTAAAGTAGGAGCAGGCCGGCGGCGCGTCCCCGGGAAGTCCGGTCAGAAACTTGACACCGTCGCACATGTCCCTCGACCCGGTTCTCCATGGATGTGCCATCGGCCATGCCGCTGTCGCAATTCCGAGGCAGATCTTTGCAGGCGCGCCCGAGCATCTGGCTGAGCATTCCGGTGCCAAGGTCGCGATACTCACGACTTGATGCGCCCAATCGGACCACTCGGACCGAAACGCATCCAAGCACCAGCCATCGCAGCATTGGCCGCACCCTCAACGATGGCGGCCGTCTTTCTCCCGCAGCCTTGTGTCGGCACGATGCATTCGGCGACCTTCGAGCGATCTTGACCAGCCACTGATCATCTTCAGAGCGCAGGATCGTTTTGGTTTCGTTCGCTGAATGCAGTCGTTGCCCGCCGCTTGATCCGGATCACATGACGGCATCGCCGATCTCGAGTTCACGCCGGGCAATGAAGTCACGCAGTTCCTCGTCAATTGCCGGATCCAGGGCGGGCGTCTCGTACTCCGCCAGCATGGACCTTGCCTTTCGGACGGCGCGGTCGTTTGCATCCAACCGACCTTCTGCCTCCCATTGCTCGTAACTGTCGTGGTGCATGAGTTCGGGAATGACGAACGCCTCTTCGAAGTGTTCCAGCGTGTGCTTTGTACCGAGAAAGTGCGCACCGGGTTCGACTTCGTGAATCGTCGCCAACACGTCGTCAAGTTCCGAAAAGTCTATTCCCCTCAGGAACCTGTGCGTCATTTCGGCCTGCTCGGCATCAACCGCGAATTTCGCGAAGCTCTGGCATAGGGCGCCTTCAAGATAACCGGCGGTCGACAGAATGAAGTTGGCGCCGGCCAGCGCGGCTCCAAAGAGATTCCGCGCGGCCTCGTACCCGGCCTGAGCATCCAGAATCTTGGAACTCGAGCAGGCGCCGCTGCAACGCCATGGCAACTTGTAGTGACGCGCCATCTGGCCAACCAGCAGATTGATGTGGTCAATCTCCGGTGTGCCGGCCATGGGGGCGCCAGACTTCATTGACACCGCCCCGATCCACTGTCCGAAGACGCCGGGCACCCCGGGACGTATGATCTGCGAGAATGCAATACCGGCGAGTGCCTCGGCACTGATCTGTACAAGCGATCCGATCGTGCTGGCAGGCGTGCTGGCTCCGCTGAGAACGAACGGCGTGAACAGCACCGCCTGGTTTGCCGCCGCATAGACCTTGATCGCGTCCAGCATCGTCTGGTCCCACACAAGGGGCGAGTTGCAGTTGGCAATCGACGTCATGACAGTGTGTTCGTGAACGAATTCCTCGCCAAACACGATTTCGGCCATGCTGACGCTGTCCTCGGCCCGCTCGCGTGCGGTGACCATGCCCATGAAGGGCTTGTCGGAATGTCGGATCAGGCCATAGACCATGTGCAAGTGGCGCTTGGGGACCGGTACGTCCAGTGGCTCGCACAGCACACCACCCGACATCTGCATGCCCGGCGACATGTGAGCCAGCTTCGCGAAGTCGTTGAAGTCGGCAATGGTCGGTGACCGCCGAACTCCGTCGAGGTCGAGTACGTTCGGCGCGCCGTAGGCCAGCGTCAGGATCTGCTTGCGTCGGCCAAGCGTGATTGATCTTTCAGGATTGCGGGCGTGCATCTTGTAGCTTTCGGGCGCAGCCGAAAGCAGCTGCATCAGCAGTTGTTCATCGATCCGGACGCGATGACCCTGAACCTCTGCGCCGGCGCTCCGCCAAGCTTGGACCGCTTCGTCATCACGGAACTCCACGCCCTTTTCCCAAAGCAGTGCCATGGTCTCACGGTGAATTCGGTCGACCTGCTCGGGCGTCAGCAAGTCGACATACGGGATGCCTCGGTCCGTCTCCGGCAAGAATCGCAGCTGCTTCGACGTGCGGGAATCGCGTCTCACGACGCGGCCGCGCCGCCTTGTCATGGGCCGCGCACCGCTCATGGGCCTGACCTAAACATTGAATGCGGCCGGGAGCGGCAGCTTCACCCTGCGGCCTCCCTCGACCTGAATGACTTGCCCTGTCACGAACCGCGACTGTTCGCTGGCCAGCCAGACCGCGACGTCACCGATATCCGAAGGCGATCCGATCCGCCCCACCGGGTGCAGGCTGCACAGCTGCTCTTCAGCCTTGGCACGATCCGGAACCCGCGCCATGTACCCATCGTTCATCTCGGTGTTGATCCAGCCTGGCGCAATGGCGTTGACGCGCACGCCCCTGGGTCCGAGGTCGATCGCCAGCGAAACCGTCAAGCCGTTGATGCCCGCCTTGGAAGTCATGTAGGCGGTATGGTCGGGGTTGCCACTGAATGCCTCGATCGAGCTTATGTTGACTATGGCCGGGTTGTCCTGCGGCGCACAGCAGGATGCAAACTGCTTGGCCATGAGGAACGGCCCGCGCAAATTGACCGCCATGACATTGTCCCACTCCGAAACCGTCAGCCGATCAAGCGGTCCGCCGGAAAGAATGCCCGCATTGTTGACCAGTACCGAGGGTCTGCCGTGGTTTTGGCGAACATGGGCAAAGAATGCGGCGACGGACGCCTCGTCAGTCGCATCGAGTTCATGACAGTGCAGATCGTCGTCATCCAAGGATTGAATGTCTCCGATCACGACGAGCGCCCCCGCCTCGTGCAGGGACCGCGCGATGGCAAGGCCGATCCCCTGCGCGCCGCCAGTCACGATTGCGACCCTATCTTTCAGACTTGCGCTCACTTCGCTGTAAAGCCCCCGTCGACCGGCAATGCCGTGCCCGTAACGTGCTTGCTGAGATCCGAAGCCAAGAACGCGATGGCATTGGCGATCTCGGTCGGCCCGGGCAGCCAACGCTGCGGAATCGAAGCGCGGTTCGCCTCGCGCACCTGATCCGCCGCCGCGTCACCGCGACCCGAGACCAGCATCGGCGTGTCAACCGCGCCAGGGCAGACGGCATTCACCCGGATGTTCTCGTGCGCGTGGTCAAGCGCCATGGCCCGTGTCAGGTTCACGACTGCGCCCTTGCTTGCGCAATAGGCTGCAAGGTTCGGACAGCCGACCAGCCCGACTGTGGATCCCAGATTGACAATGCTACCGCCCCCGTACCGGCGCAGCGCGGGAATTGCTGCCCGAGACATGAAGAACGTGCCTGTGACGTTGACAGAAAGCACCCTGTTCCAACTTTCATCAGAAGTCCCCTCTACATTGCCCCTGACGACCGCGCCTGCGGCGTTGACAAGAACGTGCAGTCCACAAAACTGCCTCTCCGCAACACTGACTGCGGAAGCGGCGAATGTGGGGTCCACGACATCGCCAAGAGCGTACGTCGCGCGTCGGTCCTCCCTGGAAATCTCGTTGCAAAGCTCTTTGGCAGCGCCCTCGTTGCGACCGGCGACTACGACATTGGCCCCTGCCTCGGCCAACACCCGAGCGGTTGCCGCACCGATTCCCGAGGTTCCACCAGTCACCAGCGCGGTTTTACCCAAGAGGTCCAATGCCTACATCTCCAGTCCGGCGTCGTGGCGACGCTTGGCGAAATTCAGCCTTACGCCCCAGCCAAGGAATGGCTGCGGCGGCGTCCCGGCTGGTCGACCCGCCTTCAGCATGATGTCGAGCAACGGAGTCGAGACGCCAGCGACAAGCTCTGCCAGGAGCTTTCCGTAAATCGTCCCGCGCACGATTCCGACGCCGTTGAGGCAGAATGCCCCGAACACGTCCGTCTCCAGTTCGCCGAAAACCGGCTCGCCGTTGCGGGAAAAGCACAAGGGGCCACCCCAGGTGTAGTCGAAGTTCAGGTCAGGCAGCATGGGAAAGCGGTTGCGCAAGGATGCCTCATGCCGGACGCGTGCCCATGTCCTGTCCCGCTCCACCGGATTCAGGCCGGGATTGTAGCTGTAGATGTTCCGAATTAGGATTCGGCCATCGATCATCCGCCTGACCGATGTGCCGAATGGGTCGGCGGGAACTATGCCCCAGCTGTTCCGTCCGCCCAAGTGCCTGGCTTCGTCGCCCGTCAGCGGACGGGTCAGGCTGCCCCAGGTTGCAATGGGCAGCAGATCCTTTCGATAGTAGCCGAACTGCCCGGCAAACCCGTTGTTGGCCAGTATCAGTGTGCGAACCGTGACACTGGCGTCCGGCAGGGTCAGCCGGTGCGGGACCCCGAGTTCCATCGCTGTCACCGGACTGTCTTCAAACAACGTCACGTTGCCAGGGAGGGTCGTTGCTAGACCGCGAACCAGGGCGGCCGGCTGAACCAGGATGGTGCCCGGCGTGTAGAGACCGGAGATGTAAAATTCCGAACCCGTGATCTCTTTCAACTGGCCGGCGTCAAGCCGATCATACTCCGTGCCAAGTAGATCCAGGGCCTTCGCATACGCATTCAGCTTGGAGGCACCGCGCCCGGTGGCGGCCGCATGAATTTTCCCGGCTTCGTCCCAATCGCAGAGAATCCTATGAGATCGAACCGCCTCGCGGAGGTAGTCCTGTCCAGCCCGGTTGAGGGAAAGCTGCTCCCTTTCCGCATCAATGATTCCGGCGAAGTCCTTGGCGCGAAGGTTGTGCGCCTGATCGATGGCAAAGCCAGAGCTGCGCCCCGCCGCGTTGTTCCCGACGCGCCCGGCATCCAGCAGGACGATGCTGCAATCCGGCAAGAGTTCGCCCAGGCGACGTGCTACGGCCAGACCGGCGTACCCTGCCCCGACAATGGCGAAGTCGGACTGGAATTCGCCTTGGGCCGAAGCGGGTGGCGGCAATGGCGGCAGGATGTTCAGCCAGCCGTTGTTGTCGTCCATCTTCGGAAGCTGCTTGATCTTCATCGTCGGGCTCAGCCGAGATTCATCCACACGGTCTTCAATTCGCAGTACTGGTCGTGGGCGGCGAGCGACTTGTCGCGCCCGCCGAAACCGGACAGCTTGTAGCCTCCGAAGGGCGTACCTTGATCGCCCTCGCCATAGCAGTTGACCGATACGGTTCCGGCTCGCACCTGCCGCGCCGCGTTGTGCGCGGTCTTGTTCGACCGGGCGAAAATCGATGCCGCCAGCCCGTAGTCGGTGTCATTGGCCATCGCGATGGCCTCCTCCGGCGTCCGGAAGGACATGACGGCAAGCACCGGACCAAACACCTCTTCGCGCGCGAGCCGCATTTCAGGCGTGACGTCGTCAAAAATTGTCGGCTCTACAAAGTAGCCGCCTGTGTCCGCAAGCACCCTCCTGCCGCCATGGATCAGCCTGGCCCCATCCTTCTTGGCCTGCTCGACATGGCCCAAGACCTTTTCCATATGCTCCTTCTCGATAAGTGGGCCAATGCGGCACGCAGCTTTCAGCGGATCATCGACCACCCAGCCCTGCGCCCGCTCGACGATCAGGCCGATCAGCTCGTCGTGCAGACTCTCATGTACCAGCAGGCGGCTGTTCGACGAACAGTTCTCTCCCATGTTCCAGAAGGCGGAGTTGGCGGCATGGTCCGCGACGAGGTCGAGATCCTCGACATCCGGCATGACGATCATCGGGTTCTTGCCGCCGCATTCAAGCAGGACCCGCTTCAGGTTCGAGTCCGCCGCGTAATGCAGGAACTGCCGCCCGGTATCCGTTGAACCCGTGAACCCGACGCAATCGACCTGCATGTGCTCGCCAAGCGCCTTGCCCACGACCTCGCCGTACCCGGGCACTACGTTGATCACGCCGTCTGGGATGCCCGCTTCGGTCGCGATTTCGCCTAGGCGGATCGTCGACATGGATGTCTGCTCAGCCGGCTTCAGCACCATCGTGTTGCCTTCGGCAAGCGCAGGGCCAAGTTTCCAGGCCGCCATCATGACAGGAAAGTTCCATGGCAGGACCGCCGCCACCACGCCGATGGGCTCGCGCACCACCATGGACAGGATGCCGGGATCGGACGGCGTGACCTTGTCGCAGATCTTGTCGACCGCTTCAGCATGCCAGCGAATCGTGGCGACCGTCTCAGGCAGGTCGATGCCCAGCGCATCGGTGATCGGCTTGCCCCCTTCCAGGGCCTCGAGTTCGGCAATTTCTTCGGCATTCGCCTCGATTACCGTGGCGAAGCGTTGCAATGTCCCCTTGCGTTCGGCTGGCGACATCCGTGGCCAAGGCCCTTCATCGAATGCCTGGCGCGCTGCGGCTACCGCCTTGTCAACGTCGGCAGCCGTGCATTCGGAGATCTCTGCCAAGACCTTGCCGGTCGAAGGATTGACGGTTTCGAACGTCTTGCGCCCCGTCGCATCAACGGACCGTCCGCCGATCACGGCCTTTGTGGGATAGGATTTCTTGTTCTCGGCCATTTTGGGAAAGCCTCAAATGTTGCGATAGGATTGGACGAGCCAGTCACGTTCTTCCTGCCAGTCACGCCAGACCAGCCGATCGACCTTGGTGCGGTTCACGGGCAGCTTGCTGAGCGCCAGCTTGATGTCGTGGCGGGCGGCACCCGGCACCGGAGGCAAGGGCTTGCGTGCTCCGCCCATGTCCCGGCCGGTCAGACGCGTGGCCGCCTTGACTCCCGTCAGGTAATCCACGTCATGCACGTTGCCCGAAAGCCAGAGACAGATGGCCTTCATGGTGTCCCATAACGCGAGAGCTTCAGCATACTTGCCTGCCGCAACCAGATCGTAAAGCTGCGAACATTCGTGTGGCATGAAGTTCGCAGCGCCCCATATCATGCCGACGCACCCAGACATCAGGCTGTGGACCGCGTAGGGATCGGATCCGTTCAGCACGTTGCCGCCGATGCCAATCAGCTTTTGAAGCGCCACGAAATCTCCCGAGCTGTCCTTGATGTAGTCAAGGTTCTCGACCGCAAGCACCTTCCGATATAGGTCTTCCGTCATCGGCGCAGCCTGTGCAGGTACATTGTACATCACGATCGGGATGCTCACCGATTTGGCGATCGCGGTGTAATGATACAGGACTCCTCGCTCGTTCGGGGGCTCCAGGAAGGGAGGCAGGACCATCAACGCGTCGGCACCTGCATCCTGCGCGAACCGGGCGCTTTCGATGCAGTCCTGCGTGCTCATCGCCGTTGTCTGTGCAATCGTCGGAACCCTCCCGTTCACGTGCCTGCACCCTTCCTCGATCAACCAGCGCCGTTCGTCGTCCGACAGGTAGGCGTATTCGCCCGTGCCAGAGCCAAGCACGAGCCCGTGCAGTCCCGCTTCGATCATGTCATCTACATGCGCCCGGTAGCGACCAGGATCTATCGCGCCGCCCGAGTCATCCATCGGCGTGCACATCGCCGCGAATATGCCTTTCAGCTTCGCCATGTCCTGTGGTCCCTGCTCTGAAATTCCTCCTAGAGACTATATGCCCCGCCGAGAGATCAAGGCAACAAGTCTTCCCTCTACGCAATGTTCCGAATTGACGAGATTGCTTTCGTCGAAGTCGACCATTCGCCCATTCGAGGCCGCCACCCGGCACGACAACTTCTCGGCAGCGTCAGACGAAATCCGCGTCGCGCAAGTCGATGATCCCAGGCAGAGCTAGTAAATCGAGAGTGGATTCGAAGAGCCCGAGGTTCGTCAACGGTCTGACACGGGCACGGGCGCTCCCCTGCCCCGGCCGCGAGATGAATCCGTGGCGACGCACGCAAGATTTGCCAATGTGACGGAGCGGCTGTCAGAGGATGAGGGGACGAGAGTGCTGCGCTGGTCGCGAAGCTGACGTTGGTGTCACAACAGGCTGGCGAGAAGTGTCGAGGAAACAACAACATTGATTGAAACTATGTTGATGACACTGAACGGATGGGGGAAGGTTCGAAACTGGCGGGACATCAATCTGGACGGCGTCGCCGATGAAGGCGAGTTCACGACTCCGGAGAATGCAGGCCTTGATTCGATCAGTTTGGCCCAATGGGCACGCGTTGGCTACGTTGGTGACGACGGCACAGTGAGCCATTGAATGATCGCGCTCGATAAGGCCGGTGGATTGACCTTGGGGGCGGAGAAGTCGCCTTTGCCTGCAACCCGCCTAGAAACCGGGAGGATGGCAGTCGTCGGGATTCACGGGAAGCATGATGGCATCGCAAAGCCGTGTCCAACGCTCGTGGAAGGTGGCGCCGTCACGCGCAATGTTCAATTGCTGCGTGATTTGCTTGCCTTTGCTTGTCGGGAATCACAATTTCCAAGGGCCTACACCGCCTACTTCTCTGAAGGGAACTTGCCATGCGCTTGCCCGTGATTGCGGCCAGTCTGACATTGTCTGCCGTGATTCCCAGCCAAACGGCTTCGGAGCCGATTTTTCCGAACTCGGTTGCCTCCAATGACCTGGAATTCATTAAGTCCGGCGACCCCGGTGTTTTCTCCTGTGTCAAGTACGAAGGAAAAATCCGCGCCGAAATGCCCGACCGACGGCGTGACGAATTGTACGCCAATGGCGTGTTTTCCTATTCCGCAAAGTACAAAGATGGAACTTCCGTTGGGATTTGGGTACATCCCGATATCGGCTCACAGGATGCCGCGCGCAAACTCTCCCTTCAAGCGGCGGGTCCGGTAGGGAAACTCCCGACGATCATGAGGTCGAAGCTGGATCACGTGGTCATACACAAGGGAAACCTTACTGCCTATGCTGAAGACAAGGGCCGCTTCTTTGTGCTGTATTCCGAGAACATGGCAACACGGTTGCGGAACAATGACCTTGAAGAAACCGTGTTCCATGAGTCCGTGCATGCCACTCTGGACTACCCGATGTTGGCGAGCGCCGCATGGAAAAAGGCACAGCGCACAGACGCCGACTTCGTGACCGAGTATGCAAGGGACAGGCCGGAGAAGGAGGACATGGCGGAGTCTGCATTGTTTGCGTGGGCTCTGCTGCTTCACCCCGGGCGCCTGCCTGGCTCCGTCGAGGACAAGGTGCGGCAAATCATGCCGAACCGTCTTGAGTTCTTCAGAAATGTGTTCGCGGAGAGGCGACCGACCTTTTACCGCGTTGGCCCGGCAGAAGGCTGTTGAACGGCATATGGTCTTGAAGCCCTCGCAAAGGTCCGGGCAGAAAAAGATGGTCACGGACCATGCTCCGGTTCTTTCGAGTCAGAAGACGCATGCTTGATGCTTGGCGCATTCCGGTTCGCAGGCGCACTCTGGGCACTGATCTTCGCTGATCCTGAAGCGAATCGCGCCGGCCTTCGACCACCGCCCCGGCGAAGATGCCAATGCCGAAGTTTGCCCGAACGCAGCGATCCACCGGCCAAGGCTCTCCGATCAGCCTTGAGCGCAGAGCCGGACGAGTTGGTCGACCGTGAGCGCCACATTCGGAATGCCGAGATGAATCCTTGTTGTCTTACGTTGGCAACTGGCCTGCGTCCGCGAGATTCGCGCCATGGCATGCCGCTTGAACAAATTTGTTTGTCGTTTTTTCAGTATGTTATGAAAATAATGTTAAAATCAGTCACATCCCGGCTTGAACTTCGCGCGGCAGTCACGATATCGGTGATGTGAAAAGCATTCACATCTACAAACCCAAGGAGCACAAGGGATGACAAACGCGACACTCAATGCCACCACTTCCGGCTTCACGAGCTGGTTTGGCCGTTTCGAGCGGTGGATGGACGAGCGTGGCAAAGGAGCCTGGATTGCAGCGATGATCCTCGGCTTCATCTTCTTCTGGCCAATCGGCCTGGCACTCTTGGCCTACATGATCTGGAGCAAGGGCATGTTCGACAAAAAGCGCAAGAAATGCGGCAACATTCGCGCCGCCATGAAGTCCAGCGGCAACGTGGCCTTCGACGCATACAAGGCGGACACACTGCGACGCCTTGAAGAAGAACAGGATTCGTTCGAGACATTCCTGCAGCGCCTGCGCGACGCTAAGGACAAGGCGGAGTTCGACCAGTTCATGGCCGATCGCGCCAGAAAGGCTCGTGACGCCGACATTGACCCCGACGCTGTCAGGGCGTGAACTCGGAAACCGACTCCCTAGAGTGGCGGCCCTTCTGATGCAGAACGGGCCGCCCGTGATTCCAAGACGGAGGAACTCCGACATGACATCCTTGGAGCACCCGTTCGACCAGTCAGGCGTTGAGCACGAAGACGACCCATATCGAAACGTGCCCTTGAAGCGGTTCCTCGCCTGGTGCCTGGATGTCTTGCTGATCTCGTTGGCCACCGCTGCGATTGTGGCTTTCACCCTGTTGACAGCGCTGCTTTTCCTGCCTGCCGTCTATGCGTGCATCAGCTTTCTCTACCGCTGGGCGACGCTCGCGTCAGCCTCGGCGACGCCCGGAATGATCCTCGTGGGAATCGAGATTCGGGGCCTGGACGGCACAAGACTTGATGGAACAACCGCTCTGCTGCACACTGCCGGTTACTTCGCCTCCGTGCTGACCTTTCCGCTGCAGATGATCTCCATAGGGATGATGCTTCTCACTGCCCGACGGCAAGGCCTGACCGACGTGGTTCTCCGCACGGTTGCCGTCAATCGTCGCAAGCCCGGAATGTCCTGATCCTGTTTTGGATTGGCGACGCGTCTTCCGCTTGCTAGTCTCGTGCCGAGCAAGACAAGCGGGAGGCCATGAGGCATACTCTTCCCATCGCGCCGCAGTTCTACGTCACTGCACCCCAGACCTGCCCTTACCTTGAGGGCAGGATGGAGCGAAAGCTGTTCACATCACTTCAAGGCAACTATGCGGAACAGCTGAACAATTCGCTTTCGAAGCAGGGATTCCGACGATCCCAGAACGTGCTTTACCGGCCGTCCTGCGCAGAGTGTTCGGCATGCTTCTCCGCCCGAATTCGGGTAAGTGACTTCGTTCCGTCTCGAAGCCAGAACAGGACGCTACGGAGAAACGCGTCGCTCGTCCGTGAAGCTATGTCCCCTTGGGCGACAGAGGAACAATACGCCCTGTTCCGTGCCTATCTTGACAGCCGGCACGCGGACGGCGGCATGGCCGACATGGACATCTTCGAGTTCGCGGCAATGATCGAGGAAACGCCGGTTCGCTCGCGAGTGGTCGAATATACTTCCAAGGACGGGGGCGACGTCACGCTCCGCGCCGTATGCCTGACTGACGTGCTGGATGACGGGCTAAGCATGGTCTACAGCTTCTATGACCCGGAAATGGCGGGGCGCAGTCTCGGAACCTACGTGATACTCGACCATATCCGGATCGCACGGGATGCCGGACTCCCCTACATCTATCTCGGCTACTGGGTGCCGGGCTCCACCAAGATGACGTACAAGGCCAGCTTTGCGGCCGTCGAGATATACTCCGACGGAGAGTGGAAAGACCTTGGCAATCCGAAGCAATACTCGGCGGATCTTGATTCCTCGGCTTCCGAACCGGTCGCGGAACAGGTGGCACGCATCAGTCTTCCGGACACTCGTCCAGTTCGTCCCGAAACGCCGCATGGACAGAAGCCTGGTGCACGACCGCCGAACAGCCGCAGGGCCTCTCGGCCAGGGAACGGCAGCGGAAGCCGGCAAAGAAATTTGTAGGACGACACGGCATTTCGTGAAGGATGTTTCGCAAACAGCGCGCGAGACGCAAGAAATGCAAATTATCCGGTTGACGCCAATTTCGACGCTGCTAGTGTCTCTGGCCTGAAATGGAGTCCGACGATGGGAACGAAGGCTGTAGTACTTGTGGGAACATGGCGCATGGACCGGTAACGGAATCCCTGAACGGACACCCATGCGCCCCCGAAACCGGGGGCCTTTTTTATGCGCGGAACACAGAGGGCGGGCGCGATGAAACAAGAGCAGATGACCGGTGCGAAAATGGTCGTGAAAGCGTTGCAGGACCATGGGGTCGACGTCGTGTTCGGCTACCCGGGTGGAGCCGTGCTTCCAATCTATGACGAGGTCTTTCAGCAAAACCGGATCCGGCACGTCCTCGTGCGCCACGAGCAGGGCGCGGTCCACGCAGCCGAAGGCTATGCTCGTTCCACCGGACGCCCCGGGGTCGTTCTGGTCACGTCCGGACCGGGCGCGACAAACTCCGTCACCGGCCTGACCGACGCGTTGATGGATTCGGTCCCGATCGTCCTGATCTCCGGCCAGGTTCCGACATTCATGATCGGCAATGACGCCTTCCAGGAGGCGGACACGGTCGGCATCACGCGACCTTGCACGAAACACAACTGGCTGGTCAAGGAAACGGACAGGCTCGCAAGCGCGATCCACGAAGCGTTTCACGTCGCCATGAACGGCCGGCCCGGGCCCGTGCTCGTCGACATTCCGAAGGACGTCCAGTTCGCATCGGGCACATACATCGGGCCGGATGCAGCCCAGACGGGCCACTATGCACCGAAGGTCAAGGGAGACATTGAAGTCGTTACCGCCCTGGCGGAAGCGATCGAAACAGCAAGGCGCCCGATCTTTTATACCGGCGGGGGCGTCATCAACTCGGGCGACGCAGCCTGCAAACTCCTGCGGCAATTGGTGGACAAGACTGGCTTTCCCGTTACGTCCACGCTCATGGGGCTGGGCGCCTACCCGGCCAACGGAAAGAACTGGCTTGGAATGCTGGGCATGCACGGGCTCTACGAGGCTAACCTTGCCATGCATGACTGCGACCTCATGATAAACGTCGGTGCACGTTTCGACGACCGGATCACCGGTCGCGTACAGGACTTTAGTCCGGGCTCCGTGAAAGCCCACATCGACATCGACCCCTCGTCGATCAACAAGGTCATTCACACCGAATTGCCGATCATCGGCGATGTCGCGCATGTTCTGGAAGACCTGCTCAAGGTCTGGAAGTCGCGAGGCGCGAAGACGGACGCCCCGGCCGTGAAGGAATGGTGGGAGCAGATCAACGAGTGGCGCAAGATCGATTGCCTCAAGTTCGAGCAAATCGGCAGCACCATCAGGCCGCAATATGCCATTCAGCGGCTGGAAGCCCTGACCAAGGACCATCCCGATCGCTACATCTGCACGGAAGTTGGCCAGCACCAGATGTGGGCCGCCCAGTACATGGGCATGAACGACCCCAAGCGATGGATGACCAGCGGCGGGCTCGGAACCATGGGCTACGGCTTCCCCTCCTCCATTGGCGTGCAGATGGCGCATCCCGACGCCCTGGTCATCAACGTCGCCGGAGAGGCGTCGTGGCTCATGAACATGCAGGAAATGGGCACGGCAGTGCAGTATCGTCTCCCGGTGAAGCAGTTCATACTGAATAACGAGCGCCTCGGCATGGTTCGTCAGTGGCAGGAATTGCTGCATGGCGAGCGCTACTCGCACTCCTGGTCGGAAGCCCTGCCGGATTTCGTCAAGCTCGCAGAGGCCTTCGGGGCGAAAGGCATCAAGGTCGACGACGCGGCGGATGTGGACGATGGAATCAAGGAAATGCTGGCCCATGATGGACCAGTCATCTTGGACTGCCTGGTCGAAAGGCACGAAAACTGCTTCCCGATGATCCCGTCCGGCGAGCCGCACAACAAGATGCTGCTTGGAGAAGCAGCGGACACGGACAACGCAATCAAGGAGGCCGGCGCCGTGCTGGTCTAGTTTCTGCAAATGCGGGCATCGGACAGTCAGAAACCCATGCGCCTTCAAGAACACTTGGGACTCCATGAGGACACAAGAGACGACATGTCACCACTGAACATCAAGAAAGGCTCGTCGAGCCATTCGGCCTACGATCTCCGTGACTACCACGAACAGGGAACGGAACGGCACACGCTGGCCTTGATCGTCGACAACGAGGCGGGCGTCCTCGCGCGCGTCATCGGGCTGTTTTCGGGACGCGGCTACAACATCGAGAGCCTGACCGTCGCGGAAATCGATCACACCGGTCACCGCAGCCGGATCACTGTCGTCACCACCGGCACACCATCGGTCATCGAGCAGATCAAGGCGCAACTCGGCAGGGTCGTGCCGGTTCACGACGTGCATGACCTGACAACTGAAGGGGTGGCGGTCGAACGGGAACTTGCCCTCTTCCGCGTTGTCGGAAAGGGCGACGTCCGGGTCGAGGCCCTGCGGCTGGCGGACATCTTCCGTGCGCAGGTCGTCGATTCCACGCTGGACAGCTTCGTGTTCGAAGTGACCGGGACGTCCAGCAAGATAGATGCATTCGCGGAACTCATGCGGCCTCTGGGTCTCGAGGAACTGGCGCGCACCGGCGTGGTGGCCCTGGCGAGAGGCGAAATTGACGCAGAGATCGGAATGGCCTGAGCGGGTCGGCCACGAAATCCGACGTGCGGGTATTCCGACCCTGAACCGTCTCATTCGCAACCACGACCATGCCGAAAGGGCCCTGGACCTCCACGATCAACGGAACACCTTGCGCAGCACGTGAAGATCGCTCCTGCGCGATCGCACCGTTGCGAGTTCTGGAAGGAAAGTTGGGGGGCCATGGCCCCCCAGTTTCGCTTGTCAGGCTCACTTGTCGTGCCGCCCGGTTTCTGCCTGCGGCCTGACACGCGTTCAGGGCGAGCGCACCCGCCCCGTCATCCGTCGAACCACTAGACGCGATTCTCCGGGCGGGAGATTGCCGACCCATGCTGTCGGCGGTACCCCGCATCTCGTTTCGGGGGTGGGAGATCCCCCGATGCCAAGGCGGGGCTGCACGGCAGCGCCACCCATTCCTCCGAACAGAGCCTGGCAAGCAGCTCCGTCACGCGTCATCAGCTGCACCCGCTCGTTGCGCCGCAGGTATTGCACTTCATGCACGTGCCGTTGCGCACCAAGGTGTAGTTGCCACATTCGCCGCAAGGATCTCCCTCATACCCATGCATTCTGGCCTTCGTTCGTGCAGCTATCTTGACCGTTCCCTCGCCGGAGGATGCACCGACAGCCAATGCCGCTCCAGCATCCGGCACGATTGCCTCTGCCGCCGCCGGAACTGCAGCGCTGTCCAGCGCCGCGGCGGCGCTGGCACCACCTTCCACGAGCACCAATTCCCTTGGCACGCGGCCACGTGTGTATCCTGCGGATGCGACGCGCTTGAGCAACTCGACATGGGTCGAGCCACTTGCGACGGAAGCCTCCGCAACATCCGGCTTGCTCTCCGCCTCGCCGCGTCCCATGTCATCAAATGTCGGACCTTCCGGCTTTACGTGTGCAAGATCAATGCGATCCAGATAGCTGACCGCCAGTTCCCTGAAGATGTAGTCCAGAATCGATGTTGCGTTCTTGATCGAGTCGTTACCTTGGACCATGCCGGCCGGCTCAAAGCGCGTGAAAGTAAATGCATCCACGAACTCCTCCAGCGGCACCCCATACTGGAGGCCGACCGAGATGGCGATCGCGAAGTTGTTCATCATCGCCCGGAAGCCGGCGCCTTCCTTGTGCATGTCGATGAAAATCTCGCCAAGCGAGCCGTCGCTGTACTCGCCGGTCCTTAGGTAGACCTTGTGCCCTCCGACAATGGCCTTCTGAGTGTATCCCCGCCGCCGCTCGGGCATTCGATTGCGCGCGCCTGCCAGTTCCTTGACAATGACCTTTTCCACGACCTTCTCGGCCAGCATGACGGCCTTCTCATGCGGCGTGCCGGTTTCAAGTGTCTCCGCCGCCTCGTCGTCATCCTCGACAAGAGCCGCCGACAGGGGCTGCGAGAGCTTTGAACCGTCACGATAGAGGGCATTGGCCTTGATGCCGAGCCGATGCGACAGCTCGTAGGCCGCCTTGCAATCCTCGACGGTCGCGTCGTTCGGCATGTTGATCGTCTTGGAGATCGCGCCCGAAATGAATGACTGAGCGGCAGCCATCATCTTGATGTGGCTGTCGACGGGAAGGAACCGCTTGCCTTTGCGCCCGCACGGATTCGCGCAGTCGAAGACATGGTAATGCTCTTTTGCCAAGTGAGGTGCGTCTTCCAGCGTCATCGAACCGCAGACGTGGTCATTCGCGGCTTCAATGTCCGCCTTGCTGAAGCCGAGGCTACGGAGAAGGTCGAATTCTGGATCGTTCAGCTTCTCCGCCGGGATCCCGAGAGTCGTCGAGCAGAATTCTTCGCCGAGGGTCCACTGGTTGAACACGAAGCGAATGTCGAACGCAGACGGCAGTGCCTCCTCGATCCTGTCGATTTCGGCCTTGCCGAATCCATGGCCGACCAGCGCTGCATGGTTGACCGCCGGGGCGTTCGCCAACGTCCCGTGGCCGACGGCGTAGGAAACGATTTCCCGGATCTGGGAGGAAGAGTATCCAAGAGTCTCCAACGCCGCCGGCACTGAGCGGTTTATGATCTTGAAGTAACCGCCCCCGGCGAGCTTCTTGAACTTCACCAAGGCGAAGTCCGGCTCGATCCCTGTCGTGTCGCAGTCCATCACAAGGCCAATCGTGCCCGTCGGCGCGATGACCGTGGCCTGGGCATTTCGGTAGCCGTGCTTCATGCCCTGTTCAAGCGCGTCGTCCCACGTCTTCGCCGCCAGTTCCACAAGCCTGCCATCCGGGCAGTTGTCTTGATCAAGCGGCACGGGACGGACATTCATCTTCTCGTATCCGGACGTCTCACCATGTGCCGCACGCCGATGATTGCGAATGACGCGAAGCATGTGTTCAGAATTATCTCCATAGCCGAGGAACGGGCCCAGTTCCCGCGCGATCTCCGCCGAAGTCGCGTAAGACACGCCGGTCATGATCGCCGTGAGGGCGCCTGCCAGTGCCCGGCCTTCGTCTGAGTCGTATCCCAGGCCCATGGTCATGAGCAGGCCGCCAATGTTCGCGTAGCCGAGACCGAGGGTCCTGAACTCATAGGACAGTTGCGCGATCTCCTTCGACGGGAATTGCGCCATCATGACGCTGATCTCCAGCGTCAATGTCCAGAGGCGCGTTGCGTGGACATAGTCGTCTGCCTGGAATCCCCTGTCGTCATGGAACGTAAGGAGATTCAGGGACGCCAGGTTGCAGGCGGTATCGTCGAGGAACATGTATTCCGAACAGGGGTTCGATCCGCGGATTTCTCCGGCCCCGGGGCATGTGTGCCAGGCATTGATCGTGTCATGGTACTGGATGCCGGGGTCTGCGCAGGCCCAGGCGGCATGGCCGACCTGCTCCCAAAGATCACGCGCCTTGACGGTCCTTGCCACCCTGCCGTCGGTACGGCGGAACAGTTCCCAGTCGCCATCATCCTTCACCGCTTGCAGGAACGCGTCCGTGACCCGGATCGAGTTGTTGGAGTTCTGACCCGAAACGCTCGAATAGGCCTCCGAATCCCAGTCCGTGTCATATGTCGGAAACTCAATCGATTCGTAGCCCTGTCTCGCGTAGTCAAGTACGCGCTTGATGTAGGTCTCGGGAATGGCCGACCTTTTTGCGGACCGGATTGCAGCCTTGAGGCTCTCGTTCCGCGCCGGATCAACCGCATCGGCTTCCGCCCCGTCCCACGACTTTATCGCCGCGAATATGCCATTGAGCTCGCGTTCGTGGACTTTTGAGCCTGCCACGATGGAGGCGACCTTCTGCTCCTCAATGACCTTCCAGTTGATGAAGTCCTCGATGTCGGGGTGATCGGCGTCAACGATTACCATCTTGGCCGCGCGCCGGGTGGTGCCGCCCGACTTGATGGCCCCGGCCGCACGGTCGCCGATCTTCAGGAAGCCCATCAGGCCCGATGACTTGCCACCGCCCGACAGATGCTCGCCTGCTCCACGGAGCAGGCTGAAATTGGTCCCGGTTCCAGACCCGTACTTGAAGAGGCGTGACTCCCGGACCCACAGGTCCATGATGCCGCCGCTGTTCACGAGGTCGTCGGCGCAAGACTGAATGAAGCACGCATGGGGCTGCGGATGCTCATAGGCGCTGCCGGACTTGGTCAGCTTGCCGGTCTCGTAGTCCACGTAGTGGTGACCCTGGCTTGGCCCGTCGATGCCGTATGCCCAATGCAAGCCCGTGTTGAACCATTGCGGAGAGTTCGGAGCCGCACGCTGCGTTGCAAGCATGTAGCGCATCTCGTCGAAATAGGCCCGCGCGTCTTCCTTCGATGAGAAGTAGCCGCCCTTCCAGCCCCAGTAGGCCCAGGCTCCCGCCAGGCGGTCGAAGACCTGAATTGCCTGGGTTTCGCCTCCGTAGCGATCCTCCTCGGGAATCTCGGCAAGCGCGGCTTCGTCCGCGACCGAACGCCAAAGGAATTCCGGGACACCCCTCTCCTTCACTTTCTTCAGGCGCGCCGGCACTCCTGCTTTCCTGAAGTACTTCTGAGCGACAACATCCGACGCCACCTGGCTCCAGCTTTCGGGCACTTCAACGTTGTCGAGCCGAAACACGATGGTGCCGTCCGGATTCTTGATCTCGGATGACGTCGTCGTGAACTTGATGGACGCGTATGCGTCCCGGCCCGCCTTCGTAAAGCTACGCTTGATTTTCATTTTTTTGCTTGGACCCCGTTCTTTATCTTGCTTGAGCCATTCTCTTCTTCTTCCCCTGCCTCAGTCAGGGCGACATTCAGTGCAGCCAGGAGAAGAGACAACGGCACCTGTCCCGTGCCCATCGTTGCGTGCATGCACGACCCTTTCCTTCCTGGAGGGCCGAAGGTACTCGAATGCTGTCCCCATCAATCTCCACAACATGTTGTGGCCTCCTAACCGGCTCACACAACTTGCGGCTTTTCCAAGGGGTTCGTCAACAGGAAATCCCAAAAAATTCCGCGGCCTCCAGGCAAGCGTGCAGTGTGCGCCGTCATGGTTCTGCATGAGACGTCCCGGTCTCACGATTCCGTCAATCGAGATAAGGCGTTTACGCTGCCAAGCTAACGACTCACACGAGGTGCCCAAGGGGTGCCGTCGCCATCTTCGGCGGTCAAATTTCCAGTCTTGAGTGGGACGATGGACAGAAATTCGTGCCGTCGGCTGACACTCAAGATAGAATCACCTAGCGACTCGGATGCGCTTTGCGACCCTGACCGGCAAACGCGGCAGGAAGTCCCGTGCGCCGCGATGAACGACAGTCAACCTCGGTGATATTCCACGAATCTGGCACTCACGGTTCCGGACATGCCGCTCGCGCATCCGGCAAGCGCTGTCGAAGTAACCGGGTTTCGAACGCGATGCCGCACAAGAATCCACGCGCAACGCGCTGCATGCGTCGAACCGAACTTCCGGACGAACCGCGCGCATTGAATTCCTTGCTGATGCTGGTCGGGGCGGAGAGATTCGAACTCCCGACCCCCTGTTCCCAAAACAGGTGCGCTACCAGACTGCGCTACGCCCCGACTCGGTCGCCTCAATACCGCAAAGAATTTCCCCTTGGCAATTCGCTTGTGCCTGAGCTTACGGTCTACCCTGCCTGCAAGGGTTCAGCGGGTCCTCCGCAAGCCATGGGCCCTGCAATGACGGACGCGGCACGGCCAACCGGCGAAATTCGACTGCATGCCTAGAATCAAGATTGCTTGAGACGCGCTTCCCCGGCCATGCACATCGTCGCGCTTCCGATCTATCTTCCCGCAGTCTATTCGCAGGGCCAGACCGGCTATTCGCAGGGCCAGACCGGGTTCGGTCCGATGACCGGATGCCGAAGTTCGCTTCCTTCATTGATTCCAAGCCTGCGAGACAGACCGCCGTTGATTTCAAGCACGAACTTGACACCCTCGCCACCATCTATGTGCGTTTCGTCAAATGGTATCGCGTTCTCGTGGACTTTTGTCACCCTTCCGGACGGAGTCAGGAAAATCATGTCGAGCGGAACCCTGGTATTCTTCATCCAGAACACCGCGCGCTGCGGCGTTTCGTATGCAAAGAGCATTCCGCTTCCCGATGGCAGGAAGTCCCGGTGCATCAGACCGAGCGACCGTTCGTCGGGATCATCCGCGAGCTCCACGGAGAACCGTGCGAGGCCCCAGTCGCCACGCAGGTCGACACGGTCAACCTTGCAATCCGCCGACGCTGTTTCGGCAAATGCAAGCAATGCCAGGATTCCGAAACCTGCCCGCATCACTATTCGGATCTAAGGCCCGCTTCCCATGACGCAATCTGAGTGGCCATGCGACCCCGCTTGCCCTCCACGACCCTGATTGACACCGCCTCTCCGGGCTGAAGGTCGGCAAGTTCCGAGCGCCTCAAGATCTCGATATGGAGAAAGACATCCTCGCTGCAGCCGTAGACGTTCGCGAATCCGAACCCCTTCGCCTTGTCGAACCACTTCACGCGCGCGGGCTCCAGCGGCACCGACGGGTCAACCGGCTCGTTGAACTCACCACCATCCGGCAAGGCATCATCTGCTGCGGACATGGCTGGAGGATCTATCCTGAGTACTGCGACAGCCTGGATGCCTCGTGCCGTTTCCTGGATCTCGACTTCAATTCCCGCCGAGTCCGCCACGGAGGATTGTCCATAGTTGCGAAGCACGTTTGCATGAAGCAGAATATCCGGCCCGCCCTCATCGGAAACGACAAAGCCGAACCCCTTCGACGGATCAAACCACTTTACCTTGCCAGTGACGCGCGCGCCGCCTTTGCCGAGGTCGCTCATCTATAAGCATCATCCCTTGGGCTGCTGCCCAGCATGCGCCTACTTTGAGCCATTGGTGCGACCACAAGCAACAAAAAAAATTTTCACAGAACATTCACACAGGGGACTGTCGCGTTCAGGCGACGGGTGCATGCACTCCCTTGGATCGACAGGCCCTCCGTGGCCTGCGAATCGTGGGGCTGCGAGCCAGCCGTCGGTCACAAAGTACGCTGATCGCTGCAAGGCTTGACCGGCAAGCCGCCTCGTTCACGGCGCGGTGTGCTCAATTCCGCAGAAATCTCGGCTGGATTGCGCTAAGGATAAAGGCGTTCGACCTCCCATGAGGCGTCTGGCGACGCCCTGGTCCAACGGAATCGGTCGTGGAGCCGGAAATCCCCATTGGCCCAAAACTCGATCTCTAAGGGCAAGATTCTGAAACCGCCCCAGAACGGTGGGCGCTTCGGATCAAGTCCGTGAACGACGCCCATCTTCGCCGCCCTGGCCATCAGCGCCTTTCGGGAAGACAACGGCTCGGACTGACGAGAAGCCCAGGCGCCTACCCGGCTTTGCACCCCCCGCGTGGCAAAGTAGCGGTCTGCCGACGCACCGCTCTCGATGGTTGCGGGTCCGCGTACCCTGACCTGACGGCGGAGGCTCTTCCAGTGCAGGACGAAGGCCGCCTTCTCGGAAGCCTTGAGCTCCCGTGCCTTCACGCTGCCGTAATTCGTGTAGAAGACGAAGGTGCCGTTTTCGATCCCCTTGAGCAGAACCATGCGCACGTTCGGCAGACCGGTTTCGTCCACCGTGGCGAGGGCCATCGCGTTCGGATCGTTCGGTTCGGTCCCAGCTGCCTCGTTCAGCCAACGGCTCGCGATGGCCATCGGGTCATTGCCTTCGAAAATTCCGATTCTGTCCATGACGCTCGCCTTCACGCCCTTGATGCACTTGGCTTGATCGCATAGACCCACTGCACGGTAAACGGGGCGAGGGTCAAAATATGTCCGCAGGGCTTATGGCAGGCAAGAAGGGCCTGATCATGGGGCTGGCCAACGAGAAGTCGATCGCCTGGGGAATTGCCAAGGCGGTTGCCGGTCAAGGTGCCGAACTCGCGTTTTCGTATCAGAGCGAGGCGCTCCGGAAGCGCGTCGGGCCATTGGCAGGACAGTTGGGCTCGAACATCGTCCTGCCCTGCGACGTGGCAGACATGAACAGCGTGGACTCCCTGTTCCAGGAACTAAAGGACCGCTGGGGCAAACTTGATTTCGTCGTTCACGCGATCGGGTTTGCTGACAAGAACGAGTTGCGGGGCCGCTATGTCGACACAAGTCGCGACAACTTCCTTATGTCAATGGACATCTCTGTCTATTCCTTCACCGCGATTGCAAGGCGAGCCGCCGCGATTATGCCTGATGGCGGATCGCTTCTGACCCTGACCTATTACGGGGCCGAGCGAGTGATGCCGCATTACAACGTGATGGGAGTCTGCAAGGCTGCGCTGGAAGCCAGCGTGCGTTACATGGCCGAAGATCTCGGCAGGGACGGCATCCGATGCAATGCCATCAGCGCAGGCACGATCAAGACCTTGGCGGCCTCCGGCATCGGCGACTTCCGCTACATACTGAAGTGGAACGAGTACAATTCTCCGCTGAGGCGCAACGTGACCATTGAAGATGTCGGCAACGCCGCGCTATATCTCCTTTCCGATCTAGGTGCGGCTGTCACAGGCGAGGTTCATCACGTAGACTCCGGCTATCATGTCGTGGGCATGAAGGCGCTTGACGCCCCGGACATGACCTACGAGAAACCCGAATAATGACGCCTGGCGCAGGAATGGCCATCTCGGTTGCAAGGCAATCCCGAACCGGGTCCCAACAGTGCCGCCGTCTGAGGAACCGGTGCTTGGCGTGCCCGCCGCATCGTCCAGAGACGTTCCCGCGAATTGATCGACAGGACAGCCCGTGACCGAACGCCTGCCACACGAGAAAGGATTCCACGTCAGCTGGGACCAGTTGCATCGCGACGCCCGTGCGCTTGCTTGGCGACTGGATGGGCGCGGTCCACTGGATGGCAGGTGGGCGGCGGTGGTGGCAATTACGCGTGGCGGCATGGCACCAGCGATGATCGTGGCCCGCGAACTCGACATTCGAATTGTGGATACGATCAGCGTGAAGAGCTATGACCACCAGTCGCAGTCCGACGCGGAGATTCTGAAGTCTCCAGACGCGGAAATGATGAGTGACGGGAACGGCATTCTCGTCGTGGACGACCTGGTCGACACCGGTCAGACACTCGAACTCGTAAGACGGCACTATCCGAAGGCTCATTTTGCCACGATCTACGCCAAGCCCATGGGCGAACAACAGGTGGACACGTTCATAACCGGCGTCAGCCAGGACACCTGGATATTCTTTCCATGGGATATGGCGCTTCAGTATGTCGAGCCATACCGGGGCGCTGATTGAAGACCTTCTTGCGCACATTGCGCGATCGAATCAGGCACTTCATGTCCGGTGACGTCGCGTGCGAAGCCCGGTGAACAGGCGGATACGGTCAGGCGCTTTGCAGGTTTCCTTGCCTGATTTCCCGGCATTGGACTTCGCATTCAATGAATCTCTCAGCTCGGGTCGAAACCGTGCCGTTGGCGAATGTCGCCACGCAGACAATTCTTGAGATCAGTTTTGGAAGCCGCAGGTCGTCAGCGGATGCGTCGAAGACTCGTTTGCGTAAAATCCTTTTCGCTCAGATTGGTGTTGAACTCGTAGTTGCTCCAATTCAGATCCGTGCTCTTGCCGGTGGCATGGTTGACCATGTTCAAATTCTCGGGTTTCCAAAATCCGCCGGAATATTTTTTGTATCCGCTGAAAGTCAGCGTTTTAAGATGATCGTTTTTCCGATCATAATATTCCGTCTTCCAGACACGAAACTCTTTGGTGTCATGCCAGGCAATTTGTCGGGAATAACCTGAGCCGCGCTCAGTTGGAATCATTTCCAAAACTGTGCAGGTCAGGTTCCCGCAAGGCTCGTCGCGCAGCCATTTGTACGTGAACTTTTCGACTTCCGGAATTGTCAGATCCTCGTACGCGAACTCACTGCCCATGAAAGATCCCGAACGCTTCGAAGAACTAATGCGTTTGACTCGTTTCAGTGCCGGAAGATAAAGCCATTGATCATCCGGCTTGTTGGCGTGCCCGTGAATCAGGAATGCAGTTCCCTTCACGTCTTTGGGATTGTCGAACACGAACACGGTCTTGTTGCCGTCTCCTGCAACTTCAAGAACCTTGATACGCAGCGAACGTCGGCTTTCCTTCCCCCGGCGGTTTCGCAATATCATGCTCAACTCGGCAGTATAATTTCCGAATCCCCTGTCAGCGGCACGCGCCGTCTTGGCGATCTGAAGACCTTTCTCGGCAGCCGACTGCGCTGCCGCTTCCGGAACTGCATTCAACATGAGCGCGGCACAAACAGCCGTCGCCGCAAACCGGATCGGCCGACATTCACGGAAGAGATCCGAACAACGCAAACCAGAAAGCGGACTGCAGAGGAGACGCTGCGCCTGCTCCAATTTACGTGCCATCATCGCAGGCGGAGCGGCACAAATCAAAATGCTACTCATTGGAGGCGCTCCTTCGAATCGACCGGATCTAGACTTGGCTTTCACGGTACTTCGACCGCCTGCCGATGTCCACCCTACCGCGATGTCCTCAGCAATTCCCCTTCCAATTTCAACACGATGTGCATTCACTTCATTTCCCGAGCCAATGCCGGAACGGACGTTACACAAGGTCACCTTCGCCATCTTCCTGCCCACTGCCGACCGGACGAGTCAGGGAGTCGGGAGTACTCGAAAATTACAGTGCTTTGAGCACCTTGGCAGGACATGCGCCCGATCGCTGGCCACAATGGTGCCCAATAGCGAGTCTGCACATCGAGCGCCTGTGCATACCGCGCTTGTCGACGTCGGGCCTCTTGGAGTGGCATTCAATTTCGTGAACGCTGACGCCCGGCGTAAATTTCGCGAACGTTGACCTTGGGCGGTCGGGGGAGGCGCAGATGTCGGTGCCGGCAAAGCAATGCGACAGCATCGATCTTGGCGGAGCAAGACAACGCATTTCAAATGCGACGACACTAGCTGCCGTGGGCCTGCATTCAGCGACACATCCGAGGAGCGTGCTGGCTTGGCACCCATGCCGGGAACGAGGCAGCTGTGATCGGTTGAACCGCCACGTGTCCCGCAAATCTCAGGTCTTGCGCGGCCAGTCCGGCGGCGACAGCGAGGACTGGAACCAGTTCACGAAGCTCAGGTGCGAGAAGACAGGAATTCCCGTGGCACCTCGAATCGCGGCCGCGTAGGGTGCCATGTTGGTGCACTCAAGCACGATGGCTCCAGTATCGGGATTTTCCGCAACAAGGTCTTCAGCGGCGGCCACGTTGTCAGCTTCGGCTGCCACCGGATCGAGTTCGAGCGAATTGCCCAAGATGACCTCGGTGAAATGCATCCGGCCTTCGGTCGTGCCGATCGGCGTACCCTCCGGCACACCTGCAGCCGACAAATGCGCTTCGGTCAAGGACGAACGTGAAACGGTAAGGATGCCCGCCCGGCGGCTTGACGGGAGGAGTGCATTGACCGCGCGAAGCTGCATCAGCGACGAGGTCAAGACGGGAATGTCGACTGCCGCCGACAACTCGTCCTGAAAAATCGAGAGAAACCCGCAATTCGTGGTGATCCCGTCCACTCCGTCAGCCTCAAGTTGCTGCGCCGCCGTCCTGAAAGCGTCCAGCAAGCCTTGCGCTCCCTGTCGGACCACGCGATCCGGCGACGCGTCGAGCACGACCTTGTAGAGCACGGGAAAGCTCCATGTGCCCGCGTTGCCCATGTCGCCAAGGATGCGCGGGAACCGAGCTTCGAGCATGAGGATGCCCACAGAAGCGCCGTAGATCGATTTGCCGCCCTTGATCATGACCGTTGCCCCGTCTGAACATCGCGATTCGTTGCTGCCAAATTCCAACGTGTTTATCCACCCGAATTGTCCGGCAAAATTCCATGAAGTGGAATCGGGTCAGCCCTGGCTGCGCAACACAAGAAGAACCCGGCACCATGCCGGAACACAACTGTTTCCTAAGTTCGGTCAATTCCGCGACGACCGCGAGGTGCCGCAATGACGCCCGGAGTTCAAACCCGACGTAGAGACCTGGCGAAGGCACCAAGATCAGCGGCTTGAAGGCAGCGTTTCTGGCAACCACGGGCAATCAAAATCGGGCTGTGCAAATTTCAAGGTTGCAAGCTGGGACTGCCGCTCAAGAGGAGCTTCAGCGTCCGCCCCTTCGTGACCATCACAGCGTCAAAGGATTTGCAGGTCAGCCTTCGCTGTTGCAGGCTCCGCTTTCAAGGCGGCGGAGGTGTTGCAGCAGTGGAAGACTCCCGAAAGACTGTCGCGATCATCGGTGCCGGGATCGTCGGCGTTTCGACCGCCATCTGGTGCCTCCGCGACGGGCATGACGTCATCCTAATCGACAGGAAGGGTCCCGCCGAAGGCGCCAGTCACGGCAATGGCGGAGTCTTGGCGTCCAATGGCATCGTCCCGATCTCTGTGCCGGGACTGCTCCGAAACGTCCCTGGCCTGCTCTTCGGTCGTGACCAGCCGCTCTTTCTCAAATGGCAGTATCTGCCACGCCTCATCCCCTGGCTGACTCGCTTTCTCGGTCACGCGAATGCAAGTGACGTCCGCAAGCGGGCATCAGCGATGACACGACTTGTCGGCGACAGCCTGGCCGAGCACCAGGATCTGGCGAGGGGCACCGGTGCGGAGAAATGGATTTTCCCTGCGGATTATGTCTTCCTCTATCGCGACCGCGCGCATTTCGAGGGCGATTCGTTCGGTTGGCAGATTCGGGCGGATCACGGATACACGTGGCAGGAGCTCGAAGGCACGGCACTGCGCGACTACGATCCGGCCTTTGGCCCTTCGATCGGCTTCGGGGTCCGATGCCCGAACCATGGACGGATCAGCGATCCCGGTCACTACGTGAAGGATCTTGCAAGGCATGCGGAAAGCCAGGGTGCGCGGCTCCTGATCGGAGAGGCCACGGACGTGGTTCAAGAGAATGGTCAGGTCACGGGCCTTCGCGTCGACGGCGAGACGGTCGGGTGTGACTCGGTCGTCCTCGCGGCTGGCGCATGGTCCGGGCCGCTGGCGCACAAGCTCGGGATCAAGGTCCCGATGGAGAGCGAACGGGGCTATCACCTCGAACTCTGGGAACCCTCGATCATGCCGCGGTCACCCGTCATGATTGCCGCCGCCAAGTTCGTGGCGACTCCCATGGTGGGCCGTCTGCGACTTGCCGGCATCGTCGAGTTCGGTGGCCTCGATGCACCACCGTCGCAGGCACCGTTCAGGTTGCTCGAAAGGCAGATTCGCAAGGCCATTCCGGGCATCGCCTGGAAGGACACAATCGAATGGATGGGGCACCGTCCCTCGGTCGCCGACAGCACGCCTCTCATTGGACCCGTTCCGAGCGTTGCGGGGGTCTTGATGGCATTCGGCCACGACCATGTCGGCTTGACGGGCGGACCTCGGACGGGTCGCCTTGTTTCGCAGCTCGTGGCTGGAAGACAACCAAATCTTGACCTTGCCCCCTATTCCCCTGCACGATACGCAGATGCGCGTCATCCGACGTGATTCACTCAGGAGAATTAAATGTACAAATCAACGACGCTACTTGCTGCAAGCACGGTCGCCCTGGCCATGGCCGCAACGCCGATCATGGCTGAGAAATGGGATATGCCCATGGCCTATTCCGGCTCCAACTTCCATTCGGTGACGGGCGCCGAGTTCGCGAATTGCGTAACCACCGGCACAGGCGGCGAAATCGAGATCGTGACCCACCCGAGCGGAAGCCTCTTCCCTGGGGCCCAGATCAAGCGCGCGGTCCAGACCGGCCAGGTTCCGATCGGCGAGCGTCTGCTGTCCGGCCACCAGAACGAGAACGCGCTGTTTGGCTTCGACTCCGTGCCCTTCCTCGCCACAAGCTTCGATGATGCCGACAAGCTTTGGGAAGCCGCGAAGCCCACCTTGGAGCAAGTTCTTGCCGACCAGGGCCTGCACCTGCTCTATGCCGTGCCATGGCCCCCCCAAGGCCTTTATTTCCGCGACGCCGTGAATTCGGTCGCGGAAATGAAGGGCATCAAGTTCCGTTCGTACAACAACGCGACCACGCGCCTTGCCGAACTGACAGGCATGCTGCCGGTCACGATCGAGGCGGCTGAGATAAGCCAAGCCTTTGCCACCGGTGTGGCTGACGCGATGGTCTCGTCGGGCTCCACGGGCTACGACCGGAAGGTTTGGGAATCGCTGAATTACTTCTACGAAGTGGACGCATGGCTTCCGCGCAACTATGTCATTGTGAACTCCGGCGTCTGGGACGGCGTTTCCGACCAAAACAAGAATGTAATCAATGGCTGTGCGGGTCTGGCCGAGTATGCCGGCACCTGGAGAGCCAAGGAGTACACCGGATTCACGCTTCAGGGTCTGAGGGACGGCGGCATGACGGTCGCTCCCGCTTCGGACCAGATGAAGGCCGAGCTGCGGGAAATCGGCGAGGTCATGACCGCCGAATGGCTCGAAGCCGCCGGCGCTGAAGGTCAGGCCGTGGTCGACAGTTTCATGTCGATGAAGTGAACAAGCCGGACGGGCTCGCATGTCGGGCCCGTCCACATCCTTGCAAGCGAGTTGTCAATGGCAGCAGAGAGGCGCCCCGTACATCGCCCGGCTGACCGGAGCTGGTCGACCGCCGCAGGAGAAGCCTGGACGAACTCCGGCGTTTGGGCTCGGCAGCGCGCACTTGCTGCCAGGGAGTCGAGGCCGTCGGGACACGCGCCAAGGTGTCCGGTGCACCCGGGCGGAGGACATCTTCGTCAGCCAGGGGCGGTTGATGCCGCCGCGACCGGGGGGAACTCGCCGTGCCTTCGTGAACTCTGTGGGGGCATGCGGTCATGACAGTTGTCCGCCGCACCCTTGATTCGATCTACCTTGCGTCCGGCGTTCTTGCCGCATGCTGCCTCATTGCGATTCTGGGCCTTATCGTGATCCAGATGCTCGCGCGCTGGACCGGCGAGGTCTTTCCAGGCGCACCCGAATACGCCGGCTACTTCATGGCCGCCGCGTCGTTTCTTGCCTTTGCCAACGCCCTCAGCCGGGGCAGCCATATCCGGGTTTCGATCGTGCTGAACGCACTGCCGCCGCGCGGGAAGCATCTGCTCGAAATCTGGTGCTTCGCCATTGGCACCGTCACGGCGTGGTACTTCGTCTACTTCGCCGTGCGCTTCGTCTACTGGTCCTGGAAATTCAATGACATCAGCCAGGGTCAGGACAAGACCGAGCTCTGGATCCCCCAGAGCTTTGTCCTTGCTGGAGCGATCATCTTCGCGGTGGCACTCACGGACAATCTCCTCAACCTGATCTTCAAGGGCGAGCACCGCATCTCAAGGGATCAGATCGAACAGGGATTGGGAGGATAGCACATGGAAGACGCCTCGATCATCGTCCTGTTCCTCTTCGTGCTCTTCCTGCTGCTGGGATCAGGCGTCTGGGTCGGCCTGTCGCTGATCGGCGTTGCCTGGGTCGGCATGGAGCTCTTCACGACCAGGCCAGTCGGAGACACGATGCTGACGACGATCTGGTCATCTTCGTCGTCTTGGACTCTGACCGCCCTGCCCCTGTTCATCTGGATGGGAGAGATCCTCTACCGAACCCGCCTGTCGGAAGACATGTTCCGTGGTCTCAGTCCATGGATGAGATCGCTGCCAGGCGGCCTCGTTCACACCAACATCGTCGGCTGCACCGTCTTTGCCGCCGTCTCGGGGTCCTCGGCGGCGACGCTGACAACGGTCGGCAAGATGTCCATTCCGGAACTCAGGAAACGGAACTATCCGGAACCGATGGTCATAGGCACGCTTGCCGGCGCCGCAACGCTGGGTCTCATGATTCCGCCCTCGCTGACTCTTATCGTCTACGGGGTCACAATCAACGAATCGATTTCCAAGCTCTTCTTCGCGGGCATCGTGCCAGGCCTTGTGCTGGCGGCGATGTTCATGTCCTACGTGGCAATCTACAGCCGCGTGTCGCGGTCCTGGAATCCGGCTGCCGAGCCGCCGATGTCGTTTTCCGAGCGCGTCGCGAACTCGCGCTTCCTGATCCCGGTGGTCTGCCTGATCCTTGTGGTCATCGGATCGATGTATCTTGGCTATGCCACTGCCACCGAAGCCGCTGCGTTCGGCGTGATCGGAGGCCTGCTCCTCGCCGCCAGCCAGGGGTCGCTCAACTGGAAGACCTTCACCCAAAGCCTTATGGGAGCGACCCGGACAAGCGCCATGATCGCGCTCATTCTTGCGGGCGCCGCATTCCTTTCGCTCTCGATGGGGTTCACGGGGCTACCACGCGGCCTCGCCGACCTCATTGCCCAGTGGGAGCTTTCGCGGTTCGAACTGCTCATGGTCCTCCTGGTCTTCTACATCATCCTCGGGTGCTTTCTCGACGGAATTTCCTCGGTCGTGCTGACGATGGCTGTCGTGGAGCCCATGATTCGCGATGCCGGCATAGATCTCATCTGGTTCGGCATCTTCATCGTGGTGGTCGTTGAAATGGCCCAGATCACGCCGCCGATCGGCTTCAACCTCTTCGTGCTGCAGGGGATGACACATCACGAGATGAACTTCATCGCGAAGTCCGCGATCCCGATGTTCGTGATCATGGTCCTGATGGTCTTCGTGCTTATCGCCGTTCCGGATCTTGCGACCTGGCTACCCGATCAGATGCGACAACGACCGTGAATGCGGCGTGAAACCATCTTCTCCGGTACCAGTCTGACGTGAGGAGCATCCGCCAGGTCAATGACCTGATCGAGGCAGCGATTTGCGAACCAGTTCAGGACACTTGCTGTATTGAAGCCTACAGGCACAACTTGGCTTGCCGGTGCCCGCAGCGGAATTCCCGCGAGCCCAGATTCGAATATCGGAAGTCGATCAGGTCGATCTTGGGACGTCAGCAGTACTTTTCCGGACCGATCCACTGCCGCGTGGAATAACGGTCGCCATGACACCAGCCGACCGGCAGCCGACGTTCGATCTCGGACTTCAAGTCCGCACCCAGCTCCAGGTTGGCCCCTTCCACCAGTTCGGCGAAATGGTCGCAGTTTCGTGTGCCCGGAATCACCAGCGTGGAAGGGCTTTGAGCCAGAACCCAGGCAATCGCCAGTGCCGCGGTGGAACAGCCTGCTTCACCGGCCAAGTCTCGCAATGGCTGGCTGGCAACCAGGTTGCGTTCGAGGTTACCGCCGGAAAACCGCGGATTGGACGTCATGAAGGCCGAGACCTCGACCTTTTTTGGTGTCGGCGGGGCATCGGTCAGCAATCCACGCCCGACTGGGGAGAACGCGACGAGCGAGACACCAAGCCGCTCGCAAGCTTGAACCAGCCCCAGTTCCGGCGACCGAGTCTGCAGCGAATACTCGGACTGCACCGCCGCGATTGGGTGCACCGCAGACGCACGGGCCAGCGTGGTAGGCGCGACTTCCGACAACCCAATCTGACCAATCTTGCCGGCTTCAACCATGCGCGCATAGGTGCCGACGACATCTTCCACCGGCACTTCCGGGTCGAGACGATGGAGATAGAAGAGTTCGACCCGTTCAACGCCCAGCCGTGCAAGGCTCTTGTCCAGTTCGGCCTCGATATGCGCGGGGCTGTTGTCGAAATTGCGCCCGGTCTCAGGATCGCGAGAAATGCCGGCCTTCGTGGCCAACACGAAGGCCGTCTCGCCCTTTCGGCGGGCGAGGTAGCTGCCAATGATTTCCTCCGAGCGACCCATGCCATAGACGTTGGCCGTGTCGAGGTGAGTCACGCCGGCATCAAGTGCCGCGTCCAGGATCGCGTGGCTTTCCTCCACGGTTGCGTTGCCATAGATGCCGGCAAACGACATCGCGCCGACGCCAAGGACCGAGACCGACGGCCCGCCTTGACCGAATGACCGTGTTTTCATTGAGCATGCTCCCTTGGAAACTGGTCATCCGGCAGCTTCAGGAGCCAGACCGGCGCAGAATGCGACCGATGGCACGCGTGCCGACCAAGGCTGGGATTTGCCCGATTCTTCCAGTTCATTCGGTACGCCTCCGTTCGAAAATGTCGGTCATCCAGGTATTCATGCTGCAACAGCGCAGCGCCGTGATGAACGTCCTCTCCGGCCGAAGCAACCGCAAGAGCACGCCCAGATCCCATTAGAAGATTCTGTCCGCACCGCCCCTCGATCACGCCTGATTCCACGGACAAGCCCCTATCCTGACATTCGTCTTGGTGCAACTTGCGTCTCAGTCAGCAGATGCCGAGTTGGCCGCCGCGTTCCAACCCTAGTTTCACGCACCGCTAATTCAACTGCACCGGAAGGCAGGTCGGACCATGGAATCCGAATCCCCGCCAGATCACCGCACTGGGGTCGGGCAGCGTCATGTTCGGAAACCGGTCGAACAGGACGGGCAGCATGATCTGTCCGATGGCGCGACGGGCGACATGCGCCCCCAGGCAAAAATGCGGCCCGTTGCCAAAGGACTGGTGCGGATGCCTGTCGCGGTCGACAATGAACGCCTCGCCGTCTGCGTAGAAATCCTCGTCCCGGTTGGCGCTGGCCTGAATTGTCATGACCGTGTCCCCCTTCGGGATCAGGCAGCCGCGAATCTCCGTGTCCTCCGTGACAAGGCGTGACGACACGGAGATCGGCGCAACCCAGCGGATGCCTTCTTCGAAAGCCCTTTCCCAGCCAGCATCGCGCTTCACCTCCTCCAGCTGATCCAGATTGGTCAGCAACCCGTAGAGGGTCGTGTTCAAGGCATCGCGCGGCTCGTTGATGCCGCCGCCGATGGAGATCTTGATGTTGGCATGGATTTGGGTTTCGGGGATCGGGGAGTCGGCATTCAGCATCACCGAGAACGCCGAACTGTTTGGTTCCGCCTTGTGCCTGTCATGCACTCGGTTGAAAAGTACGTGCATCTCCTCGTTGGCACGGTCGACTCGCTCGAAGGGCTCGTCCCGCCACCCGAAATTCCCCGCCCCGTCGATCAGCGCCTGCGACCAGCGTTGCATTTCCTCGTCCGTGGCTTCCTCAAGCCCCAGCAGAATCGCCAGGCCCCGCGCTGCATATGGCCCGGACAGCGCTGGAAAGAGGTCAACGACTTCGCCGCGAGGCAGCCGCGCGACATAGTCTTCCGCAACCCTGCGATACTGCGGCATCCATTCATCCAGCATCACCTTGGGAGCAAAGGCGGGCGCCATGGCCATGCGTTCGCGCAGATGCGCTTCGCCGTCCTTGCGCATGAGCGTATGCGCCCAGAAGGCACGCTTCATGGGCGTGTTCGGATCGTCTGAACTGAACAGCTTCGGATTGTCCTTGACGTATTTCGTGTCGGCGGCCTTTGTCAGAAAGGTCCGGCCTGCCGCCGCAACCCGCAGCACCGGTGCGTCGCGGCGCAACCGTCGGTAGATCGGAAACGGGTCGCGGTTGAGTTGGTCAAGCGTGATTGTCTCGTCAAGTGGCGCACGGTCGGTCATTCCCGTCTCCCGTAGCTCTTTCGAAGCCTGCAACCTGAAGATGCAGTTCGTTGCAAAAGATGTCTCCCCCTCATCCTGTCTCGCCAAGCAGCCGAAGTCCGCTTTCCATCTGGATCAACGTGCGCACCTCTTACATGAACGGCGCCGCCTCGATCTCCTTCAGCCACCGGTCGGCCGCCAATGCAGGCCCGTCGCAACAAAATTGCATCTCCTCCCTCAGGAACAAGCTGGCCCACCTGACAAATATCTCCCGAATGTGCTTCGACGACCAGCCCGGCATGTCATTGCAGACAATGCGCATCAGCCGCAGTGCGTCCCCCAGGACATGACCAATGATGCCGACACGAACGCAATGGTCGCCGCGAATTGGACGGAATTGCAAGGTCCAAACTACATCTCCCGTCTCCTTGCGTCGTGTCCCCCGACACGGCAGTCCGGCAAACAGTGCAACGCACATGTGCTTGCAATTCTCGTTGGCAGGCATAGCGTGCGTGGCATGGGTGTTGGTGAAACCCTCGCCCAAGCGCCCGAAGGACGGTCGACCGCATGGGCGCCGCTGCAATGTACACCCAGGAGGACACGATGACAGCAATTCGCAAGCGCGCATCGGACTTTGACCAGCGAATCCTCGAGATCTTCGACGGCTATGTGCATGGCTCGCTTTCGAAACGCGAATTCATCTCGCAAGCCGGAAAATTCGCCGCCGCCGGAGTCACCGGCACGATGATCCTTGAACAGCTTCAACCGAACTATGCTTGGGCTCAGGAGGTCGCCCCCGACGATCCCGGCATCGAAACCGCCGTCGTCGAATACCCGAGCCCGGAAGGCCACGGGACGATCAGGGCGCTGATGGCGAAACCGTCCGGTGCCGCAGGACGCCTGCCCGCAGTGCTCGTCGTGCACGAGAACCGCGGCCTCAACCCTTACATCGAGGATGTGGTCCGCCGGGTGGCAAAGGCTGGATTTCTTGCCGTCGGACCCGACGGGCTGACGCCGCTCGGCGGGTATCCGGGAAGCGACGACGAAGGTCGCCAAATGCAGCGTCAGCTGGATCGCGAAAAGCTGATGGAGGATTTCTTCGCTGCGTTTGAATTTCTGCGCGATCACGAGGACTCGACCGGTCGTGTCGGCTGCGTCGGATTCTGCTACGGCGGCGGCGTCTGCAATGCGCTCGCGGTCGCCTATCCTGAACTGGCCGCCTCGGTACCGTTCTACGGCCGCCAGCCACGAGTCGCCGAAGTGCCGCAGATCGAGGCGCCTTTGCTGATCCATTACGCCGAGCATGACGAGCGGATCAACGCCGGCTGGGAAGCCTACGGCGCCGCACTCGAGGAGCACGGCAAGGATTTCAGCGTTCACTTCTACCCAAACGTTAACCACGGATTCCACAACAACACGACACCTCGCTACGACGAAGGGGCCGCAATGCTTGCCTGGGACCGGACTCTGGCCTTCTTCGAAACGTATCTCAGGTAGCGAACGAGACTTGATAGCGTTTGTATGAACGCATTGGAATGGAACGACGTCCTTTCGCTACGGCCCTAAGTCCGTCCCGCCAGTCGTTGGTTGCTCCTTGGCTAGGTCACTCGTTGGATCAGGTACTGCGTGCGCCCGCAAAAGGATTCGGAATTCCTCGGCTGTCAAACGTTTGGCGGCGAGGTCGACCATGGCCTGTGCCGCGTCGATCGGCTCCATTTCCAAGCGGTAGCCGTTCACCGCGAGGGTAGCGGCAATGGTAGCAAAGGCAGTGCGCTTGTTGCCATCCACGAACGGATGGTTGCGGATGATGCCTTCGGCGATCGCGCAGACTGCCTGGAAGATGTCGCCAGTCTCTGAATAGGCGAGCATCTGCGCTCCTCGCGCTACCGCACTCTCAAGCAGCCCGGAATCGCGAAGTCCGGGCGCCCCACCGAATCGGCGCAGTTGAATCCCGTGAAACAGGGCCACCAACCGCGCCGTGGGCAGGACATGGCCGGCGACGGTCTCGACTAGGTGCGCTGCATCCAGCGAAGTCCCTTCCGTCAAGCGCTGAGCCTCTCCGAGGCTAGCGTACGGTAGGTCTCAGCATATCGGTCCATGCTTTCTAGCATTGCCGCTACCATCCGCCCGGATGCGGAGGTCTCCTGCGCGATTAGGATTCCATCCTGCAAGGGTGCCATGACGACGCTGTCGCCAGCCGCCAGATTGGCCTGCGCGAGCGTAGCCACAGGGATGACAACACCGTGGGAATTGCCGGTTTGCGTGATCTTGGGCATCGAATGTTTCTTCCGTCTGTAAGTACAAATGGACTTACAATATGCGCTAGGCTGGGGCAAGCGCTTCGCGGCATTGGGAACTTCCCGGTTTGGTGCATCGGCAAAGGATCGTGATGCGCCCGCTGGTGCTGGTTCAACTCAATCCGGTCCATCGTTACGATCCGCTAGTACTGCGGTACCATTGCTGCGCATCCGGCAGTTTTCAGAGAGCCGGTCGTCCGCTGCGGCAAAGCGGTCCGGTGTTCGGGAACTGAAAAAGACTCGCTTTCACAAGCGATTGGTGACGCGCGAAAGGGTCGGCGGTCACTGCTCGTTCAGATGTAGACATTCCGGAACTGGCGTCACGACCTTTCCGTCCGCCAGCCATGCGTCGAGATTGTCACAGACCAGATCGCCCATGGCCTGCCGGGTCTCCACGGTCGCGCTGCCAATATGCGGTAACAGCACCACGTTCTCCATAGCCTTCAGTGCCTCCGGAATTCGCGGCTCGTCCTCAAACACGTCAAGCCCCGCCGCGCCCAGGCGACCGTCCTTGAGAGCTTCGACTAGGGCCGCCTCATCGACCACGCTACCTCTGGCAACGTTGATGAGGATGCCCTCTGGCCCGAGCGCGTCCATGACTTCGGCATTCACAAGGTGCCGGGTTCCCTCGCCGCCCGGAGTTATGACAAACAGCACGTCCACCTTGCGTGCCATGTCTGCAAGGTTATCAAAGTGCAGGTAAGGCGCGCCCTTTCGAGAGCGGCTGTGATAATGCACCTCCGCTCCGAACATTTCCGTCATCTTCGCGATTGTCTGCCCTATCCGTCCAAGGCCCAGAATGCCGACTTTGCGGTCCCTGATCGTACGCGCCAACGGATAGTTGCCTTTCGTTTCCCAAGCACCCGAACGCGCCCAGCGTTCTGCGGGCAGCAGTTCCTTGCTGACCGCAAGCCAAAGCATGATCGCAGTGTCCGCAACCTCGTCGTTCAGGACATCTGGCGTGTGGGCGACTAGAATGCCGCTGCTCGCCGCCGCGGCGGCGTCGATGTTGTCATAGCCGACCCCGAAGCTCGCAATGACCTTGAGGTTCGGAAGTCCCGCCATCACGTCGTCCGAAACGCCCCTCATCGTTGCGATTGCGGCGAATTCCGAACCCCGCTCAGCGAGGAACGCTTCGTGGTCAGGCGGCAGCTGGACAACATCGAATCCGGCGGCCAGCCGCTCTGCCATGCGCTCCGAAACCCTGCCGAGCTGCAGGAGAGCAGGTCGCTCAGGCATCCTCCACAACCTTCTGGCGCTGCGTGCCGAGCCCGTCGATCGTCAGCTGCATCACGTCGCCCACCTTGAGGTATTTGGGCGGATTCTTGCCCATGCCGACACCCGGCGGGGTTCCGGTCGAAATCACGTCGCCAGGATGCAGCGTGAACAGCTGCGACAGGTGCGACACGATCTCGGCTACCGTGAAGATCATCGTCCTTGTATTGCCCTCCTGCATGCGCTCGCCGTTCACGTCGAGTTGCATGTCAAGGGACTGGGGATCGGGAATCTCGTCCCTCGTGACCAGCCAGGGACCCGTGGGGCCGAAAGTGTCGCAGGACTTTCCCTTGGTCCAGTTCCCCGATAAGTGAATCTGGAAGTGGCGTTCCGACACGTCGTTGCAGATGCAATACCCCGCCACGTGGTTCAACGCTTCCGTCGGGCTCACATACTTGGCCGCCGTGCCGATCACGGCACCCAGCTCAATCTCCCAGTCAGAACTGGTCGAGCCACGCGGAATGGACACCGGATCATCGGGCCCCGAAATGGCGGAATTCGCTTTCATGAAGAGAATCGGATGCTCCGGGATCGGCATTCCCGCTTCCTCCGCATGGTCACGGTAATTCAGGCCGATGCACATGTACTTTCCGATGCCGCTGACAGGCACGCCCAATCGTGCCTTGCCCTCCACTTTCGGAAGGGAGGAATCGTCAATAGCGCGCAGCCTTTCGAGCGACGCGTCGTCAAGCATCGAGCCCGATATGTCCGCCACATGCGAGGACAAGTCGCGCAGCGCGCCATCTCCGTCGATCAGTCCCGGCTTCTCCTCTCCGGGAATTCCGTAACGCACCAGTTTCATCCAGATCATCCTCCGATTTGCCGACATCTGCTCCATGCTTTCGCAGCTCAACTAGCCCGTTTTGGAACCGGTGTCGAACGGCCCAGCAGCACTTGAATTCAGGCGATCTTCGAGACAATCTCTGCCGGACAACCAAGGAGGCGCAATTGAAAGTCCTGATCATCGGCGGCGGTGGCATGGTGGGCCAGAAACTGGCACGGCTGCTGGCCTCGGACCCCTTGTCGAATGGCGACGAGGTCACGCTTCTTGACATCGCCTTTCCGGAGCATGGCGCACCTGCGGCACGTCGTGTCGATGGAAACGTGACCGATCAGGCACTGATGAAGTCCATGGCATCCGAACGCTTCGACCTTGTCTACCACCTTGCCGCGATCGTCTCCGGGGAGGCCGAGGCGAATTTCGAACTTGGCTGGAACGTCAACGTGGTTGCGTTCAGAGGATTTCTCGAGGCCTTTCGCGCCGAGACAGCCGCATCCGCAAGCACCTACCATCCAAGGATCATATTCACGTCCTCCATCGCCGTGTTCGGGCCGCCCTTCCCCGAAGAGATCCGTGATGACTTTCCAACGTTGCCACAGACATCATACGGAGCGCAGAAGGCAATCTCGGAACTCATGCTCGGCGACTACATCCGCAAGGGCTACTTCGACGGAATTTCCATCCGGTTGCCGACCATCTGCGTGCGACCAGGCAAGGCCAACGGAGCCGCATCGTCCTTCTTCTCCGGAATCATCCGCGAACCGCTGAGCCGCAAGGAGGCGATCCTGCCCGTGCAAGACACCGTTCGTCACTGGCATGCCTCTCCCCGCTCCGCCGCCGGGTTCCTCAGGCACGCGGCAACGTTGGACCTCGACATGCTTGGCGGGCACCGCGCACTCAACATGCCAGGCGTGTCCTGCACCGTGGCGGAACAGATCGAAGCCCTTCGCGACGTTGCCGGCGAAAGCGCAGTCTCGCTCATAAGGCCGGAACCTGACGAAACGATCATGAAGATCGTCGCGGGCTGGCCAAGGAACTTCGCTCCCGAACGCGCCATAAAGCTTGGGTTTGCCGCCGATCCGGACTTCGCCTCGATTGTGCAGACATATATCGAAGAGGATATGCCCGCTGCGTGATCCCCCGGAACGCGCCAGCGGCGCAGACACCGTTTCGGGCGAAAACGCGGCAGATCACGCCATGGCTCAACATACGTCATATGTTCGTCTGGACGCCGCCGACAACGTGGTCACGGCGACTCGGCAACTTGGCGCCGGCACGGTCGTCGAAGGCGCCAGGATCACGGCACCGATCTCGTCGGGTCACAAGGTGGCAACAAGCGCGATCTCAAAGGGTGACGAAATCCGCAAATACGCGCAGATCATCGGCTACGCCTCCCGGCGGATTGCACCGGGAGACCATGTGCATACGCACAACACCGAGTTCCGCAACACGGACATGGACTACGAGTTCGGCACCGATCTGCGCCCGACCGACATGGTGGCGGAGGAGGCGCGCGATTCGTTCATGGGATATCGCCGTGACAACGGCAGCACCGGCACCCGCAACTTCATCGCAGTCGTGACCTCTGTGAACTGTTCGGCAACGGCAGCACGCCGCATCGCAGACGCGTTCGGTCCCGACGAGCTTGCCGACTTCCCGAATGTCGATGGCGTCGTTGCATTCGTTCACGGTACGGGCTGCGGAATGCAGGGAGACGGCGACGGTTTCGAGGCGCTGCAGCGCGTCATGTGGGGCTATGCGCGGCATCCGAACCATGCCGGGGTCCTAATGGTAGGCCTCGGCTGCGAGATGAACCAGATCGACTGGCTTCTCGAAGCGTACGGTCTCGAACATGGGCCCCTGTTTCAGACAATGAACATACAGAACGTCGCGGGCCTCCAGCGCACCATCGACCTTGGCATCGAAAGGGTGCGGGCGATGCTGCCATTGGCAAACCAAGCCGCCCGCACTCCCTGCCCCGCCTCCGAATTGACGGTCGCGCTGCAATGCGGCGGTTCGGACGCATGGTCCGGCATCACGGCAAATCCCGCACTCGGGCACGCCTGCGACCTGCTGGTTGCGCAGGGCGGCACGGGCGTGCTTGCCGAGACGCCGGAGATTTACGGCGCAGAGCACCTGTTGACCCGACGCGCGGCATCGCAGGAGATCGGTGAGAGGCTTGTCGGACTCGTGCGCTGGTGGGAAGACTACACCGCCCGCAACAAGGGATCGATGGACAACAATCCATCGCCCGGCAACAAGAAGGGCGGCCTGACGACGATCCTCGAAAAGTCGCTGGGCGCGGCAGCAAAAGGCGGCACCACGCCCCTTGCCGGTGTCTACAAGTATGCAGAGCAGGTTACGGCAAGGGGCTTCACCTTCATGGACAGTCCCGGCTATGACCCGGCAAGCGTGACCGGACAGATCGCCAGCGGCTGCAATCTCGTGTGCTTCACGACCGGCCGCGGTTCGGCGTTCGGCTCGAAACCCGCGCCAACCGTGAAGGTCGCCACGAATTCGGAAATGTATGCACGCATGAAGGACGACATGGACATCAACGCAGGTGACATCCTGACCGGCGAGACAACGGTCGATCAGAAGGGCCGCGAAATCTACGATCTATTCCTTGATGTCGCCAGCGGAGCGACTTCGAAATCCGAAGCGCAGGGGCTTGGCGACCATGAGTTCGTGCCCTGGCAGATTGGAGCGGTGATGTGATGGCGAACGTCTACGACCTCTCGGGGCAATCCGCGGTCATAACAGGAGGCGCACAAGGCATCGGGCTCGCGTGCGCCCACAGGCTGGCCGAATCCGGAGCCCGGACATGCCTCTGGGATATCAATGTCGAGAAAGCCAAGGCAGCGGCAGAGAGAATTGATGACGCACGGGCCGTCCACTGCGACGTTACGGACTTCGCGTCCGTCATGGCCGCATGCGCCGAGACGGAAGCGGCGCTCGGTCACATCGACATTCTCGTGAATTCCGCCGGCATCGCCGGACCCGTGGCCGCAATCGAGGAATATGACACGGAGGTCTGGGATCAGGTCATCACGATCAATCTCACGGGCACATATCACACGAACAAGGCCGTGCTGCCGGGGATGAAGTCCCGCAACTACGGGCGCATCGTCAACATCGCGTCGATTGCCGGCAAGGAAGGCAACCCTAAGGCCACGCATTACGCGGCATCAAAGGCCGGGGTCATCGGATTCACCAAGGCGCTCGGCAAGGAAGTCGCCGAGCACGACATCGCCGTGAACTGCATCACGCCGGCAGTGGCAAACACCGAGATACTTGAACAGGTCACCGAGGAATTCATTGAGTTCATGCTGGCGAAGATCCCGCGCGGGCGGTTCGTCGAGGTGGAGGAAATTGCCAACATGGTGGCCTGGATGTCGTCCAGGGAGTGCAGCTTCACGACCGCCGCCGTCTTCGACATTTCTGGCGGGCGGGCGACATACTAGGAGCAGATGCATGCTGGGCACGATCAGCGGATTTGACCGCATTGGAGAGGAGAACGCGTTTGCCGTGCTCGCACGGGCGGGAGCACTGGCCGCAAGTGGCAAGGACGTCATCAACCTGGGCATCGGCCAGCCGGACTTCCCTACTCCTGGAAACATCGTGGAGGCCGCGGTCAAGGCGCTGCGTGACGGCCAGCACGGCTACACGCCCGCGACAGGGATCCCGGAACTTCGAGAGGCCGTCGCCGCCGACATTCACGGGCGCTTCGCGATCGAGGTGAACCCGGAAAACGTCCTGATCGTGCCGGGAGGCAAGGTGACGATGTTCGCCGCCATCCTGATGTTCGGCGAGCCCGGGGCGGATATCCTCTACCCGGACCCCGGCTTTCCGATCTACCGTTCGATGATCGAGTTCACCGGCGCGCGGCCGGTTCCGATCCCGATACGGGAAGAGAACGGGTTCGCCTTTTCGGCCGAAGAAGCGCTTTCGCTCGTCACAGCGAACACACGGCTCGTCATTCTGAACTCTCCCGCGAATCCGTGTGGCGGCGTAACGCCGAAGGCCGAGGTCGACACCTTGGTGTCCGGCCTTGCCGAACGGCCCGACGTGGCTCTCCTCTCGGACGAGATCTACGACCAGATGCTCTATGACGGTGAGAAACACGTGCCGCTTCTCGGCTATCCCGAGATCCGCGACCGCGTCATCCTGCTGAACGGCTGGTCGAAGACCTATGCCATGACTGGCTGGCGCATGGGATATTCTGTCTGGCCCGCCAGCCTCTATGAAAAGGTCCGGAAACTTGCCGTGAATGCATGGTCCTGCGTGAATGCTCCGGCCCAGCATGCGGCCATCGAGGCCTTGACCGGACCACAAGACGCGGTTGGCGAGATGGTGGCGGAATTCGATGCCCGCCGGAAACTCGTGGTCGATCTGCTGAACGGCATTCCAGGTGTCTCCTGCATCACGCCAAAGGGCGCATTCTACGCATTTCCGAACATTACCGACACCGGCCGATTGGCCAAGGAGCTTGCGTCGGATCTCTTGGAGGGACCTGGTGTGGCAACCATAGGCGGTCCTGATTTCGGCATCCTGGGCGAAGGTTACCTTCGCCTCAGCTACGCCAACAGCCAAGACAACATCCGCGAAGCCTTGGGGCGCATGCGCAAGTTTCTGGCCGGGGAGTGAGAAATGACAAAACCCGCCATTGGCATGATCGGTGCCGGCCTCATGGGGCACGGCATCGCCAGGAACATCGTCGAGGCCGGCTATCCGCTGACGGTAGTTGCGCATCGAAAGCGGCAGGCAGTTGACGACCTTGTTGCGCGCGGCGCGGCAGAAGCAAGATGCGTGAAGGAACTCTCGGAACATTCTGAAATCATTCATATATGCGTCACCGGTTCCACGCAGGTCGAAGAACTCGTCAGGGGCCCCGGCGGAATTCTGGAAGGTCTCCAGCCGGACGCGGTCATTGTCGACTGTTCTACCTCCGACCCTGTCTCCACATTGGCACTGGCGACAGAAATTGAGGCTGCGGGCGGACACATGGCAGACGCGCCCCTGTCGCGCACGCCCAAGGAGGCTTGGGAGGGCACGCTTGACACGATGGTCGGTGCCAGTCCCGAAACTTTCAAGCGCATCAAGCCCGTAATCGAGTGCTGGGCAGGCGTCATCGTGCATCTCGGCGAGGTCGGGCTCGGGCACAAGATGAAGCTCATCAACAATTTCATCGCGATGGGCTACGGCGCGCTATACGCGGAGGCCTTGGCGCTCGCACGCAAGTCCGGACTGACGCCGGCACAGGTCGACAGCGTGATACGGCCCGGGCGCATGTCGAACGGGTTTTACGAAACTTTCATGAAGTGGACACTGGAACGGGATGAAAACGCGCATAAATTCGTGATCTCGAACGCACACAAGGACATGCGCTACGTGACCAGCTTGGCGAATTCGGTCGGGGCGCTCAACCCGATCCAGTCGGCGGTCAGGAATTCCTATGCCGCAATGGACGCAGCCGGCGAAGGCGACAGGTTCGTGCCAATGCTTGCGGACTTCATTGCGCGCGCAAACGGCCTTGACGTGGAAGACCCCTGACCCGGACGTTTGCGGCACCCGACCTTGCCAGGCACGGGGTTGCCCGCGGACGCATAGGGGATTCAAGTCGGGACGCCGCCGCAGCAAGTACGAGATCTTCCGTGAGCAGATCCTGAGATTGCCCGGCTTCCGACCCAGCAAACCTACACCGCGATGTCAGGCTCCGGTGGTCACGAAGAGCGAACCTAGGTGCCACCCGCCGTGTCGCCGTCGACCCGCCCGAATCGACATGATATCGAACCAGTAGGGAATCAGGGCCGTCCTCCTCAGAATGACCTGGTCGAGGGACGGCCCGTGCGCCACAAGACTGTCGCCAACCTCTCGGACAATGATCCCGCCCTTGTCGACGGGTTCCGCGCGGTGCTCAAGGGCGGGGAGGTCATCAACCGCCGGACGGTCCGGGTCGCTTGCCGCCGGAAGGTCGGAATGCACTTCGAGATCGTGGTCACGAACGACGGAATCTTCTGGAGCCAGCGGGCGGACCGGACCGCCGAGGAGGCCCGGCAGCTCGACGGCGTTTGCGTAACCCGCGCCAGCCTGGATTTCGAGATCAGCCGAGGCCCTTCAAGTGAGTCATGTCCGCAGACGAGATCGTTTCGGCTGTCAGGAGGTTCTGTCTCAAGGCGAAGAGGCTCGCTGTAAGCGAAGTGGTTGTATGCGAACCTAATGTTTGGGGGACTAGGCAGAGTTCAAACAGCTCATGTGCGGCGGTCGATTTCAACAATTGAGACGCGCCAGTGCCGAACGTATGTCGTGCCTGAAATCTCCGGCAGGATATCGTTAGGGAATTTGCCGCAATCTTGTCGCAACACTCCAGAATCCCGACGAATTTCAGGCATTGTCGTGTGGCCCAATTCAGGCAATTGACTGTGCAATTATCCCATGCCGCGCCAGGGAATGGTTCTCTTGATGATCCAGCGCATGATCAGATCGAAGACCAGACCAAGCACGCCCATGATCAGGATTGTCACCCAGATCAGTTCGTAGTCCGATACGGTTCGGGCGATGTTCTCGATGAAGCCCACGCCGGTGGTCCCGGCGAGCATTTCGGCTGCCACTAGCGTCCCCCAACAAACTCCCACAGCAATTCGGGTGCCGGTGAGGATCTCTGGCATGGCATTCGGGAGAATGACGTTCCACATGATCTGACCGTCCGATGCTCCCAGAGAATGCGATGCCCGGATCTTCGAAAGCAGCACGCCCGAAGCGCCGGTGCGCGCCGAAATCACCATGATCGCGAAGGCAACCATGAAGAGCAGAAAGATTTTGCCGTCATCATGAATGCCGAATATCGTCAGGATCAGCGGTGCCCACGCAAGTGGCGGCACGGGACGGTATAGCTCGATCAGCGGGTCAAAGAACGACTTGAAGAACCGCGACACCCCCATGAACAGTCCAAGCGGCACACCGAGAAAGATACCAAGCCCCAAGGCAACCAGAACCCGGAACAGCGAATCCCAGATATGCCCATCCAGCATGGGAATATAGCCGAGCGAGACGTCGCCCTGGGCGAAAGCCAGCAAATTATCCTTGAAGTTGGGGGTAATCGTGCCGTCCGGCCCGTGGCTGGCATATTCCCCCGGCCAGACGTCGGCGATCCAGTCGGGAATGAAGAACGCAATTACATCGGCGATGGGTAGCCAATCCCACCACAAGAGCGGGAACCCACGGTAGCCACCGCCATTTTCGACGTCCGGATTGGCGAGACGCGCGAAGGTGGCAACCACGTCGGTTGGCTTGGGCAACCATCGGGCGGCCCCCTGTTCAGTGCACTGGGTGCGCGACTTGACGATGCCGGGACCCGGAAAGAACAGGGCGTCAGCGTACCTCAATCCACCTTGTGCGTCGCTTGCCGCCGCATCCAAATTGGCGATTGCAGTACCCACGTCTTCCAACGCGGCAGCGGGAAAGATCAACCCGTCGTCCAGGCGCTTGAAAATGCGCTCGACCGCCTTGACGTAGTCTTCGCGATCTGCCCTATCGAGTTCGTCGAATTCTCCAGATTCGTTGATCTCCTTCAAAGCATCGATCCGCGTCTTGATGTCGTCAATCAAGACGTCGTTTGCCGGGAACTTGTTCCGGATCTTGTTGAAAGCGGCAGCGATCTCCGCTGCTTCTACCGAAGCGGTATCAAACAACATGCCGCGTTCGGTGATCGGCAAGATCGGAATCTCGGTAAATGTCGTGCCCCATTTGGGCTGTGCCAGCGCTTCATCGCTTGGGGTCAAACCGTGCGGACCAGCGGCAATGTCGGAACTGAGATCGTTCAGCCTTTCGGCCAAGCTCAAAAGCTCGGCCTTGGGTTCTTCTCCCATGTTTGTCGGATTGGACGAATTAGCAATCAATTCCCGGACTTGCCCGATCACGTCCAAAAGCTCAGACTTTTCGGCGTCGGCAAATACCGTGCCTCCCAGTTGGGCCTCCAGATCGTCCAGCTGGTCGGAATTGCGCGACGCAAGCAATGTCGATTTGTAATAGCGTGAACCGATGGGCAATGCCGCCTTGATTGGGGAAACGGCCTCTTCAAGCTTTGCAATCTGGCACATCTCGTTGGCGGCGTTCGGGAAGTAAGCCCTCCCCACGCCCCATGAATAGTAGGACCATAAGAGGAAGAGCGCGGACACACCGCATACCGCCCAGTACCATCCGCCCTTGGTCCGGACCGGGTCTCCAAACACCTCGTCGTTGGCCGTGAGCTTGGCCTGCCTTCTGCCGATCACGATAGACCAGACGAATGTGCCTATCATCGCGAGGATCAATACGGCAGCGATTGAGGCGCGATTGTCGGACAGCCATTCAAGCACGACCCATGATCTCCTCTTCCATGTCCCAGATCATCGTCAGGATTTCTTCTCGTACCTCGGAAAAATATGGATCGTGCTTGATCTCGCGCAGCGATTCCTTGAGGCCACGCTCGGCAAAGGGCAACCGGTACTCCTTGTGCACACGCCCCGGACGCGGCGCCATGACGAACAAACGTTCGCCCAACAGGAGCGCCTCTTCGACAGAGTGCGTGATGATCATGATCGTCTTGCCGGTCTCTTTCCAAAGCTCCAGCACCAGCGACTGCATCTTTTCACGGGTCAGTGCATCCAGCGCACCCAGCGGTTCATCCATCAGGATCACTTCGGGATCATTGATCAGGCAGCGAGCAAGGGCCACGCGTTGCTGCATCCCGCCTGACAGCTGATAGGTTGGCGTGTCGCCGAACCCTTGCAGGCCGACGATATCCAGCCATCTTTCGACCAGCCTTACGTTTTCCTCGGGATTGTTCTTCTTCATTCGCAGCCCAAAATCCACATTCCTGGATACGGGCAGCCATTCGAACAATGCGCCTTGTTGAAATACCATTCCGCGTTCGACGCCGGGTGCGTCGATTGTCTTTCCGCCCAGCTTGGCGTACCCGTCAGTGGCATTGATGAACCCGGCGATCAGGTTCAGCAAAGTCGTCTTGCCGCAACCCGAAGGCCCGAGAACGGACAGAAGCTCGCCCTTCTTCAGCGTGAAATTGATGTCCTTAAGGGCATGAACCGCCGCGCCGGTCTGCGGGTTGGTGAAGGTCATGCTCAGGTTTTCGCAAACAAGGTCTGCCATCGCCGGTACCGCTTTTGGTTTTGTCGACTACGGCGGCGTGCTTGGCGACAGGCCGACTTTTTGCCGACCTAGCGCGGCGCAGACAACCGCATGAGTTCTTTAGAGCGAGAGCGGGCCAAAGCTGGCCCACACTCCTATCTGCCGATACGTCGACTACTCGAGGAACGAACCGTCGATGGTCTTCGCGATCTGCGAACCGTCGGAATCGCCTTGGAACACTAGGCCAAGAGACGCTGCAGCAGCAGCAGCGTCGCCACCCTCGTTGAAGAAGTTGCTGACCTGATCCTCAACGCTAGGAATGACGAAGCCAGCAAGCGTCGTTTTCGTGGCTTCGACATCCATGCCGGATGCATCGGCGACGATTTGGATTTGCTCGTCAGATCCCGTCCACGCCTCGTTGGCCTCGGCTGTCGCGTCCATGAATGCCTGGACAAGCTCGGGGTTTTCGGTTGCGAACTTCTCGGTCACCGTGACGACGTCGAAAGAACCGATACCGGCATCCTGCTTTTGCTCGGACGTCATGATGGCTGTACCGACTTCGGCGGCCGAAGCGGTATCGACACCACCGAACACACACGCCATGTCAACAGCGCCATCGGCCAGCGACTTGGCGCCGTCAGGCGGAGCCTGGTCCACAACGGTCATCGTCGCAATGTCGATATTGTAGTGGTCCAAGTACTTGCGAAAGGCATAGTCGGCCATCGTGTTGAGCGGCACGGCAACGGTCTTGCCTTCAAGCTCGGACGCGTTGGAGCCGTCGATGCCCAATTCGTTGCGCACGAAGCAATCGTTGGCTTCGTAGATGACGGCAATGCCAATCATCTTCAGCGGAGCGCCCTGCTGGATTGCGGTCACAAACGGGGCAAGGCCCTGACTGTAAGAAATGTCGATGTCCCCGGCCAGCATAGCCTCGGTCATCGCCGTGCCAGTGGTGAAGTCCACCCAATTCACATCAACGCCCATGGCGTCTGCATAGGCACCGCTGGTCTTCCAAACAAGGTTCGGCGTAGGCCACTGCAAGAAGAATGCCACGTTTACTTCCTCGGCAAAAGACGGCGCAGCGAACCCCGTCGAGGCCACAGCAGCCAGCATGGCTGATTTGATCATAGATTTCATTGAGTTTCTCCCATTGATACATACTCGGCGCTCTTCCGGAGCGGAGACGGTTTCAATGCCTCTATAACCGAGTCTCAAGCAGGCAGACCCTTACAACTAATCGCCTTTGTTGCAAAGGGTTCTTCACGTCGTAGAATTTGGCTCAGTATCCAAATCGTATGTCAGTATCCAAATCGTATGCATGCCCTGTCGACTGCGTTGGCGAGGAATGTGCGAAGCTTTGTCCGGTTCGATCTGCCGGAAACATCGCAGGCAGTTGTCGAGATGCTTGGCTGCAACCCTGCGGCAGCGCTTCAGGAAGCCCTTTAGCTGGCCGTGTCGCCTGATGGCTGCCTGGACGTGAAAGGCGTTCCGAACCCGCTCGCCTCCGGAGAGCAATTCCTCGGCTTCCCTGCGGTGCGCCGCGCTGAGTTGGTCAACCTGGGAGAGCCGGGCCTGAAACTGCTTGTGATCCATCATCTTTCGTCCCCTGCTTCGCACCAGAAACATATCATGAACACGGACGATTTGCATACTGAGCCGAAGTCAAGCTCAATTCGGCGAGGAGCGCACTTCTATATCTGACGGCGATCATGGACAGAGACACGCGGAACATCCTGAGCCGGAACCTCAGCGCCAGCACGGCAATGATCAGAAATTGGTGCATGAATCCAAACCGGCCAAACCTTTAAGCGCTGCCCAGTCGTCAAAAATGGTGGGACAACTTGATTGATTGAGATGGTTGACCGGGCGTCGTTTGACGAATAATTCTCAGCGGGAAAAAAGGCAGCCGCATATTTCAAATCCGATAGTGGGGCTATGGAAGGAAAAGACGCCAAAGAGGAAATTCACTGGGTATTCACTGCAAGCACCGCACCCAAATGCGCGAAGTTGGAAGGAACCGTCGATGTCGACGTGCTGGTAATTGGTGCCGGTCTAACCGGGTGTCGAACTGCATTGGGCCTAGCCGACGCGGGCGTATCGGTCGCTATGGTCGACAGCAAGGGAATCGGTTGGGGCGCCTCCGGGCGCAGCGGCGGCCAGTGCAATCCCATCTGGCGTCAGACACCGCAGGAGCTGGTTGAGCGGTTGGGTGAAAGGCACGGCGAAACGCTGATCAAGACGACTCTGACAGCCGCCGATGACCTGTTCTCGGACATCAGAAAATACGACGTCGACTGTGACGCCGTCCAAGCTGGATGGGTGCAAGCGGCGCATACCCGCCGGGCCGCCCGGAACTTGAGCACACTCGGCAAGGCCTGGGCGGCGGCCGGGGCGGATATCGTGGAACTGGACGGCGGCGCGGTGCGTGCAGCCAGCGGGTCCCCTGCCTATTCCTTCGCCTTGCGCCATGCCGCCGGGGGGCATGTGCAGCCGCTGTCGCTCACCCGCGGGTATGCTCGCACCGCAGCCGCTAAGGGCGCACAGCTCTTCAACGACACCCGGATGGCCTCGCTTGAACGGGTGAGCGGCAAATGGCGGGCGCGGTCCGACAAGGGTGAAATCTCCGCCGAGAATGTCGTTCTGACGACGAATGCCTATACCAACGACGTGTGGCGTGGGCTGCGCAAGACGTTCCTTCCGCTTGTCAGCAATATCATGGCGACCGTCCCGCTGAGCGACACGCAGCAACAGGAGATCCTGCCCGGCAAGGTCACGATCTCAGATTCTCGTCTGGCAATCTATTATTCGCGCTACGACCGGGATGGGCGGCTGATCTTTGGCTGCGTCGGCAGCAGCGACACGGTCAAAAACCCTGGCGACCTTGCCCGGCTGCGGCGTGGACTGAAGACCGTGTTCCCTCAGCTCGCCGGCATCCCGATCTTTCGCAAATGGGCGGGCCGCATCGCCGTAACGCCAGAGATGATGCCCCATCTTCACGAACCCGCGCCCGGCGTCCTGGCCGGGATTGGCTTCAGTGGCCGTGGCATCGCGATGACGTCGGTGATGGGCCGCGCATTGTCGGCCAAACTTCTCGGAACCTGCGCAGACGACCTTCCTTTTCCGATTGTTCCGATCACCCCGCTTCCGTTTCATGGGCTGACCCGCCGGCTCATCCCGCTCGTGGCCCCGGCAATGACGATAAAGGACCGGTTCGACACGTTGATAGACGGCACCTCTTGAACAAAAGCATCCCTACGCCATCAACACCGCGCCATTTTCCGGATCCGGGTCTTCGACCGTCCCTGAGCGCACTTGCTCGACGCCGCGGCGGCAAGCGTCAATATTATTTTCGTGACAGGATCGGCGCTGCGCGACGGCGGGTGCTCATAAGAGTGTGCCAGACTGTCGGTCAAATGCGCCAGAATTTGCAAGTGCCAACCGCGAAGGATTGGGGCGACTTTTTCTTCATTCAAGTTCTCCCCTAATTCGTGCTGGCAGTTTCCATGAGTTCGCGTGGCTCCGGCAACCCACGCCGAGTCGAGTCCGTCAGCACGGGGTGCCCATTCACATCAGATGGCAAACCCATCAATTTTTGTCCCAAATAGCAGCGAATTCGTTTTTCGTGCCGTTCGTCAGCCCATTGCAAAATTGTCCGCTGCATTCGAATGATGGCGCATGCCAAAAGTGATCTGAGGCACAGTTCCGCGGACCGCTGCCACGAGATCGACGGCTGAGGCAGCAATGCGACATGCTCACTCGTCCGGATCGTGCGCGATCTTCCCGGCCGTGCCCTCGCCGTCGTCAATCGAGACGCCTATGGACTTGTTGGTGCGCGCGCCGAGCTCTTTCAGCTTTTCAACGTGACTTAGGAGGTTGCCATGGCCGCTGGACAGCTGGCCAAAGGCCTTCCGATGCGCGGCATGCGCCTGTTCGAGCCGCTTGCCGACATCCTTCATGTTGTCAACGAAGCCAACGACTTTGTCGTAGAGACGTCCGGCGCGTTCGGCGATGGCTTCGGCATTCTGGTTGCGGCGCTCCGCTGCCCAGACGTGCGCGATCGTCTTCAGTGCCATCATCAGCGTCGTCGGGGTCGCTATCGTGACATCCTTGCCCAACGCGTATTCGGTCAAGCCTCCATCCACGCGCAAAGCCTCGGAAAGCGCGCCCTCGATCGGCACGAACAGGATGACATAGTCGACCGTGGAAGCTTCGGCGCTCGGGTAACCCCGTGCAGCCAGGCCGTCTATGTGGCTCTTCAGCGACGCGACATGGCGCTTGCGCGCGCTTGATGCGTCTTTCTCGTCTTCCGAATTCACCGCATCCGTGTAAGCCACCAACGACACCTTGCTGTCGATGACCAAGGTCTTTCCGCCCGGGATATTCACGACGACATCAGGACGAAGCCGGTCACCTTCGTCGCTGACCCTGTGGGCCTGCGTCTCGTATTCTTCCCCCTCACGCAGTCCCGAGCGTTCCAGGATGCTTTCGAGTATCATTTCTCCCCAGGCGCCCTGCCGTTGCCGGTCGCCCTTCAGGGCGCGCGTCAGCGCCACCGCCTCGTGGGAAATGGCCTCGGACCGTTTGCTGAGATGTTCAATTTCGGCCTTGAGCTTGGCCCGGTCTTCGATCGTGGCCTTGTGAACGGCCTTGAGTTCCTTTTCGAAGTGACCGACATGTTCCTTCAGGGGCGTCAGCGCCACATCTAGCCTTTCGAGATTGACCTTCGAGAACTGTTCGCCCTGCACCTTCAGGGCTTCCGCCGCGAGTTCCCTGAACTTGGTTTCCATGTCCTGACGGAGCCTGGTCAGCATCTCGATCTTTTCTTCCGATGCCGCCCTCTCCGCCTTCATCTCGGTCTCAAGTTCCGAGATTCTCTTGGACAGCCCGATCTGTTTTTCCGTCTCCTCGTCGAGCCTCTTGCGCAACTTCGACAGGTCACCGTTCAGCCGCTCGGCCTCTTCCTTTCGCTCGATCGCTAGCGCCTCGTGCTTGTCTGCATTGCTCCGCGCATCGAGAAGCTGCTCGTCCTTCTCCTTGGCGTCCCTCTTCAAGGCGGACATCTCGGACAGCAATGTTGCGGCATCGCCTCCGGGACGGCGAAACAGCACAAGGGCGACCAACAGCCCCAGAATCACAACCGCTGCAAATGTCAGCGTCGACGTGTCAAATCCCACTGCTCAAGTCCCCTCCGCCGTGCCTTGCAGCAATGTACTCCGATTGGCAGACCCGGTCGAATCCGGAGTTCAAGCCCACTGCGACGAATCCTGCCTCCCGCCGAGCCAGTGCTTGAGGCTCCCAAGGCCGCAATGCGACGAACATCTCTTGGGTGGAGCCCCGCTGGCGAGGGTCACTGCGGAAGTGCCCACGCGGTTCAGGAAACTTCATGCAGGAAAGGCTGAACACGAAAGAAGCAGTCCGACCGATTCCCAATTATCCGGTTGCTTGAATATGCTCTCGAACTGGCGAGCGGGGCGACGCGGCACTCCCGCGCAGGGTCCGCTAAATTCCCAGGCAAGGCGTCGATGCCTTTTCGTGGATCCAAAATCTGAACGAACCTAGCGTGTGATTCCATTTCAGGGGATGTCGAAACCGCGGTGACTCAGGATTGAAATTCGGATTCGATCGCGATCGCGGTTGCTTCCCCGCCCCCGATGCAAATCGAGGCCACACCCTTCCGCGCCTTTCTGTTCTGCATTGCACCGAGCAGTGTCACGATGATGCGTGCCCCTGATGCCCCGATCGGATGACCGAGCGCCACGGCGCCGCCATGCACGTTCAGGCGTTCACGCTCTATGCCCATCTCCCGCATCGACGCCATGGGAACGCAGGCAAATGCCTCGTTGATTTCAAACAGGTCAACGGTGTCGAGATCCCAGCCAACCCTTTCGAGAAGTGCGCGCTTGGCAAAGACCGGAGCAGTAGTGAACCAGCCGGGCTCGCCAGCGAAGGCAGCATGCCCCACGATCCTGGCGACCGGTGTCAATTCCATCGCCTCGGCAACGGAAGCGCGTGCCAGCACCAGGGCTGCAGCACCATCATTTATCGACGAGGATGAAGCTGCCGTGATTGTCCCATTCTTCCTGAAGGCGGGACGCAAGCTGGGTATCCTGTCCAAGTCTATCTGCCGGGGACCTTCGTCGCTGTCTACGGTCCTCTCACGCTTCCCCTTCACAGTGACCGGCGCGATCTCCCAGTCAAAGCGGCCCCCGGCGGCGGCTTGCTTCGCGCGCGTCACGCTTTCGATTGCGTACGCGTCCTGATCGTCACGCGTGAATTGGAATTTCTCGGCACAATCTTCACCGAACGTGCCCATGGACCGCCTGTTGCCGTCCGCAGCAATCTCGAATGCGTCCTCCAGCCCGTCGAGCATCATGTGATCGAGCATCTTCGTGTGGCCGATCCTGGCGCCCGATCGGCCGGCGGGAAAGAGATAGGGCGCACCTGTCATGCTCTCCATGCCGCCCGCCACAACCACGTCAACAGTTCCCGTGGCAATCGCGTCATGGGCCTGCATGACCGCCTTCATCCCGGAACCGCACACCTTGGAGACGGTCGTGCACGGAACCGAAACAGGCAGACCGGCGCCGAGGGCGGCCTGTCGTGCAGGTGCCTGCCCGAGACCGGCGGGCAGAACATTGCCCATCAGGACCTCGTCGACCTTGGCCTTGTCGGCTCCCGCGTCGCGAACGGCGGCGTCTATCGCAATTGACCCGAGCTCCGTCGCCGGAACACCCGAAAGCTCGCCCTGAAAGGCTCCAAGCGGCGTGCGCGCCGCACCGCAAATCATGATCGGGTCCGAAACATCCTTTGTGCCCATCCTCAGGTTCCTCCGGTGCCAGCCCACCGTGGCTTGCGCTTTTCCAGAAACGCCGCGATGCCCTCGCGCGCCTCTTCCGTTTCCCAAGTGTCCGCGAGGCGCTGGATCGACGCCTCGATGACCGCATCGTCGATCTGAGGCCCCAGTGAACGGACAAGTGCCTTTGCGCGGCCGGGAGATCCCTGCGGCAATTCCAGGAATGGCGCCACTTCGCCGGCGATCGCCGCATCCATCTCTGCCGGCTCCACCGCCCTTGCGACGATGCCCAGTGCCGCTGCCTCGTCACCGCGGAACACGCTTCCGCTCATGACTACCCGCCTCGCGCGCGCCTCTCCCATTCGCGCAACGACATAGGGGCCGATCGTGGCCGGAATTAGCCCGAGCCGCGTTTCCGTCAGTCCGATCCTGCAGTCGCGGGACGCGATCGCAATGTCGCAGACGCACGCCATTCCCACTCCACCGCCGAGCGCCGCTCCTTCAACTCGACCGATGAGAGGCAACGGAATTTCGTTCAGGTCCTTTAGCATCATGGCTAGGCGTCGCGCTTCCGCCATGCGCGTTTCCCGGTTCGCGTTGATCTGGGCCTTCATCCAATTCAGGTCGCCGCCCGCGCAGAACATTCCACCAGCACCCGAAAGGACGACCACCCGAATGTCCCTGCGGTCACGCACCCGCCGTGCGAAGGCGGCAAGCTCGTTCATCATCTGTGCTGACAATGCGTTCCGCCGCTCCGGGTTGTTGAGCCTGAGATCGGCAACGCCGCGCTCATCGACCTCAACGGATATCGCCCCAAACTCTTCCATGTGCACTTCTAGCTGCCCCTCAGGCGTCGTGCAAAGCTTACGGCCACCGCCAACGCGTCCGGATCAATTCCCGTTTCGAAACCTTCCGCGTCGAGCATGCCAACCACCGCCTCGGTCGCCACATTTCCCTGCGCTCCCGGAGCATAGGGGCAGCCGCCGATCCCGCCTGCCGACGCGTCAAACGTCCGAATGCCAAGCGCAAGAGCCGCCATGATGTTTTCGAGCGCACGTCCGCCCGTGTCGTGAAAGTGTCCCGCAACCTGCACTGCCGGAACCTCCGAGAGAACGGAATCGAGCATGGCCGAGACGGATCCCGGGGATCCCTTGCCGATCGTGTCTCCGAGAGAGATTTCGTAACATCCCATGTCCAGCAGCGCCCTTGCTACCTTGGCCACGGCCTCCGGTGCAATCGCGCCCTCGTAGGGACAGTCGGTGACGCAGGACACGTAGCCCCGCACCGGCACGCCTTCGGCAGCCGCGCGGTCCACGATCGGGCGAAAGCGCTCGAAGCTCTCGGCGATGGAGCAATTGATGTTCTTTTGGCTGAACGTCTCGGATGCAGCCCCGAAGACCGCCACTTCGTCCGCACCCGCGGCAAGCGCGCGTTCAAGACCCTTCATGTTGGGCGTCAGCGCAGTGTAGGCCACGCCGGCCCGCCTGGTGATTCCGGCCATGACCTCCGCGCCGTCCGCCATCTGCGGCACCCATTTCGGCGAAACGAAGCTCGCCGTCTCGATCTTGCCGAGACCGGATCCGGAAAGAGAGTCGACAAGCGCGATCTTGTCCTCGGTCGGAATGACATGCGCCTCGTTTTGCAGACCGTCGCGCGGCGCCATTTCGAAGACCAGAACCCGGTCGCTCATGCAGAGTCATCCAGTTCCAGAAGTGGCGCGTCCTGCATCACTTGCTGGCCTTCGCTCACGCAAACACGTGCGACCACGCCATCCCGAGGAGCTTTCATGACATGATCCATCTTCATCGCTTCGAGTACAGCCAGCGGCGCGCCCTTGACGACCTCATCCCCGGGACGGACAGCCACCCTTACGACCCTGCCGGTGAGAGGCGCAAGGACAACATCGGCGGACCCGGTATCCCCGCTGCCGTCCGGAGCGGCCAGGGTGAAGCGGCGGATGCCACCTCGCCGGTCCACGGTCACGATCCGGCTGTCACGATGGACATGTGCCTGCACTTGGCGCCCGTCAGCAACGCAGGTAAGTTCATCGCCCTGCCAATGCACGTCCGGAAGCGCGACCTCGCCACGTGGCGTTCGCACATGCCGATGCGCTCCGGCCGTTTCGACGGTGACGACATCGTCCTCCCCGAAGCGCACGGTTTGTCGCGACGGACCGTAGAGACGGAAATCACCAAGCATCATGTAAGGATCACGTGACGTGCGGCATTCGCGGCGAAGCATCGCCAGGGCTGCGAAGGCATAGTCCAAAGCCTCTGCTTCTGGCGGCTGCACAAGGGATGCGCTCTTTCTGCCTATCAGTCCCGTGTCCACCGCACCGCTCACGATGTCTTCGTCACTTGCAAGGCGGATCAGGAAATCCCGGTTGGTCTCGATACCTGAAATCCTTGTGCATTCAAGCGAACGGCCCAGCCGCCGGACCGCTGCCGCCCTGCTTTGGCCACAAGCAATGAGCTTCGCGATCATCGGATCATAGTAGGGCGAGATCGCGTCACCTTCCCTGACACCAGTGTCAACGCGCACGCCATCGCCGAAATGCAGGCGATCAAGGCGACCGGCTGCCGGAAGGAATCCGTTGGCCGGATCCTCCGCGTAAAGGCGGGCCTCAACCGCGTGACCTGCGATGCTCAGGTCGTTCTGGGCAAACGGCAGAACCGCACCCTCGGCGACCGCGATTTGAAGCGCAACGAGATCCAGCCCCGTCACAAGCTCCGTCACCGGGTGCTCGACCTGGAGCCGCGTGTTCATCTCCATGAACCAGAAGGCCTCAGTGGACGGGAACTCCGCTCCGTCAACGATGAACTCCACAGTTCCGGCCCCCACGTAGTCAACTGCCCTTGCGGCGGCGACGGCGGCGTCTCCCATGGCCGCGCGCAACTCGGCCGTCATTCCTGGTGCCGGCGCTTCCTCGATGACCTTTTGGTGGCGGCGCTGCAGCGAGCAGTCGCGCTCGAACAGGTGAACGACATTGCCGTGACTGTCGCCAAGGACCTGCATCTCGACATGCCGCGGCGACTGGATGCATTTTTCGATGAGGCAGGCCGAATCGCCGAAACTGGCCTCCGCCTCGCGCCGAGCGCTGGCCAATGCCTCCTCGAAGTCCTCGAACCGTTCAACACGGCGAATCCCTTTGCCGCCGCCTCCGGCGCGGGCCTTGATCAGGACGGGGAAGCCGATCTCCGCGGCCCGCTCCGTCAAAAAAGCCGGATCCTGCCTGGGCCCGTGATAGCCCGGGACGAGGGGAACGCCCGCATCCTCCATCAGGGCCTTTGCCTTGTCCTTGAGGCCCATGGCGCTGATGGCCTTGGCCGAGGGACCGATGAAGACAAGACCGGCCTTCTTGACCGCTTCAACAAAGTCCGGGCTCTCGGAAAGGAACCCGTAGCCCGGGTGTATGGCCTCGGCACCAGCCGAGACCGCAGCCTCGATGATCGCATCGCCGTTCAGGTAGCTTTCGGCCGCAGTCGCAGGTCCGATGCGCACTGCATCATCCGCGATGTCCACATGCATAGCGCAGGCGTCAGCGTCCGAATGGACGGCCACTGTACCAATGCCGAGCTCACGGCAGGTCCTGATCACGCGCACGGCGATCTCACCCCGATTGGCAATGAGGATTCTCTCAATCGGCATCGGTGTTTACGTGCTGCATTGCATCCTGCAAATGGCGCTCCATCGCAGCATCGAAGGAGACAAGCTTGCAGTCGAGATGCGTCGACACGACGGCCTGAAGCGCCACGCGGGCTGCGCGATCGGCTGGAAATCCGTAGACACCCGTCGATATCGCCGGAAAGGCGATGGAGACGCAGCCATGCTCGTCCGCAAGGCGAAGCGCGTTCACGTAGCAGGACCGCAGCAGCGCCTCCTCGTCCTGATCGCCGCCCTTCCAGACGGGGCCGACGGTATGAATGACGAAGCGGGCCGCCAGATTGTGGCCCCCGGTGATCTTTGCCTGACCAGTCTCGCATCCGCCAAGGGTCCGGCACTCTTCGAGCAGTCCCGGTCCGGCGGCCCGGTGAATCGCGCCGTCCACGCCGCCGCCGCCGAGCAGCGAGGGGTTGGCGGCGTTGACGATGACGTCGACGTCGAGCGTGGTGATGTCTGCTTGGAGAATTTCGATTGGCATTGGCTACATCCTGAAGAGGCCGAACCGGGTCGCGGGGATCGGCGCGTTGAGCGTGGCAGCGAGCGACAGGCCGAGTATCTCGCGGCTGTTGCGGGGATCGATGATTCCGTCATCCCAGAGTCGCGCGCTGGCATAGAGTGCGTGGCTCTGTCGGGCGAACATCTCTTCCGTAGGGCGACGGAATGCCGCTTCTTCCTCCTCCGACCATTCCTTGCCCCGCTTCTCCATGGCCTGGCGCTTGACGATGCCCAGCGTTCGGGCCGCCTGTTCGCCGCCCATCACGGCAATGCGCGAATTTGGCCAAGTCCAGAGGAAACGAGGAGAATAGGCGCGCCCCGCCATCCCATAGTTCCCGGCGCCATAGGATGCCCCGACGATAAGCGTCACCTTCGGCACGGCGGTCGTGGACACGGCCGTGACCAACTTCGCGCCGTGCCGCGCGATGCCGCCTTGCTCGGCCTGACGACCCACCATGAAGCCGGTGATGTTCTGCAGGAAGACCAGCGGAATGCGGCGCTGGCTGCAGAGCTCGATGAAGTGCGCGCCCTTTTGGGCGCTTTCCGCGAACAGCACGCCGTTGTTGGCGACGATTCCGACGGGAATGCCGTAGACATGGGCAAACCCGCAAACGAGCGTTTCTCCGAACTGCGCCTTGAACTCATCGAAACGGCTGCCGTCAATCACGCGGGCGATGACCTCGCGAATGTCATATGGCGTGCGCGGGTCGGCCGGCACGATACCGATCAGTTCCGCAGGGTCATGGGCGGGTTGTTCCGGCGCCTGCCGGTCCGGAATGGCGTCATGGGCCGCGCCGAGATGGGACACGATCCGACGCGCTATTTCAAGCGCATGGGCGTCATTCTCTGCGAGGTGATCGGCAACGCCGGAAATGCGCGTGTGCATTTCCGCTCCGCCGAGCTCTTCCGCGCTTGCCTCCTCTCCCGTGGCGGCCATCACCAATGGCGGCCCGGCCAGGAAAATCGTGCCCTGGTTACGGACGATAACGGTCTCGTCGCTCATGGCCGGAACGTAGGCGCCGCCTGCCGTGCATGAACCCATGACGACGGCGATCTGGGAAATGCCTTCGGCGCTCATGTTCGCCTGGTTGTAGAAGATGCGCCCAAAGTGATCGCGGTCCGGGAATACCTCGTCCTGTCTGGTCAGGTTCGCGCCCCCGCTGTCGACCAGGTAGACACAGGGCAATCGGTTTGCCTGGGCAATCTCCTGGGCGCGAAGATGCTTCTTGACCGTCATTGGGTGGTAGATGCCGCCTTTCACGGTTGCATCGTTTGCAAACACCATCACGTGCCGACCCGCGACACATCCGATGCCGGCAATCGCACCGGCAGCAGGCACCTCGCCCTCATGCATGCCATGCGCCGCGAGAAGCCCTATTTCCAGAAACGGCGATCCCGGATCAAGCAAGCCCTCCACCCGGTTCCTGGGCAGCATCTTGCCGCGCTCGAGATGACGAGCACGGGCGCGTTCCCCGCCGCCCGCAAGCGCGCACTCCGCGGCCGCCTCGAACTCGGCCATCCGGGCCTCCATCTCCGCCCGATTTGCAGCGTAGTCCTCCGAACCCGTGTCGATGCGGCTTTCGAGCTTCATGACTGAACCGCGGCCAGGCCGACAGATTGCAGCGCTGCACCGAGATAGAGTTCCACGACCTCGTCGCGACTCAGTCGCCCGCTGTCGCGATACCAGACGGTGACGCCGGTCATCATTGCCAGCAACATTCTCGCGTGAACGGCAGCATCCCCGATTCTGAACAACCCCTGGGTGCATCCATCCTCGAGGATCTTTCGCAGCACATGTTCGTACCGGTTCCTCAAGACGGTGATCCTTGCCCGGTTGTCAGAGTCGAGGGAACGAACTTCCATGTAGGCGAGGAACACGTCATCGGGATAGTTCAGATGATGCGAGACATGGTGGCGCACGAAGGCTTCCAGCCGGGCGCGCGTTCCGCTGATGCCGGCCATCGCCGTGTCCAGTGCCTCCAGAAGCCCCACCATGTGCGTTTCCATCAGGTCGGACAGAAGCACCTGCTTGCCTTCGAAGTGGTTGTAGAGGCCACCCTGCCGCATGCCAACAGCATCGGCGAGATCTCGCATCGAAACCGCGTTGTACCCGCGCTCCGCAAACAGCCGAAGCGCCGCCTTCCTGATCTTGGCCTTCGTATTCCTGCTTTCGGGCATGAGCGGACCGGAAATGTGAATGACTGTTCATTCATACGCTTGTCGGGTCCAATTCGCAAGCCCGCGTTTCGGGTTCGGTACAGCATGGCGGGTGACTGCAGGCAAACTGGCGGATTCCAGTCGGCCTCCCGTCAAGAGGGCACGCGCCAAGGCACACTTCGGCTCCAAAAACACTCCAGGCACGATTCCTGCTCCCAATTGACGACAGTTGCCAAACCAGTTCGGCGAGCAAGGTCGTTCGCCCGGCTTGCATTGCAAGGCAATGGAAGAAATCGGCATGAAAGGGTATCAGTTCGAGGAATTCGAAAACAACGAGATCAATGCAATTGAAGTCGCGGTCCTCAATGCGATTTCCCTCAATCGCTCAGGCAATTCAGCATAGAATCCAAGCTCAAATCGCATCAGGATAACGGACAATCTAATGTACGGCGACGCTGGTGTTCCCGGGCGGCATGTGCGGTCTTGACTGTCCGGAAGTGAGGTTGCGTGATCTTTCGCGCGTCGCGCTTGTGCAAACTTGACCTCTCGCACTCTCGCTCAAGCGCAGGGAGGGACTCCCGAACAGAACTTCAATTGCAATTCGACGGTCAGCCAGCGCGACATCCTGAACCTGATCCAATCCGAACGTCCAAAGGGACGCTTTCGCCCGGAGCGGCTGCCCATGCGGCACTCGAGCGGCGATGCCAGGACTGTAACGGGACCATAATTCGAAGGGGCTTTGGGAGTGTGCCCGCGCATCGACTGCCCGACTGCACACTTTTCGACAATGGGTGCAGCCTTGGCAACTGAACAGGCCGCATTCGCGGGCACATTCATTTATAAATGGCCACGCACTTTGGCCACGCGTGCTTCCTGTACATATCAATTCATCCGTTCCCGCGGTGCAATTCAGGCCAAGAAAAAGAAACTCTGTTGGGCAAATTTTCCTTGCAAATCAAATTTGGAATGGTCCAGACTTCGGCAGATGCCGATTATCAGCGTCGCTACAATTGGGACAGAGCAAAGGTGAAAGCTATGGAAGAGCAACTAGCCGAACTTGCGGCAAAAATCACTGAATTGGAGGCGAAGGCAGGCGTTACGAACACGATGTTCGCGGAAACCTACTATTACCTCACGATTCCACTGATGGTCATCATTCACGCAGGATTTCTTGCCTACGAAATGGGAGCATCGCGGCAAAAAAACGTTTTGGCATCAGGTGTTAAAAACATCCTTGCCTTTGCGTTCATGGTGCCGACCTTCTACTTTTTTGGATGGTGGGTCTACTGGGGCTTTCCGACAGGATTCACCTTTTCACCGGGACCCTACGAGATTTCGGGAGCAGGCTATGCGAACGCAATCGCCCTTCCGTGGGTCGAGTACATGGGCCCGAACATTGCGGACCAAGCTTCCGGCGTATTCTGGGGCGCATTCACCCTCTTTGCCGCCACAACGGCCTCGATCATGTCTGGCGCAGTCATTGAGCGCATTCAGGTCGCGGGCTTCGTGATCCTTGCGGTGGTGCTTGGCAGCTTCGCATGGGTTGTCGCGGCGGCTTGGGGCTGGCACGCAGACGGGTGGCTCGTCACCAAGTTCGGCGTACATGACTTCGGCGCGGCGGGTCTCGTGCACGCGGTTGCCGGGTTCTTCGCCCTGGGCATCTTGATCAATCTCGGACCCCGCATCGGCAAGTTCAATGCCGACGGTTCCGCAAACCACCTTGGTGGGCACAACTTGCCGTTCACGCTTGTGGGACTGATGCTGATCATCGTTGGCTTCTGGGGCTTCCTCATGGCCTGCGTGATCATTCCAGGCGAAGCTTGGAGCTGGTATTCCGACAAGCCGACAACGATCTACGGCACGCCAATGACCCTTGGTGCGCTGGCATTCAACATCCTGATGGGCTTTGCGGGCGGAATCATCGGTGCCTGGGCGGTGACGCGCGATCCGTTCTGGATGATGTCCGGCGCACTGGCCGGGATCATCGGCTGCGCATCAGGCCTCGACGTCTACTGGCCGCCTCTCGCGTTCATCATGGGCGCCGCCTCCGGTGCGTTGCTCAAGCCGTGCGCCAAGTGGCTTGAGAGACGCGGCATCGACGATGCCGTCGGAGCAGTTACCGTGCATGGCACGATTGGCCTCTTTGGCCTGATCATGTTCGGTGTCTGGGCGACTGGCCTTCCTGCGCTGCAGGGTGAAGGGGTCGCGGAAGTCACGATCTACGGCCAGGTCGTCGGAGCGATCGTGTTCTTCCTTCTGGGCTTCGTCCCCGGTTACGTGGTCAGCTGGATACTGAAGCAGTTTGGCATGCTCCGCGTCGGCGAGGCAGCCGAGATATCCGGCCTTGACATGGCCAAGGTGCCGGTTTCGGCCTATCCAGAAGGCATCAACATGTCGTCAAGTCCGACAAGCTAACGTACAGGTCAAGGAGTAGAATCCATGGGATATGACATCGCAAACTGGGACGCCGTTGAAGGTGCCCTCTACATGGGAGCCCATTCCTCTTGGGAGGTGATCTGGACGGTTATTGCCGCGCTGGTCTGCATCGGAGCGGTGTATCTCGGCTCAAGGCATGAGCATGATGCATACAAGCGCATGCAGGAAGGCAAGGAAGTCGAGTCCGGTCACGGCTGATGCCTTAACAAGACGGATGCGGGCCGCCCGGGACGGGCGGCCCGCAATCATTCGAACCACGACTAGCGCGAACGCGAAGCACCAAGGAAAACGGGAGACGAAAATAATGGCAGCCAACCTCGCAACCTATGCCAAGAAGAACCGGATCCAGTTCTTCCTCTTCAACTTCACGGACCTGTTCGGCGTGCAGCGGGCCAAGCTCGTGCCGACAAGCGCGGTGGCCGACATGCAGAAGTCCGGCGCAGGGTTTGCAGGCTTTGCGTCATGGCTGGACATGACGCCCGCCCACCCAGACATGATGGTGATGCCAGATGCATCTTCCGTCATCCAGCTTCCGTGGAAGCCTGAACTCGCCTGGGTCGCGGGAAATCCCTGGCTCAACGATGCGCCGGTCGCGCAAGCCCCTCGCAACGTGCTCCTGGACGTGGCAAAGGAGGCTGCCAGCGACAACCACGTGCTGATGACGGGAGTCGAGCCGGAGTTCCACCTGATCGACGCCGACGGAACGGACATTTCCGATCCTCGCGACACGCAGGAAAAGCCCTGCTACGACCAGCTCGCCCTGATGCGCCGCTACGAAGTCATTGCCGAGATCTGCCGCCACATGGAGGCTCTCGGCTGGGGACCCTACCAGAACGACCACGAGGACGCGAACGGCCAGTTCGAAATCAACTGGGACTACTCGGAGGCGGTGACAACCGCAGACCGGGCCGTGTTTTTCAAGTTCATGGTAAAGGAAATCGCCGCCCGGCATGGCTTCCGTGCAACTTTCATGCCGAAACCATTTGCACACCTTACGGGCAACGGGTGCCACGCACATATTTCGCTTTGGTCAAGAACGGGCAAGAAGAACCATTTTGCCGACAGGAAGGACGAAATGGGGCTGTCCAAGACATGCCATCACTTCATCGGCGGGCTGATGAAGCATGCGCCGGCGCTTGCCGCGCTCGGCAATCCCACGGTCAACAGCTACAAGCGGATCAACGCACCGACAACGACGTCGGGAGCCACCTGGTCGCCGAACGCGATCACTTATGGCGGCAACAATCGGACTCACATGATTCGCATTCCCGATGCAGGACGCATTGAGCTTCGGCTGGCCGATGGAGCCGCCAATCCCTATCTCCTGATGGCAGGCATACTTGCCGCCGGCCGTCTCGGGATCGCGAAGAAGGCCAACCCCGGAAAGCGCATGGACTTCGATGCCTACGCGGAACCGGAGAAGCTCGGGAATGCCGGCAAGCTGCCGTTGAATCTCCTGGATGCCCTGCGGGCCTTCGAGGCGGACACGGACTTCAATCGCGCGCTCGGAAAGGAATTCACGGCTGCCTACCTGAAGCTCAAAACGGATGAGTGGAACAGCTATTCCCGTCACCTGACTGACTGGGAACGGGAACGGACGCTCGACTGCTGACGTGAATCTCCCTTATATCGACATCGCAAGGCCCGGGTTTTCAACCAAATCTCGCGAAGTCATGGAGGCCCGCTCCGAATCGTGGTGTGCCAGAACCCCGTTCGGTCTTGCCGTGCTCAGGCATCGGCAGGCGGGGCAGCTATTGCGCGACCGTCGGCTCCGTGCAAAATCCTGCGACACTTGACGGAAAATCTTACAACACTTGACGAAAAATCTTACGACACTTGACGGAAAATCCTGCCGGACTTGACGGAAAATCCTGTGACACTTGACGGCGAATCCTGCGGCACTTGACGGCCGT
>JAJEFO010000035.1 GCA_022820365.1 Silicimonas sp.
GTGCGGACGAATGTGAGTTCCGGCAAATCGACGTATGTTCGAGTACCGGGACTTGGGATGACCTCCCGGCATTTTGTTGCCGTTGCAGGCCCATCATGCTGGCAAGATCGCGTTTCCCGGACATTCAGCCAAAAAAATCGCCCCCTGAGCGGAAGAAATCCGCTCAACCCGCGAAGATTTGCGGGAGCTTCCCTTCTCAACCGGAATTTCTGTGCCAGTATCCACGTGCACACGCTGCCGGCGCGCCAACGAATCGATTGAGTGAGCGAAAACTCCGCCCGAAACGCTGCGTGACAATTGAAGCATTTGAGAAGGAGTCCAAAGTGAGTTTCCATGAAGGGCCCAGACGGGACCCAGTACAGGACGGTCCGTCCATCCATTTCCTGGCCAGGCCCGCCTGACGCGAAACAAGCCCTGACCGAGCACCCCGTCCCATGTTGCGATACTCAGCCAAACGCCTTGGACTTGCCGTGGTCATCGTCTCGGTGGCGATGCTCATCCTGTTCTGCATGATCTATCTCATTCCCGGCGATCCGGCTGCCGTGGCCCTCGGTCCGCGCGCAACAGACGCAATGCGAGAAGGGCTTCGGATCAAGATGGGGCTCGACAAGCCCGTCTGGGTCCAGTTCTGGAACTTCTTTTCCGCGGCATGGCAGGGCGATCTCGGGCGCGACGTGCTGTCAGACCGCCCCGTTGCAACAGTGGTCATGGAACAGCTTCCATACACGCTCGCACTAATTCTGGGCGGAATCAGCTGGTCGGTTGCACTTGGCATTCCGCTCGGCTGCTGGGCGGCGGTCGAACGCGGCACGATGGCTGACCGAATTGTGGGTGTTCTGTCGGTGGCGGTCATTGCGGTACCTTCCTTCGTCGTGGCCATCTACGCCCTTCTGATCTTTGCGGTCGCCCTGCGCTGGCTTCCTGCCATCGGCGCCGGCGACCCAGGCGACATCGGGGACCAGCTCGTTCACTTGATCCTCCCGTCCCTGGCGGTGGGGCTTGGCTGGGTTGGCTACATCGCGCGAATGGTCCGGGCCTCGATGCTCGAGGTTCTGGAGTCTCAGCACATCAGGACGGCACGCGCATTCGGCCTGCCGGAGCGCATGATCACGTACCGCTACGCATTGACCATCGCCATCCTGCCAACCGTGACGCTGCTGGGGGTTGGGATCGGGCAGATGCTGTCGTCCGCGGTCTTCGCCGAGATCGTCTTTGCGCGTCCCGGCGTAGGCAAGCTCGTTTATGACGCGATCCTCACCCGCAACTACCCGCTCGTAACAGGTGCCGTGCTGGTCACCACAATCCTATTCGTCCTTCTCAATCTCGTGGCCGACCTGATAGTAGGAGCTCTGGATCCCCGTGTTCGCAGCAGTCTCTGATCGCCGCCGGAACGAGCGGACGCGCACCATGATGCGCGTTCTTCGGGAACCCCTCGGCGCATTCGGCATTGCGCTGGTCCTCTTGATGGTGGGCGGCGCAGTGTTCGCCGACCTTCTCACCTCATTTGATCCCTCTCGTATCTCACCGCGGGACCGGTTCCAGTCACCTTCCCTCGATCACCTTCTCGGCACCGATCACCTGGGACGGGACCTGTTTTCCCGCGTTCTTCACGGCGGCCGAATTGCTCTTTCCGTCGCGCTCTTTGCGACGGCCACATCGTTGGCGATCGGGGTCGTGCTGGGCCTCGTCGCAGGTTACGGTCCGCGCTGGCTGGATGCCGTGATGCTCCTTCTGTTCGATTCGATCAAGAGCTTCCCCACGGTCATGCTGGCTCTGGCCCTGGTCACGCTGTTCGGCCCATCCCTGACGGCGGTCGTGATCGTGGTCGTCCTGGTGAACGTGCCCGGCTATGCGCGGATAATCCGCACCCAGACACTTGCGCTCAAGGGGTCGGAATTCGTCACGGCCGCACAGAGCATGGGTGCGGGCACCGCGCGCATCCTGCGCCATCACATCATGCCCAACGTGATCAGCCCCCTCTTGATCCTCGCGTCCATGGACATCCCAGTCGTGATCGCCATCGAGGCGGGAATGAGCTTTCTCGGGCTTGGCGTTCGCCCGCCCACGCCATCTTGGGGTTCCATCCTGAATGACGGCTTCACGGCAATCCGCGACACTCCGTGGATTGCTATTGCGGGAGGACTGCCAATCATCCTGACCACGCTTGGGTTCACGTTCCTTGGAGAAACGATGCGTGACCTGTTCGATCCTCGCCTTAAGAGGCGCACATGACTGTCCTCGCGATCAAGGACCTGAACGTCACATTCTCGACCGAAGGCGGCCGGCTGCACGCCCTCAAAGACGTTTCCTTCGATGTTCCCGAGAGGCGCATTGTCGGTGTCGTTGGGGAATCGGGTTGTGGCAAGTCCACGCTGATAAACGCAATTCTCGGGCTATTGGCTGACAATGGAAGCATCGATGCCGGCAGCATCGCATTCGAGGGCGAGGATCTCACGAGGCTCGGTCCTGCCAAGATGCAGGAACTCCGAGGCCAGAAGATCTCGACGGTCTTTCAGGATCCTATGGGAGCCCTGAACCCGGTTCTCTCGGTCGGTCGCCAGATGCGGAACATTCAATATCGGTCCGGTCGTTCTCGCAGCGAGAAGGACGCGCGGTCAGAAGCAATGTTGCGCCAGGTGCGGATCCCGGACGCGCAGGCCGCGCTCGCGCGGTATCCACATGAGTTTTCAGGCGGGATGCGGCAGCGGGTCGCGATCGCAATGGCCTTGATGATGAAGCCCGCGCTCCTGATCGCGGACGAGCCGACGACCGCGCTGGATGCCACGCTCGAAGTGGCCACAATCGAGCTCCTTCGGGAGCTGCAGCAGGACATCGCCTGCTCGGTGCTCTTCATATCGCACCACCTTGGCGTCATCGCCGAGCTTTGTGACGATGTCGTCGTGATGTATGCCGGAGAAGTCGTGGAGCGCGGAACCACGCGGCAGGTGTTTCACACACCGCGCCATCCGTATGCCAGGCGCCTGCTTGAATGCGATCCGGCACGGCAATCCGGGCGAACTCGGCACCTGCCAACCATTCCAGGCGAAGTTCCGGATCTCAGGCAAAGGCCGCCCGGCTGCGTCTTTGCGACCCGCTGCGATCAACGCGTCGACGCCTGCGACAAGGTCCCGCCCGACGTGGCTGTTGAGTCTGGACACGTGGCCCGGTGCGTATTGGCGGAGGCGAGATGAGCGGGATCCTCGAAATTCGCGACGTCGAAGTGACGTTCGAAGTCGGCCCCTTGATGCGCCGCCGCTCGATCCTGGGTGTGGCGGGCGTGAGTTTCGATCTCCACTCAGGCGAAACATTCGCGATCGTGGGCGAAAGCGGATCGGGAAAAACCACCCTGGCTCGCGCGATCAACGGTCTCCAGGCCATTTCCACAGGGTCGATCCGGTTCGACGAACAACGCATCGACACGCTCGGCGCAAGATCGATGAAGCCTCTGCGGCGGCGCATGTCGATGATGTTCCAGGACCCTGTCGGATCGCTCAGCCCCCGCATGAAAGTCGGCAACCTGATTGCTGAACCGTTCCGCATTCACGGAATCGTCGACAAGAACCCAAGCGTTGAAGTCCCGCGGCTTCTTTCGCTGGTCGGGCTCACTCCGGAATTTGCCGACCGCTATCCGCATCAGTTGTCAGGTGGCCAGGCAAGGCGAGTCGGCGTGGCGCGCGCGATCGCCCTGAACCCCGATCTCATCATCGCGGACGAACCCACCGCTGGGCTCGACGTGTCGGTGCAGGGCGAGGTGCTGAACCTCCTGAACGATCTCCGCGAGCGGCTTGGCCTCGCAATGATCATCATCACTCACAACCTGCACGTTGTGCATCACGTGGCAGACCGGATGGCCGTCATGTATCTCGGCCGCTTCGTCGAGGTGGGTGACACCGATGAGATCTTCCGCGCACCGCGCCACCCGTACACGGCAGCTCTTCTTTCTGCCAACCCCGAGCCTGATCCGGACAAGGCGCGCGATCGCATCGCCCTGCCCGCCGAAGTGCCGTCGCTTCTTGCAAGACCTGCCGGTTGCGAATTCCATTCCCGTTGCCCGTGGGTCGCAGCGCGCTGCAAGTCCGAAGCGCCGGATTTCGTCCAGAGCGAGACAAGGAAGGTCGCGTGCCACACGCCGCTGGAACTAGGCGCGAGACCCCCCGAAATGGAGGTGACGCAATGACCAAGGTCATCGAAACCGAATGGATTCCCATGCCCGACGGCATCCGCCTTGCCGCGAGGCTCTGGTTGCCGGACGAAGCCGCACGCTCGCCCGTGCCATGTATCCTGGAGTACATTCCCTATCGGCGCCGTGACCGGACCCGCATGCGCGACGAAAGCATGCACCCACACTTCGCCGACGCCGGATACGCGGCTGTCAGGGTCGACATGCGAGGTTCAGGCGACAGCGAGGGGGTGATGCTGGACGAATATTCGGAACAGGAAATGGCGGACGGCGTCGACGTCATCGCGTGGATCGCCGAACAGCCATGGTGCGACGGGAACGTCGGCATGTTCGGCAAGTCCTGGGGTGCCTACACATCATTTCAGGTGGCTGCGAAGCGTCCTCCGGCACTCAAGGCGATCGCGCCGGTCATGGGTACAGACGATCGCTGGCTGGAGGACATCCACTTCTACGGCGGCGTGCTTGCCAACGACAATTTCTGGTGGGGCTCGATCATGCAGCTCTACAACGCGATGCCGCCGGATCCGGCGATCGTCGGCGAGGATCGCTGGCGTGACATGTGGAAGGAGCGCCTTGAGGCGATGACATTCTGGCCCGCGCAATGGCTGGAGCACCAGACTCATGACGAAATGTGGCGCAGGGGCTCGATCTCGGAAAACTACGCGGATGTCGAGATTCCGGTCTATTTCTTCGGCGGTTGGGCCGACCTCTTTCGCGACACGCCGTTCCGGATCGCCGAACACCTGACGGGGCCGGTCAAGGTGCTCATGGGACCCTGGGCTCATCTCTATCCCCATGAAGGCGTGCCAGGACCTCGCGTGGACTTCGTGAGCGAAGTCATCCGATTCTGGGACCACTACCTCAAGGGCATCGACACCGGCCTGATGGACGAGCCGCACCTGCGGTTCTACCTGCAGGATTCGGCGCCTCCCGCCGGCTCCCGCAAGGAGCGCACAGGCGTCTGGGTCGAGGAAGGCGCCTGGCCCTCGCCTAACGTGAGCATCGAAGCGCTTTGGCTGAACGAGGGCCGACTTGGGACGTCAGCCGAATCCGGCGACGCAATGTCCGTATGTTCGCCGCAGACCTTCGGTTCTGCGGGCGGGGACATGTGCTCGTTCGCGATCCCGGGTGACATGCCCGTTGACTGCCGGATCGATGCGGCAGGTGCGCTGAATTTCCGATCAGAGCCAGTGGACGCCCATATCGACATACTCGGGCAACCAGTGCTCAACCTCACCGCCTCCACGGATCGGCCGCAAGGATTCATCGCCGCGCTGCTCGTGGACGAAGCGCCGGACGGCGCACAGGCACTGATCACTCGCGGATTCGCGAATCTCGCGCACCGCGTTTCCAACACCGTTCCTGAACCCGTAGTCCCGGACACGGAAATGACCATGACCGTGCCGTTGCACGGCATCGGCTACCGGCTTGAAAGAGGTCACAGGCTCGTCGTGCAGGTCGGAACCTGCTACTGGCCGATCCTTTGGCCTGCGCCGGAACCGGTCACGCTGACCGTCACGCCCGGCCGTTCGGCGCTGGCACTTCCAGTCCGCCGTGACGTTGCAGATCATCCTCGCGTCTTTCCTGAACCGGCTCCCTCGGACAAGAAGCGCCCGATTACAACTGTCAAGAAAGGTTCGATGGACAGATCGCTCCACGTCGACCTGGCAACTGGCGAGCATGCCGCGCGCTTCTTCCTTGACGGCGGCGTGTTCGGCCCCGTCGGTCGGTTGCGCCTTGATGAGACCGGCACCGAGATGGGCGATGTTTCGGATCGAGTCTATCGAATCCATCCGGGAGACCCTCTTTCGGCCCGTGCAACGATGGACCAGGAAAGCCGCTTCGAGCGCGATGAATGGAACGTGCGGATCAAGACCAGCTCTGAAATGAAGGCCACCAAGACGGACTTCCTCCTGCGCGCTTCCGTGACCTGCTGGGACGGCGAGGAGGAATTCCACCATGTTCAGTGGGATCACTCGATTCCGCGAAACGGAATGTGAAAGATGCTAAAAAATTCAGAAATCCGAACCGATTTCCCGCGTGAAGTCCGCGAGATCGAGAACGTCTGGATCCCGATGCCAGACGGGACAAGGCTCGCGGCCCGGATCTGGCTTCCCCTTGACGCGGAATCGGATCCAGTGCCGGCAATTCTCGAGTACCTGCCCTATCGCAAGCGTGACGGTACGGTTGAGCGTGATCACCTGACCCATCCGTATTTCGCAGGCCACGGATATGCGGGCGTTCGTGTCGACTTGCGCGGCACGGGTGACAGCGAAGGCGTCTGCCTGGGCGAGTATCTCAAGCAGGAACAGGACGACTGCCTGGCCGTGATCGAGTGGCTTGCCGCCCAGCCCTGGTGCTCAGGAAAGGTCGGCATGATCGGGATCAGCTGGGGCGGATTCAACGGGCTTCAGGTCGCAGCACGGCGTCCCGAAGCGCTGGGCGCAGTCATTTCGCTCTGCTCCACCGACGATCGCTACGCCGACGACATCCACTTCATGGGTGGCTGCATGCTGACCGACAAGCTGAGTTGGGGCGCCACAGCCTTCTCGATCTGCAACACGCCTCCCGATCCTGCAATCGTGGGAGACCGCTGGCGGGAGATGTGGGTGCAGCGCCTGGAAAGCAACGGGCTGTGGATGCTCGACTGGTTCCGCCACCAGCGGCGAGACGAGTTCTACGCTCACGGCTCGGTCTGCGAAAACTATGCCGACATTGAGGTGCCGATCTATGCGGTGGGTGGTTGGGCGGATGGGTACACGAACGCCATCTTCCGCCTGCTCGAGCACCTGCCCGGTCCTAAAAAGGGACTGATCGGGCCATGGGCCCACAAGTATCCGCATTTCGCAAAGCCTGGACCTCGCATAGGCTTCCTGCAGGAATGCCTTCGCTGGTGGGACCAGCATCTCAAGGGCATCGACTCCGGCATAATGGAGGAACCGGAGCTCCGGGCCTGGATCAACTCTCCCGTGGCGCCGTCACCGCGTAACGAAGACCGGCCTGGCCGTTGGGTGACGGAACCCGAATGGAATGGCGGCGGGATGGAAGTGCTGTCCCTTTATCCGGGAGAGAACGGGCTGACGGACAAGCCTTCGAAGAAGACCATCACGATTTCCTCTGCCGAGACTGCCGGGTGGACCGCTGGCGCATGGTGCGGGTACGGGGCAGTTCCCGACGGTCCCTTGGACCAGAACGGCGAGACTGGCCTGATGACGATCTTCGAGACAGACGTTCTTGATGAAGAGTTCGATCTCTTCGGCTTTCCGCTCTTTCACGCAGAAGTCGCCAGCGACACAAAACAGGCAAATGTCGCCGCAGTCCTTTCCGCCGTGGGCAAGGATGGCCGCGCTACCCTTGTCAGCTACGGAGTGCTGAACCTGACCCACCGGGCAAACCTTTCAAGACCCAAGCCTATGCCGTTGACGGATCCGCAAGCCGTCACGATTCAACTCAACGCCTGCGGTCAGCGTGTCAACAAGGGGCAGCGGCTTCGTCTTGCGCTGTCCACGTCCTATTGGCCGGTGATCTGGCCAGCCTACGAGAAGGCGACCCTCACGATCATGGCCGGCAGCGCAAGGCTCGATCTGCCGGTTCGCCCAAGTCGGGACACCGACGACGAACTGGCCCCCTTTCCCCCGCCTGAAGGCGCCAGCCCGGCCTCAATCAAGCAGCATTCCCGAAGCTTCTATGATCGGCGGCGCCATATCGACCTGAGCACGGGCACGGAGGTGAATTCGCGCCGCAGCAGCACCGGAACCGAAACTCACGTGCATACAGGTCTCCAGGTCGAGCGCGCCAGCACCGAGCGCTTCGAAATCCATCCCGACGATCCCAATTCCGCGATCGGCACCTGCCACTGGTGCCAATCCTATTCGCGCGGCGAGTGGAAAGCCGAAACAAGGACCGATGTCAGCGTGTACGCGTTGCGCGACTGCTGGCGAATCGAAGCCAGCCTTGTTGCGCGCGATGCCGACGGAATAGTCGTCGAACGGCAATGGAACGAGGATGTACCTCGAGATCTGGTTTGAGGAGAGAAAAGTTGGGTGCGTTTCCCGATTTCGGCTCGAATGCGAAGTTCCATCACTTTGCGAATGACGAGGTCGCCATGCGCGTGGTCACCGACGGACACGGATCGGATGTCGTCTTCATTCCCGGAGGTGACGCGACGGCCGAGTGCTATTCCCAGCAATTCGCGCTACTTTCGGACGCTTTCCGCTGCATTTCCTACGATCCGCGCGGCGCCGGAAGCACGACATCGCCACCAGCCCCGTGGACGATTGCGGACTTCGCACGAGACTGCGCTGCCGTAATTGATGCGTATTGCGACGGAAGCGCGGTCGTCTGCGGACTTTCCCTTGGCGGCCTTGTGACTCAACAGGTGGCAATTGATTTTCCCGAGAAAGTCCGCCTGGCCATTCCCATGGGAACCGCCGCCTTCATCGACGGCTTCACCAGGGACTGGATGCAGGCGGAGATCGACCTCCGCAAGGACGGCATTTCCCTTCCAGAATATTTCCTCGCGCCGCACTATGCCCCGTACGCTTTCCCGGCCAAGGCGCTGCACGACCCGGAGCTTTGGGAGAAAGTCAAGGAAGCCTACACGACCCGCTTCGCAGACCGTGATCCGCAGGACTTGATCGATCAATGGCAAGCCTGCCTCGACTTCGACTGCCGTGAGGCCCTGAAGACCTGCCCGGTTCCGATGCATGTCATCAGCTTTTCCGAGGACGTACAGACCGCGCCATCCATGTGCAAGGTGGTCGCCGATCTCGCCCCGAAAGGCGTATTCCACGAGATGGAGGGGCTTGGGCACGTATCCATGACCCGTCACAAGCCAGATGTCGTTGCAGACAAGCTGCGCGGCATAATTCTTGAAGCGACTGCAATCTGACACCGAACCGGGATGCAATCGGGCGAGATCCACATCGCGACGCATCTGGAACTGCCTGCGCATCCTGAACTCATCGCAATTCGCTGACTTGATAAAGCCCAGGCGTTGCGCCGCATGCGTGCTTGCTCTGAAAAGTGCCACAGTAGGTTGGAAGAATCCGCTTGCAGAAGCCATTTGATGCCAATATCTCCAATCCACCCACCGGAATGCGGGCGTAGCTCAGGGGTAGAGCATTACCTTGCCAAGGTAAGGGTCGTGAGTTCGAATCTCATCGCCCGCTCCAAAAGACTCGATGGATGGCGCATCCTGAATTGCTTGGGATGCGTTTTCGTATTGCGACCCTTTCGGTGAGCGTGTTCCGTCCGGGATCTTTGGCGAACTTTCCGGACCGCACGTCCCGAAAACACGACCCGGATGCATCAGCTGACTTCGAATGGGACCATGATCCGTACTGCCGCTGCAACGAAACGCGGGCACTCCGTGGTTGGCACCGTCCGCAAAGGGATGGGTTGACATGGTGCCGCCGCTCGAAGGGATGCGCGTGCTCGCTGTCGAGCAATACGGTGCCGGCCCGTTCGGCACCCAGCACTTGGCCGACCTTGGTGCAGAACTGATCAAGGTCGAAAACCGACAATCCGGCGGCGACTACGCGCGCGCGCTCGGCCCCTACTTCGTCGAAGGGGCCGACGGCAATGACAGCAGCCTCTTCTTCCAGTCGATCAACCGTAACAAGAAGAGCCTGACGCTTGATCTCGACGATCCCGAGGGGCAACGGATCTTCAAGCGGCTGGTCGCTGGCGCGGATGCCGCGGCAAACAACCTTCGAGGAGATGTCCCGGAAAAGCTCGGACTGACATATGACGCCCTGAAATCGGCCAATCCCGCCATCGTCTGCGCTCACTGCTCCGGCTATGGCCGCGAGGGCCCGAGACGCGACTGGCCGGGTTATGACTACCTGATGCAGGCCGAGACCGGATACTTTCACGTAACGGGCGAGCCGGAAACACCTCCCACTCGGGTGGGGATGTCAGTCGTGGACTTCATGGCGGGAACCTACATGGCCTTGGGTCTCGTGGCTGGCGTCCTGTCCGCACGGGCAACAGGCCAAGGCCGCGACATCGACGTGAACCTTTATGACACCGCCCTCTACAATTTGAGCTATCTCAACACCTGGGCACTTAACTCGGGCTATGATCCAGGGCGCGTACCACGTTCGGCCCATGTCTCTCTGGTGCCCTGCCAGCTCTATCGCACATCGGACGGATGGATCTACGTAATGTGCAACAAGGAGAAGTTCTGGCCGGAACTGTGTGATGCCGTCGGATGTCCGGATCTTGCCCAAGATCCGCAATTCGCGACCTTTGCTGACCGGCTTTACCGGCGCGACGAACTCACCGTCATCCTGGACAAGGCATTGTCGACTGCAACAAGCGCAGAGTGGCTGCGCAGGCTGCAGGGACGTGTCCCGGTAGCGCCGATACGTACACCCCGCACCGCCTTACAAGATGCAAGTCTGGAAGCGAACGGAAAGGTCGAAACAGTGACTCTTGTAGGCGGCGAGAATTTCCAGATGTTGCGTTCCCCGATTTGCACCGGTGATGACGGCGCTTCGCGCGCCTGCCCTCCCATGGGGCACGATACCGACGAGATTCTGCAGTCAGCAGGTTTTTCGGTCCAGGAAATTGCGGAATTTCGTGAGAAAAAACTGATATAGTTTTGGGGCGAACCTGGTGCAGAGGAGAGCCCTGATCCGCGGCGGGGACGCCGAAAGTTGGCGGAGACACGCCGTTTCTGCGCGTAGGGCAAAGCTGCCGGGCTCCCCAGCAAGCGCGAACTGGAAGGGATCACTCGATCCCCTCGAATCCCCCACTTCCAAGTGCGGGAGATTTCAGGAAACCGGCACTTGAGTAATGCTCTGGAAGTGTGGGCGGCCCGACACCGGACCGCCCAATTTGAGTTTAGGCAGGCATGAATTCGGAAAAGAGCGACTCCCCGTTCGGCTTCAGCCCCGGCTTGATCGTGTCGCGATGAATCGCGCCGACCACCTCGTGGGTCAGGAAGACGTAGCAACCGCTCTCGTCCATGATCCCTTGCATCTTCTTGTAGATCTCGTCCCGCTTCGCCAGATCGCTTTCGACGAGACCCTGATCGTGCAGCGCCTTGTACTCTGCGTTGTCAAACCGCTCCCAGTTCCACACGCCAACCTGCTCCGGCGTGAACCAGACCGTCGCCCATGACGGGTCGGGCTGCATCGAAAAGCGGCTGAGGATCAGCTGCAGCTTCAGGTAGTAGTCGCCGTCCTTGGAGCCGAGCGTCCAGAAGGTGCCGCTGTCATTTTGCTTGATTTCGCAGTTGATACCGACGTCGGCAAGATTTGCCTGGATCACCTGCGCAGCCGCCAGGCGTTCGGACTGGTTGAGGATGTCCAGCGTGACATTGAGACCTGTCGCGCCTTCCTGCGCCAGAAGCTCGCGCGCCCGGTCCGGATCGTAGTCGTAGGTCACGCTGTCGCGGGATCCGGGCAGGCCCGGAGCAAGGATGCCATTTCCTACGGCGGCGGCACCAAAATAGGCTGCGTCCACAACGGTCTGGCGGTCAATGGCATGCTGCACCGCCCGGCGGATGTTGGGGTTGGTAAAGGGCTCGGCATCCTGGTTGATTCCCAGCCAGACATAAGCGAGCGATGGCTTCTCCAGCACCACTGAACCCTCGGGCGGGTTCTCCTTGAGTCTTGGCAGGGACGACACCGAGGTCCAGGTGTAATCCAGGTCGCCTGCCTCAAAGCCGCGCTCGGCAGTGGCTGGATCCTCGATCGGGATGATCTGGATTTCGTCGAATCCGCCCGGTTCATGCGCCCAGTCAGGATTGCGCCTCAGGATCGTCTTCTGCTTGGGCTGCCACTCCGCAAGCAGATACTGGCCGGACTGGGCTACAGGATTCGTGGTGATCTTGTCGCCCAGTTCTTCCATGGCCTTCTTGGAAAGAACGCACGATGCCGGCGTCGGAAGGGTCGTGCTCCAAAGCGGCACGAACTTGTTCTTCAAGTGGATGAGACCGGAAAGCTTGTCCTTGACCTCAACCTCCTTCAGGGCGTCCCAATCTCCCGCATACGGGCTTTCCATGGCAGGATCCGCGATCCGTTCGATCGAGAATTTTACGTCCTCGGCCGTCATCTGGCCATAGCCGTCAGTGAAGCCGATATTGTCCTTCAGCTTGAACGCGACGGTCACATCGTCGAGCTGTTCGATCGAGTCCACGGCGATCGGCTTCCATCCCCAGGTGTCACCTGCTTGCGGCATCACCAATGGTGCAAAGATCGAGCGGATGATGTCGTCTTCCGGCAAGGACAGGCGGAATGCCGGATCAAGCACTTGCAAGTCCGAATAGGACCGCAAGGTCAGGACCTTGCCATCCTGGCTCAGTGCGGCTCTTGGTGCCACCATCGCCGCTGCGCCAAAGGCGCCCAGTGCGGCGAAGAATGATCGGCGGGAAACATCGCCTAATAACACGTTCTTCATGGTCTACTCCCTGATGCATTGTACTCTAGAGTGATGCGGAAGTGCCGCACTGAACCGAACTGGTCAACAACTGACCAGGCCGAGCCGGCTTCAAGCACCTGCGCTGAAGTGCGGATCACGTCGGCCAAGGGGTATCGCGTTCGAAGGGGTTCATGTCCGCAACCTGAATGACGGCCTTCCGAAAAAAGCCCACAAGTCGCATCTCCAGGCACGGGCGAATTGCGGACCTTCACGTAGCCCGAAACGTCCAACGCCGAGAGTCCAGTTGCGTCATTCAATTGGCTTCCCCCCAAGTGCCGAATGAGTCGCGTCCTGAAGTTTCGCACAGTTTCGCGTTGTCACAAGACATTTCTTGAGACTCTCCCTTGCTCCCTTGGGCTTGACTAATAATCTCTGAGTCCGAAGTTCTCGTGCGGATCAGGAATGACGGCAAATCTCGGCAGTCAGGTTTTTGAATTCGACGAAGTCGAGCACCAGTGGATTCCAATGCCTGGCGGAGTGCGGCTTGCGGCGCGGATTTGGCTGCCACGCAATGCAGGAACAGTCCCCGCGATCCTCGAAATCATCCCCTACCGCAAGCGAGACATGGCCCGTGCCAGGGACGAACGGAACCACCCTCACTTCGCGTCCCACGGCTACGCATGCCTTCGCGTGGACATGCGCGGATCGGGCGATAGCGAGGGCCATATGCCCGACATGTATTCAGATGAAGAGCTGGCTGACGCCCGACACGTGATCGACTGGATTGCCGTCCAGCCGTGGTGCAACGGCAACGTTGGAATGTTCGGAACTTCGTGGGGCGGCACTGCCGGCATGCAGGCCGCGGTCAAGGCCCCGCCCGCGTTGAAGGCCGTGATCGCGAATTGCGCGACCACTGACCGTTTCGAGGACGACATTCACTGGATGGGCGGTTGCCTCTTGACCGACGGCTTCGAATGGGGCGCCACGCTGCCAGCGATCCTCGCCGCACCGCCGGACGCGGCGACAGTCGGTCTTGGCTGGATGGAAATGTGGCGCGAGAGGCTGGCGGGGCTGAGCTTTCCGCTTTCTGCATGGATCGATCACCAGACGCGCGGATCCTATTGGCGGCGCGGTTCAGTGAAGTTCAACACGGATGATCTGTCCTGCCCGATCCTTGCGATCGGTGGTTGGGCAGACAGGTATTCCAACTCCGTGATCGGTCTCGTCGAGGCGCGGCCCGATCTCTGCTACGGCATCGTCGGGCCTTGGGGACACCACTATCCCGATCACGGAGAGCCGGGACCGGCCATGAACTTTCAGGACGTCGCGCTGGCATGGTGGGATCACTGGCTGAGAGACGCGCCCATGCCGAATTGGCCTCGCCTGCGCCTCTGGCAGCGTGCCTTCGACGTTCCGGTGGACCGGATCGTAACGAGGGCGGGGCGATGGGTGTCCACTGACGCCGACAGTGCGGATGCGACGGAAACTGTTCTCTTCCCAGGGGAAGCAGGGCTCTCGTGGCAATCCGGGCAAGGCACAAGCTTCTCAGTGCCATCCGACCTGCAGCATGGAGCCTGCGCCGGGGATACCGGGTATTTCGGGCGTGTCGGCGGCTTGCCGCTCGATCAGTCTCCCGACGACGCGCGCGCACTCTGCTTCGACACCGAACCCCTGGAGACGGATGTTCTCCTCGTGGGGCATGCGGAGTTTCACTGCGACATTGTGCGGGACATGGCAGCAGCGCAACTGGCGTGCCGCCTGTGCGAGGTCGATCCATACGGACGATCGAATCTCGTCACGCGGCAAGTTTTCAACCTTCTACGCGACGAAGCCTTGGACGGTGACGCGCAATTTGTCCCGGAGCAACCCTCGAGCTTCCGTATGCGCTTTCCCTCAACCGCCTATCGATTCTCGAAAGGGAATCGCATCCGTCTCTGCATCGCTGCTTCGTACTGGCCGCTGGTCTGGCCTGCGCTGTGTCAGGCCTCCATGCTGGTCGATACAACCGACGCGCGACTTGTCCTGCCCTGCCCTTCAGACATCTCGCCAGCGGAATCCTTGCAGCCGCCACACGTCTTGCCCCCCAATCCTTCTTGGGAAATCCACTCCGACGGCCCGCTGTACCGCGAGACGGGTGAGACCGTCGAAGGCGAGCGCTTCCATCTTTGGCGACAGCCCAGATCAACGACACGGTTTCCGGAACTTGAACTGAGTTTCTCGTCGACGACCGAAATGAAATGCACGATGTCAACCGAGGACCATACCATTCAGAAATGTTTCGTTTCGGTCGTCTACGAAACCGAACGACCAGACGGGACTGCACGCATCGAGAGCAACATGTTAAGCGGCACTGACCGGGACGGCCTGTCCGTTGAGTTGAAGCTTGTCGCTAGCTGGAACGACGAGACCATGGCAAAGCGCTCATGGACGTACGGTCGCGGGGCCTGACCTCAGAAACGGACGACCCGTGCGGCATTTCCTTCCGGGCTGCAGTGCTCCGGGCATTCGGTGCCCTGATCCATCCGCCGCACGACCATCGAGTTGTCGTCTTGATTGACTCGACTGGCCCGGATTTCTCACCAAATCGACGGCGCGGGCGGCAGCGCAGCGCGTAGCCCGAGTCCGCAATTTCCCGTCCGCAAGCCAGGAATACGACCCCGTCAGACCGAGTTCCTTGCCCACTGGCACCGCAGGCAACACGCATGGAGCGGGGACATCCGCCGCTCCGCTGCCACTTCCGGAAGTCGCGGGGACTACGTCCGCGTGACCGGTCCGGATGGACGGAAGACAAGGGCAACACGGTCTCGGAACCCGAAAGGTCAATTCATGACCAATGCCAATGCGCAATCCATCGAAACAGCCAGCAGGGTGGGGGCGCTACGGATCCGACTTTGGCCAGGAAGTAACTCAGTGATCGCATCACCCCTCGTTCTTGACGCTTTCTGCGGGTGCAGCAAGCTCCCGCCTCCTGCCCGTACCACCGCTGAACACTAGCACGGCAATCATCGGTCTCTTGACATGTACAGCCAGTCGGCGTACATGCTCTTCGACGAAAGGAACGTCTGATGCGAAGTTACGAGAGCACAGCACAAGTTCTTGACGAACGCAGTTCGGAGCGGATGAGCTTCCGCGCCAAACCGCGTGTGAAGGCCGCCATTCAACAGGCTGCCATCCTCTCCGGTTTAGACGACTCGGTCTTTACCATGAGTGCGGCCTACAAGGCAGCTCAGGATGTCATCCGCGCCCATGAAACGACAGTCCTTTCGCCTGCGGATCATGCCGCCTTTTTTGATGCGCTGGACAATCCACCGCCACCAACGGATCGACTGCGCGAAGCTTTTGAACGCCACAAGGCGCGTGTGACCTCGCTTTGAACGCGGCAGAAAGCGACGACGTCACGATCCAGCCGTTCGATCCGAAATGGCATGATCGCTCGGGCTTTTCCTGCGGCGTCGAGCAGGTCGACAACAACTTCAAGATGACGGCAAACAAGCTACACAAAGCAGGAAATGTCCGCCTGATGGTCATGACCAAGGGCGACAACGATGTCATTGGCTTCTACGCTCTCAATGCTCATGCTGTTCAATTCGAAGAGCTACCAAAGAAATACGCCAGAACGAGGCCTTCCCACGGCTCTATCCCCGCAGCCTACATCTCCATGATCGGTCGTGACAAACGCTACCGCGGATCGAGTTATGGTGGTGATCTTCTCGTCGACGCATTGCGACGGATCGTCTCCGCAGCGGACCAGATCGGGATCTCGGTCATCATGTTGGACGTTCTCGATTGCGGTGACACGGAGAAAACGGCCCGACGCAAAGCACTCTACGAGAGTTACGGCTTCCAACCCATCGCAAGTGTACCCATGCGGATGTTTCTGCCAATCGCAGTTGCGGTTCAGCTGGTGCGCGAAACCTCGGCCGATTGAAAGTCAGAGGCCGACCAATTGAACGCGAATGCGTCTGCCCGGCGACCCGCACTGATTCTTGGCGAACGCCGAAGCTTTCAACCATTGGAGGTTGGTTCGCATTGCCGCCACTGAGTTCCGGTCGGTGAAGAGGTCCTTCTGCCGCTCGCTGCCATAAAATTGCATGCCTCATTCGTTCACCGCCGCAATGATCGCATCGCGGGTAATCGGCAGATTACGCACCCGAATGCCCAATGCCGCCCTGACTGCATTGCATACGGCAGCGCCCGTCGGTCCCTGAGAAATTTCCCCTGCGCCCAGCGGCAACGCATCGGCGCGTTCGATCAGTGCAATCGATAAACGCGGAGCTTCGCTGAATTGCAGAATTGGATAGTCCGCCCACGATCCTGCGGTGGTCGAAGTTCCACCAACCGGCACGGCCTCCTTCAGGGTCCAGCTGATCGACTGCAACATGCCGCCCTCGATCTGGTTCCTGACCCCGTCGGGACTGACGGCTTCGCCGACATCCGCAACGGCAAAGGCGTCCGTCACGCGCACATCTCCATCCACCTCAACGCGCACCATGACGGCACAGTAGCCCCCAGTGCCCTTGTAGCGTGCAAAACCCAGTCCCCAACCTGCACCCTCTGGCAGTGGAACCTCACGTACCCTCCGGGTTTCGGCATCAATTCGTTCGAGGACATCCCGCGAGCGTTGGTCGTCGATGTGCTGCAAGCGGAAATCCAAGGGCGGCACACCGATATCAAGGGCGATGTCATCCATCAGGCTCTCGATGGCAATGACGTTGTTGAAAGCGCCGAGCGACCGAAGAGAGGACGAACGGTAGGGCAGGTCGTGAACAAGGCGCCTCTGCACGCGAACGTCGCCTGCCTTGTAGGTCGGCACCGCGTTTCGGCTGGCACCGCCTCCCCGAGCCAAGGGGACGTCAGTAGAACGCGCGGGCTGGATCGGATTCGCCAAGTATGCTGCGGCGCGCAGATTGGGCGTGCCGCCCGCTCCAGGACGATTCGTATGGGGTGCCGAGTTCACCATGACATCAAATGCCGTGAGATTGTTGTCCGGACCAAGAAGAGCGCGGATGTTGGTTGCCATTGCGGCACCCATTGGCGCTGCGTGGAACTCGTCACGACGCGACCAGACGACTTTGACCTGCCGACCTGGCACGGCGCGCGCCATGAGCACTGCGTCGAACGCCACGTCGTCGGCTCCGTTGTGACCATAGCAACCGGCACCTGGGCAGTGAATTGCGCGAATTCTCTTCTCCTCCAGCTTGAGCGCCATGGAAATCGCCTTGCGAAGCTGGAACACGCCTTGGCTATGGGTCCAGACCGTTGCCTCGTCGCCTTCCCAGAGCGCAACGGCAGCGGCAGGCCCGATCGAGCCGTGGAAAATGTAGGGACGAGTTACGGTTGTCTCGTACCATTGGCCAATGTTGCGGTTGACGTTGCCGGTGTCGACGATGGTTTCGGCATCTGCCATCGAGCTGGCAATGAATTCGACCGGATCGCTCGCTTCAACAAGCTTTGTCTCCCAGGTGCCGCGCTTCTGTGCCCATTCGGCGGCGCGCGCTGCGGCGAGCGGCGTATCGGCAACGACGCCGACAAAGGAACCGTCGTGAACAACGTCGACCACATCGGGGCGAGCCTTGAGCGATTCAAGGTCAAGCGAAACCAGTGCCGATTGCATGCTCGGCGGGTGCACGGGCGCACCGTGGAGCATGTCTGGTGCGGTCATGTCGTGGACGAAAGGCGTGCCGACCATGCGTTCCTTCAAATCCATTCGCGGTATGTCCCGAAAGGTCTTCCAGCGTTCTCCTGCGTCTTTCGGTCTTGCAAGATCAGCGACCCGGCACGACAGATCGGCGGCAGACACGAAGTCCAGCAAATTCAGGCCGGTCGACGCGTCATTTCTCAGGATCTCGCCACACTCGGCTCGCAACTCCTGGGGAGCGCAGCCAAGACGTTCGCTTGCTGCGTCAAGCATCTGAACCAAGAGCGCCGATGCCGCCCAGCGTAGCGCCGCGCCTCCGAACGTGATCGACATGCTCCCCGCGGTGAGACCCTCGTTCGGCGTCCGATCGGTGCGGGCGGTTTCCAGCGTGATGGCATCGGCCGAGACGCCCAGTTCATCGGCCGCCATCATCAGCAGAGCCGTGGAGCTGCCCTGCCCCAGCTCGACCCGCCCCGAAAGAAAGGTCACGTTGCCTTCCGACGAGATTGCGATCCAGTCGCGCATGTGCGGAGCATCCGCAAGGGGTGGCGGCACATCGGCCGTCATGCCAATGGCCCACGAATCATGTGTTTCGCCGCATCCTCGACCGCATCAAGAATTCGGGCATGGGCACCACAACGACACAGGTTTCCGTCTAGCGCTTCCGCAATTCTGGCGCGGCTTGGTGGAGCCGGCTCGCCCTCAAGCAATGCCTTGGCTGCCATCAGGATGCCTGGCAGGCAATATCCGCACTGCCCGGCCTGGTGTTCCAGAAACGCCGCAACCAGGGGATGCGGCGGGTCGCCGTCCAGGCCTTCAGCTGTCTCGATCCGCCTGCCGTCAACCCCGCCTGCCGGCAGGTCGCAGGACATCACGGCTTGCCCGTCGACCATGACGGTGCAAGCGCCGCACGTTCCTTCTCCGCAGCCAAAGCGCGTCGCCTTGAGATCAAGGATTTCACGCAGGACATGAAGAAGAGGAATCGTCGGGTCGACAACGAACGCCCGTTTCTTGCCGTTCACTCTGCAGGAAACCTCTTGAAGTTCCGACATTGTGCGTAAACTCCCGCGACCGGTGCCTAGGTAGGCCTAACGTATGGCATCGCCATCAGTACGCGAAGGCTGTTGATGGACCTCGTCGCGTCCATGCTGTTGCGAGGGGTGACCACAAGTTTCTGTCGCTGCGCAGCCATGTGAATGGCCACTGCCGCTTCGGCCATGCGGATCAGGGGTTTCATTCTGACCGCGCCCCATTTGCAGTGATCAACACCCCTGTAACCTGTCGGGCCTCTGGGCGGAGCGGCGACTGTTGGCGACGAAACGCCAGATGGCGGGTCTTCACCAACGACGGATGCGCGCACGAGTCGCGCCGCGAGGGCATCGATTTCAGCGCCCCGTTCGCGGACAAGCCGATGATATGAAGGACTTGCGACAACACCCACCGCCTACCACTCGGTCGAGATGTACTGGGTTTCCTGGAATTCGAGCAGGCCTTCCTTCCCGCCTTCGCGCCCCAGGCCCGACTGCTTGACGCCGCCGAAAGGTGCCGCCGGATCGGATACAAGACCGCGATTCAGTCCGATCATGCCGAATTCAAGCCTCGCCGCCAGTCCCATGCCTCGACGCATGTCCTTTGTGTAGATGTACGCGACCAGGCCGTACTGCGTGTCGTTTGCCCGACGGATCACCTCGTCCTCGTCCCGAAACGTCTGAATCGCGGCTACCGGCCCGAATATCTCGTCACGAAGGCATTCGGCATCGTCCGGCACATTGGTCATAACAGTAGGCGGATAGTAGAAGCCGGGACCGTTGGGACGGACGCCACCAAGTTTCAGGATTGCGCCCTTGGCCACCGCGTCACGCACGAAGTGATCAACCTTGTCCCGGGTCTCTGCGTTTACGAGCGGCCCGACATCGATGCCGTCCTCAAGGCCGTTGCCCATCGTCAACGCGGCCATCCTTGCCGTGTAGCGCTCAACGAATGCGCCCTCGATCTCCTCGTGGACGTAGATGCGGTTCGCTGCGGTGCAGGCCTCGCCAATGTTGCGCATCTTGGCAACCATCAGGCCATCTGCGGCCGCGTCCAGATCGGCATCCTTGCAGACGATGAACGGCGCGTTGCCGCCAAGTTCCATCGCCGGCTTGACGACATTGTCGGCTGCCGTGTGCAGAAGCTTGCGCCCCACCTCCGTCGAACCCGTGAAAGACACGACCCGCACCCTGGGGTCGGCCAGCATTTCGCCCACAACCGCCCCGGATGATCGAGAGGGAAGCACGTTGACGACTCCGGGAGGCACCCCTGCCTCTTCGAGGATTGGCATAAGGGCCAGCATGGTCAATGGCGTTTCCGATGCCGGCTTTATGACAACAGGACAACCAGCCGCCAGGGCAGGACCGATCTTTCGCGCACCCATGGCAGCCGGATAGTTCCACGGTGTAGTTTTCTGCTTTAATCCGATCCGTCTGGCAGGTTTTTTCCCGGATAGTTTCGTGCACGGATTGCCGGATTTCCGAGACAACGCGGGAAGCCGGGATTCCGAGGCGGCTGATCCTCTTTCCCGGCAGACGCCCT
>JAJEFO010000020.1 GCA_022820365.1 Silicimonas sp.
AAAGGGCGTCTGCCGGGAAAGAGGATCAGCCGCCTCGGAATCCCGGCTTCCCGCGTTGTCTCGGAAATCCGGCAATCCGTGCACGAAACTATCCGGGAAAAAACCTGCCAGACGGATCGGATTAAAGCAGAAAACTACAGCAACCTGAACCGTCGAGGCCGCAGGTCGGCGCCACTGATCGGGCGGTGGCTGGTCGAGCGAGGATTCATGCCGGAAGTCGTCGTTGCTTCGGGTGCAAGGCGCACCGTGGAGACATGGGAAGGCATGGTATCAGCCATGCCCGAGACAACAGTGCTGGAGCGCAACACGGCACTCTTTCACGCGGGCGCAAGCACCATTCTGGGAGTCCTGCACGAGCAGGCCGCCGCCAGGATCATGCTGATCGGCCACAATCCAGGATTCGCTGACTTCGCGAACCGAATCGTCGCGCAGCCCCCCAGGCACGACAGGTTCCATGACTATCCGACGGCCGCAACGGCAGTGATCGAGTTCGAGGCCGAGAGCTGGGCGCACGTGCGTTGGGGCAGCGGCAGGGTCCAGGATTTCGTCGTGCCTCGCGAATTGATGTGACGCTGGCGCGGAATACTGACGTCCCCCACGAAGGGCCCCGCGTCAGTGGGTCCGCCGGGACAGGGGCTTCTCGCCTCAGTGGCCGAGAATCTGGCTCAGGAACAGCTTCGTGCGATCCGACTTCGGATTTCTGAAGAACTCTTCCGGCTCGTTCTGCTCCACGATCTGGCCGTCGTCCATGAAGATGACCCGGTTCGCGACCTGCCGGGCAAATCCCATCTCATGGGTGACGCAGAGCATGGTCATTCCCTCTTCGGCTAGCTCGATCATGGTGTCCAGCACTTCCTTGATCATTTCCGGATCAAGGGCGGATGTCGGCTCGTCGAAAAGCATTATCCGCGGCCGCATGCACAGGCTGCGTGCGATCGCGACCCGCTGCTGCTGGCCGCCAGAGAGCTGGCCCGGGTATTTTTCGGCCTGCTCCGGGATCTTGACCTTCTCGAGGAAGTGCATCGCCGTTTCCTCGGCCTCCCGCTTCGGGATCTTGCGCACCCAGATCGGGGCCAGGGTGCAGTTCTCCAGGATCGTGAGATGCGGGAACAGGTTGAAATGCTGGAAGCACATCCCGACCTCGGAACGGATCTTGTCGATGTTCTTGAGGTCGCTTGTCAGTTCCGTGCCTTCGACGACGATCTGCCCCGTCTGATGCTCTTCCAGGCGATTGATGCAACGAATGAGCGTGGACTTGCCCGACCCGGACGGGCCGCATATCACGATGCGTTCGCCCTTGTGCACCGTCAGGTCTATGTCCCGCAGCACGTGAAACATGCCGAACCACTTGTTCATGCCCGTGATCTGGATCGCGACCTCCTCGGAGACCTGCATCTTTCTCCGGTCGATTTCGCGATCGACCATGGTGTCGTGCATGCTCTCGGCCATAACCAGTCTCCTTCAGTCGTTTTCGGTCTTGAGCTTGCGCTCAAGGTACATGGAGTATCGGGACATGCCAAAACAGGCGATGAAGAACATCAGCGCAATGAACGCGAACAGTTCCCAATAGACGCCGTTCCAGTCTGTGTCCGCTCGGATCGAGTTCGACAGTCCCAGCGGGTCGAGGAGCGCGATGATCGAGACGAGCGTGGTGTCCTTGAAGATACCGATGAATGTCGAAACGATGCCGGGGATCGATATCTTGAGCGCTTGCGGCATGATGATCAGCCGCTGCGCCTGCCAATAGTTCAGCCCGAGCGAATCCGCGCCTTCGTACTGCCCTGTCGGAAGGCCTGCAAGCCCGCCCCTGATCACTTCGGCCATGTAGGCCGCCGCAAACAAGGTGACCATGATCATCACCCTCAGGATGATGTCGAAGTTCGTGCCTGGCGGCAGGAAGATGTTCAGGAGCGTTGACGCAACGAAGAGCAGAGTGATCAGCGGCACGCCCCGGATAAACTCGATGAAGCCCACGCAGATCGCCTTGACGATAAGCATGTTCGACTGGCGCCCAAGAGCGAGCAGGATTCCCAATGGCAACGAGCAGCCGATGGCCACGACGCCAATCAGGACAGAAAGCATGAAACCGCCGAACTTCCGGGATTCAACTGTCTCGAGCCAGAACGGCGCGGCGTCCGGCGAAATCGAGGCAAGGCTCTCGCCCAGCCCGACAACGAGAATTTCCCCCACGCCTGAACCGAACACCTCTGACTGGACGGGAAGTCCCAGCCAGAGCATCCACCAGACGATGGCGGAAACAATGCCAAGGACGAGCCCTGGCACCGTCCCGCCAAGCTTGCGACCGACGAGATAGGCCAGGACGAAACCCGCGGCCACGCCGACTGGCGTCCAGATGGATCCGCCCCACATCAGCCAGGGCATAAGGAATGGATACGCTGCAGTAACGTACAGAAGCCTTGGCGACACCTTGTCGGCAAAGAGAACCGGTGCGAGTGCCGCGAACAGCAGCAGCATTGCAAGGATCGGCCGGTAGTACAGTTCAGGCGGATAGAATCCGAAGAGGAGCTGCAGCCAGCGATCGTTGATCACGCCCCAGCAGGCGTGACCATGCGTGCTGCCCCAGCTCGCGATCATGATCTCGCGGCATTCGTTCAGGGATCCGGCGTTCCAGACAGACAGAAGAGTCCAGCCCAGAAGGCCTGAAAGAACATACCAGATCGCGGCAAGGCAAAGCACCGTCAGGATCGAGTTCCACCAGTTCGAGAACAGGTTGGCCCGCAACCATCCGATCACCCCCACCGACGTCGGCGGGGGATCCTGCTCAGAGAGCATCTCTGAGCGGACAAAGGATGCGTCGCTCATGTCATCGCTCCACCAATGCCACTCTCTTGTTGTAAATGTTCATGCCCACGGAAATCGACAGCGAGATGAACAGGTAAATGAGCATGAGAAGAAGGATGCACTCCAGTTCCCGCCCGGTCTGGTTCAGCGTGATCCCGCCAAGAGTGCCGGTGATGTCCAGATAGCCAACCGCAATGGCCAGCGACGAGTTCTTGGTCAGGTTCAGGTAGTTCGAAATCAACGGCGGTATGATCACGCGCAACGCCTGCGGAAGAATGACAAGGCTCATGATTCGGTTAGGCCTGAGGCCCAGCGATCCGGCCGCCTCGGTCTGGCCTTTCGAAATCGCAAGAATCCCGCCCCTGACGATCTCGGCAATGAATGCCGCCGTGTAGAGCGAGAGCGCGATCCAGAGCGCAATTAGCGAATTCCTGAGATGGGTTCCGCCCGCGAAGTTGAAGCCCTTAAGTTCGGGCTTGCCGAGATGGAAGCCAAGCGCCGCCAGAAGGATGACGGTCGGGACGACAAGCACCGCAATCTGGAAGTGCCAAGTCGTCGGACGGTTGCCGGTCTCGTTCTGGACACGTTCAGCCCAAGCCCGGATGCGGCGGAACACGAATACAGAGGCGGCAAGAACGGCAATGATCACGATCAGGTCAAGCGACACGTCGAAGCGCACCGAACTTTCGCCAAACAGGCGCACGTCGCCCAGGCTTCGGGAAAACAGCGCCTCCGGCACGTAGACGCCGCGATTCGTGATCGCGACGCTGTCATTGAGGATGAGGGACTGCGGAGCGTCCTCTCCCCTGAAGGCGCGCGGTGACGGCAGGCTCTCGATCAGGATCGCCATCGCGAACACGATCCAGAGCAGCACGGGCACGTTGCGGAACATCTCGACATAGACAGTCATGATTCGGGCGATCAGCCAGTTCCGGGAAAGGCGCGCAACGCCGACAAAGACACCGATGACCGTTGCGGTAATGCAGCCCAGGATCGCCACGACCAGCGTGTTCAGCAGCCCTATGAAGGACGCACGGAGATGCGTGTCGCGACTCGTGTATTCCAGAAGCCTCTGGTTGATGTCGTAGCTTGCCGGCTCACCGAAAAAGCCGAACTCGACCTCCTTGCCGAGGCCGGCAAGGTTCTGCACGGTGTTTGAAATGATCCACGCGACGAGGAGCATGAACGCGAACAACGCGATCACCTGGATTGTAAGCGACCGGTATCGCGTATCGTAGATGAGCATTGAAAGCCTGAAGCTTTCACGCGGCGGGTCCGTCATCGTCGCCATGGCGAACCTGTCCCCCCTGTCTTTCCGGCATCGCTGAATGCTGCGCTCTTGCGGCGCCTTGCCCGATGCCCGGCTTTGCGTGTCAATCTACGCAAACGCAAAGGGCGCGGTGTTCAACCGCGCCCTTGCTGTCTTCTTACCGGAACGGTGGCGAATAGATCAGGCCGCCGTCGGTGTATTGCGCGTTCAATCCGCGCGCGAGGCCAACAGGAGTGTTTTCGCCGATGTTCTTCTCGAAAATCTCTCCGTAGTTGCCTTCCGCCATGATGGCGCGCTGAGCCCACTCCGCATCAAGGCCGATCATGTCGCCGAGGGTGCCCTCGGTGCCAAGCATCCGGTTGATTTCCGGATTGTTGGTGCCGCCTGCAAGCTCGCCGACATTCGCCGAGGTGATGCCCAGCTCTTCGGCCGAAATCAGGGCGTTCAGCGTCCAGCGGACGATGTCACCCCATTCGTTGTCGCCATGGCGGACAACCGGGCCGAGAGGCTCCTTCGAGATGATCTCGGGCAAGATCACGTGATCGCCCGGGGACTCGAAAGCGGCGCGGGTCGCGGCGAGGCCGGACGCATCAGTCGTGTAGACGTCGCACGCTTCAGCCAGGTACTGCTGTTGCGCTTCGGCGTTGGTCTCGATCGGCACTGGCTCGTAGCTGATGTTGTTGACGCGGAAAAAGTCCGCGAGGTTCAGTTCGGTGGTGGTGCCGGTCTGGATGCAGACCGTCGCGCCGTCCAGGTCCTTGGCGGAAGTCACGCCAAGCGCCTTGGGCACCATGAAACCCTGGCCGTCGTAGTAATTGACTCCGATGAAGTCGAGCTTGAGGTCAGTGTCTCGCGAGAAGGTCCACGTCGTGTTCCGGGCCAGCATGTCGACTTCGCCGGATGCCAGCGCCGTGAAGCGCGTCTTGCCGGTGGTCGGAATGAACTCGACCGCCTGGGGGTCGCCCAGGACAGCTGCAGCAACTGCACGACATACTGCCACGTCGAAGCCTTCCCAGTTGCCGCTGGCATCCGGAGCAGCAAAGCCGACAAGGCCGGTAGACACCCCACAGTTGAGATTCCCGCGTGCCTTGACGTCATCAAGGGTCGCGGCGCCTGCCGCACCACCTAAGACGACGGCAGCAGCAATTGCGCCATAGAATACGGATTTTTTCATGTTTTCCTCTTTCATGATTTTGCTTCCTGAGTTTCCACCATCACTGGCGAGTATCCCGAAACCGGCTCATGAACCCGATCCCGGCGATTTCTTTGGCAGTTATTCCGCCTTACAGTCGGAATGTGGGGGGATTCCCTGCCCAAGGTCAAGACCGCGCCGCCCAAAAAGCGCCGAGACAGCCTAGTTCAGGAATTTGTCGCAGACCTTGAAACCGCCTCATCTGGCAAGACAAAATAGCTCGGCAGCATGAAAGAACGCCTGCATCTTGCGTGCGGCCTCCTCGGCCGCCTCAACATCTTCACCCCATTGTTCGACCTGCCAGCTCTCGTCCTGTCGGGATGCCGACCAAAGGTCCTGCACAGGGAACGCTCTTTCTGCAGCAGCCAGCGCGATCACGAACGACCCCGAAAGAGTCACGAGATCATGAAATCCCGTCAGCTGGAAGCTGGACATCGGCTCCATGCTCCGCACGAGCCTAGAGACGCATGCCGCATCCTGCATGACCGGCATCACGCCCCGGGTCACCTCGAAACGCACGCCATGACGACATTCCAGCCAGTCCAGCAACGGATCCCACGACTTCTGCTGGCGCAGGACAAGCTCGGCCGGTTCTGCGGCCCTGTAGCTCAACAGATCGGTGTTCGCGTAACCGGCGAGATGGTCCATGACTTCGCGCCGTTGCGTTGCAACCTTGTCGATGGCCGCGTTTGCCGAACGGGTCCAGGGCATGGTCGCGGGGTCGACCCGTTCCTCCTGCGCTTCCCATTCGGCCGCAACATGCCTGGCAATTGCTTGCGTCGGCAGAACCAGCGTACGCTTCGCCGGCGTCCGAACCGGACGACCGTCCAGACGAATCGAGAAGCCCTCCGGGCCGGCCTCGACGGTCACGGAGTTCCAGAATCGCTTCGTTCCCCATTCGCTCATGTGCGCCCCGCCCCCTGAAACGGATCTTCGGGAACTCCGGACACATTCCAGTCCAGCATCTCCCATGTCCGCTTCATGTGAGGCGGCAAGGGAGCCGATAGTTCAAGGCATTCGCCCGTCACGGGATGGTCCAGCACGAGGGATCGCGCATGCAGGTGCAGCTTGCGACTGAATTCCGCGCCCAGTCGAGCGCCCCAGCCGTCGCCCGGATTCTCCTGCCCGGAACCACCGTACTTTCCGTCCCCAACTACGGGATGCCCGATTCCTGCCATATGAGCGCGCAGCTGGTGGGTACGACCGGTAACCGGGACGAGCGCAACCCAGCTTGCGCGGGTCCCGAGCGCGGCCAGAACCGAGTAGTCCGTGGTCGCATGCCTTGCATCCGGCGTTCGTTCGACATCTTCCGGCAGGATGACACGCGCCTTCTCTCCTTCGCCTGACCATCCATGCCCGCGGGCCTTTGCGAGACCATAGCGAATCACTCCCGTTCGAGGATTCGGAACGCCCGCGACAGCAGCCCAGTAGACTTTCCTGACGTCGCGGGCGCGAAAGGCCCTGGCGAGCGCATTGGCCACGGCGCGGGTTCGGGCGAGAAGCAGGATGCCCGACGTGTCCTTGTCCAGCCTGTGAACGAGGCGCGGCTTGTCTTCGCACTCGAACCTGAGAGCGTCGGCCAGCCCGTCCACGTGCCGAGGCTGCTGCGAACCGCCCTGAACGGCAAGGCCGGACGGCTTGTTGAGCGCTATCACGTGCTCGTCGCGATAGATGACGGTCTCCCGGATCATTTCCGCATCGGCTTGATTCACCGGTACTTCAATCTTGCTCGCCTGCCTCTCCGCCTCGGGTAAGGGCGGCACGCGTACGGTTTGACCATCCTCTACACGCACGCCCGGTTTTGCCCGGCGTCCATCGATCCGGATCTCCCCCTTGCGGCACATCTTCTCGATCCGTCCCTGCGGCACATGCGGGAAACGTCGCCGCAACCATCGGTCAAGACGCTGATCGCCTTCGCCCGGAGCGACATCGATCCATTGAACGGCGGTCATCGTGACGTGGCGGCGACAGCCGCCCAGGCAATGTCCACGAAGAAAGCGGCAGGAGGAATCAGCTGCTCCAGTCGTAACGTCCGACTCATGAAAGCAGCATGCGCGCGAGCGCAAGCCCGGCCAGGAGACCAAGGATGGAAAGCACGACTGAGGCGACGACATAGATCATCGACGCCACGACGTCCCCGCGCTGGTAGAGCTGGACGGCCTCAAGCGAGAAAGCCGAGAACGTGGTGAACGCCCCCAGGAAGCCCACCACGAAAAAGGGCGAGAGATGGGTCAGTCCACGCTGCGCCGCCAGAACGACAAAGAAGCCGATCAGAAATGAGCCGAGGACGTTGACCGTAATGATGCCGAGAGGAAACGTCGTCGGTCCCAGGAGTCGCAGGAATCCAAGGCCGGCCAGGTGACGGGCCAAGGCTCCCAGCGCACCGCCGCCGGCAATGGAGAAGAGGGTGCCCAGCATGCGTCCGGGTCTGTCTTGACGCGTCATGCTTGTCAACTCTGCCGCCTGGCGCGCAGTTTCGCGAAATAGTCGAGACGGCGTTTGAGCTCCCGCTCGAATCCTCGCTCCACCGGCTGGAAATAGGTCGCGCGTTCCATCCCGTCCGGGAAATAGTCTTGGCCGGAAAACCCGTCCTCGGCATCATGGTCGTAGGCGTAGCCCTTGCCATAGCCTTGATCCTTCATCAGCCGCGTGGGTGCGTTCAGGATGTGCTTGGGCGGAGGCTCGGAACCTGTGGACTTTGCAGCTCGCTGTGCGGCCTTGAACGCCACGTAGCCGCTGTTCGACTTTGGGGCCAGCGCAAGGTAGATCACCGCCTGGGCCAGCGCGAGTTCCCCTTCCGGGCTGCCAAGGCGTTCATAGGTGTTCCACGCATCGATGCAGACCGACTGCGCCTGCGGATCCGCGAGCCCGATGTCCTCGACGCTCATTCGGGTGATCCGACGCGCCAGGAACCTCGGGTCTTCGCCGCCCTCAAGCATCCTGGCAAGCCAATAGAGCGCCGCGTCGGGATCCGACCCGCGCACCGACTTGTGCAGCGCGGAAATCAGGTTGTAGTGGGCGTCGCCGGACTTGTCGTACTGCGCGGCTCGCCGTGCGAGCCGCCGCGCCAGTTCCTTCTGGTCAAGCTTGCCTTCCACGGACCAGCCCGACACCTGCTCAATCAGGTTCAGGAGGGCGCGTCCGTCTCCGTCAGCCAGTTCCAGGAGAGCCTCGCGTGCCGCTGCGTCAAGCGGCAGGGCCTGCCCCAGCGCTTCCTCGGCGCGCAGGGCAAGACGCTCAAGATCGGTCGGGCCGAGACGGTTCAGCACCATGACCTGGGCGCGGGACAGCAGCGCCGCATTCAGCTCGAACGACGGATTCTCAGTGGTCGCTCCGACCAGGAGTATCGTCCCGTCCTCCATGTGCGGCAGGAACCCGTCCTGCTGAGCCTTGTTGAACCGGTGAATCTCGTCGACGAACAGGAGCGTGCCGCCACCGTTGCCACGTCGGATCTTGGCGGCCTCGAAGACCCTCTTGAGATCCGCAACGCCCGTGAAGATCGCGCTGACCTGGACGAAGGCGAGATCCGTGACATCGGCCAGGAGCCTCGCAATGGTGGTCTTTCCGACTCCTGGCGGCCCCCAGAGTATCAGGGAACCCAAGGTGTCGGCAGCAAGCATCGTCCCGAGCGGACCATCCGGGCCAAGCAGTTCGTCCTGGCCAATCACTTCCTCCAGCGCACGCGGGCGCAGCCGGTCAGCCAGAGGATGCAAGGCGGGTTCGGGCTCTGGCCCAGGACTCTTGAAGAGATCGGCCATGTGTCGCGCAGGCTACGCTTCGACTGCGCGGACGAAAAGAGTGCGGCGGTTGCAATGGGGATGCAATCGACGCCGAATCGCGGCACGGAACCGTGCGCTGGCCGACCATCCTGGCCTCGCCCGCAATCGTTTCACCGAGGTCTTCAGCGACCGATTGGCAGCCTCCACGTCCATCGGCAGGCTATTCTACGGCATCTTCCTCGTCAGCGAGACGCGCACGGTCTGCGGCACCCTTCGCCTCGACATCGCGGTCCACGAGTTCGATTATGGCCATGGGCGCCATGTCGCCATAGCGGAATCCGGCCTTGAGCACGCGGGTATAGCCGCCCGAGCGTTCCTTGTAGCGCGGCCCGAGCACCTCGAAGAGCTTGGCGACGTGCATGTCCTGCTTCAGCCGGGCCGCTGCCTGGCGACGGGCATGCAGGTCTCCACGCTTCCCGAGCGTGATCAACTTGTCCATCACGCGCCGGAGCTCCTTGGCCTTGGGCAGGGTGGTCTTGATCTGCTCGTGCTCGATCAGCGATCCGGCCATGTTGGCAAAGAGCGCCTTGCGGTGTTCATGAGTGCGGTTCAGGCGACGATGGCCTTTGGCGTGACGCATTTTCCAATTCCCTTTTTGTGCTTTGTCCGGCAGGGGATGCGTGTCCCCGCTCACCTTGGGGCTTTCGCCCATGCTGTCCCCGGCCTCCCGGGCATTGAATTTCTCAGAACTGGTCTTCGAACTTTTTGGCGAGATCCTCTATGTTCTCGGGTGGCCATTCCTCGATGTCCATGCCGAGATGCAGGCCCATTCCGGACAGCACTTCCTTGATCTCGTTGAGCGATTTCCGACCGAAATTCGGCGTCCTGAGCATTTCGGCCTCGGTCTTCTGGATCAGGTCGCCAATGTAGACGATGTTGTCGTTCTTCAGGCAGTTCGCGGACCGAACGCTGAGCTCCAGTTCGTCGACCTTCTTCAGCAGAAGCGGATTGAACTCGAGACCGTCGTCCTCGTCGGCGCGCTGTGCAGATTCCGGCTCGTCGAAGTTGATGAACGTCGCGAGCTGGTCCTGCAGAATCCTCGCTGCCAGCGCCACCGCATCCTCCGGAGTCACCGAACCGTCGGTTTCGAGCTTGAGCGTCAGCTTGTCATAGTCAAGCACCTGGCCTTCCCGGGTCGGCTGGACGTCATAGCTGACCCTTCGAACGGGCGAATAGATCGCATCGACCGGCATCATGCCGATCGGAGCATCCTCGGGGCGGTTCTTGTCGGCCGCCACGTAGCCCTTGCCCGTCTCCACGGTCAGTTCCATGTAGAGGCTTGCACCCTCGTCGAGGTGGCAAAGTACGTGATCCTTGTTGAGGATGTCGATGCCGGCAGTCTCCGAGATGTCCCCGGCGGTGACGATCTGAGGCCCCTTGGCGCTGATGGACAGGCGCTTCGGCCCCTCCACTTCCATGTTGATGGCAACGCCTTTCAGGTTCAGGACGATGTCGGTCACGTCTTCGCGCACCCCCGCCACGGACGAAAACTCGTGGAGGACGTTGTCGATCTGAACGCACGTGATGGCGGCCCCCTGGAGCGAGGACATCAGGACGCGGCGCAGCGCGTTCCCCAATGTCAGGCCAAAGCCACGCTCCAGCGGCTCCGCGATCACGGTCGCCTGCCGAAGGGGGTCGTTGCCCGGCTTCACTTCCAGTTGCGTCGGCTTAATGAGTTCCTGCCAGTTCTTGTGGATCATGTGATTCTCCTCAATCCCTGCGCCCGGCCCATGTCCGAGACCGCGCGCTCCCGAGGTCTTGCGAGCCGTTATGCGGCTCGCCGCTGAATTCAGACACGGCGGCGCTTAGGCGGGCGGCAGCCATTGTGTGCAATGGGCGTCACGTCGCGGATCGACGTTATGGTAAATCCAACCGTGGCCAGGGCGCGCAGGGCGCTCTCCCGACCCGAGCCCGGACCCTGCACCTCGACTTCCAGCGTGCGGACGCCATGCTCCTTTGCCTTCAGGCCGGCGTCCTCTGCAGCCATCTGCGCAGCATATGGCGTCGACTTGCGAGAGCCCTTGAACCCCATCGTTCCGGCGGAAGACCAGGCAATTGCATTGCCCTGGACGTCCGAAATCAGGATCTTCGTGTTGTTGAAGGAGGAATTCACATGCGCCACGCCAGCGGCGATGTTCTTCGATACCTTCTTCTTGATGCGGCGATCTCGTGCCATGCGCTCCTTCCTCCCTACTTCTTCTTGCCGGCGATCGGCCTTGCCGGACCCTTGCGGGTGCGGGCGTTGGTGTGCGTGCGCTGACCGCGCACGGGGAGGTTCCGGCGGTGACGCAGGCCGCGATAGCAGCCCAGGTCCATGAGGCGCTTGATGTTCATCTGCACCTCGCGCCGCAAGTCGCCCTCGACGCTGTAGTTCGCGTCGATGTGCTCGCGGATAGCGAGAACTTCGGCGTCGCTGAGTTCGTTGACCCGGCGCGAGACGTCAATGTTCGTCGCCTCGCAAATGGCCTTTGCCGAGGACTGGCCAATGCCAGTGATGTAGGTGAGCGCGATCGGAACCCGTTTCGCAGTCGGGATGTTCACGCCAGCAATACGTGCCACGGATTTCTTCCTTTCGTTGCGAGCCCGTGATTCCAGGCCCTTTTTTCACAACGGAAGCCCGGGACTGTGCCGGCCCGGGCTTGGCTCATGATTCTCGTTCGAGATGGCGGTAAATATGCCTTTGCCCGTGGCGGGTCAAGGGGCGTAGCACCGCCATTCGCAATTTCCGTTTCGTCCGGTCAGTCCGCCCGTCACCTGCCCAGCGACGCCGCGATTTCGCCTTTCACCTCGTCGATCTCGCCGAGCCCGTTGACCTGCCTCAAAAGGCCCGCATGGTAGTAGTACCCGATCAGCGGCGCGGTCTTCTTGTAATATTCCATCAGGCGAGTCCTGAGACTCTCCTCGTTGTCATCCGCTCGACGCCTGAAATCGGCGGCACCGCAGTTGGAGCACTTGCCGTCATCCGGGATCGGTCGGGTGATGTCGTTGTAGACTTCTCCACAATTGGCACAGGTCGAACGGGCCGTGATCCGAGCGACGAGCGCATCGTCATCCACCTGCATCTCGACGACGGCACCCAGTTCTTCCCCGTTCGCCCTGAGCAGGTCGTCCAGCGCGGCGGCTTGCGCCAGCGTGCGAGGAAATCCGTCAAAAATGAACCCGACTTCACCAGTCGACTGAAGTCTCTCTTCGATCAGGCCGATGACGATCTCGTCGGTCACGAGACCGCCTGAGTCCATTATTTCCGCGACTTTCCTGCCCATGTCGGTGCCGGACGTGCGCGCCTCGCGGAGCATGTCACCCGTCGAAAGCTGGGTCATGCCGCGCTCTTCCTCAAGGATTCGCGCCTGCGTGCCCTTTCCGGCTCCGGGCGGACCAATGAGAATGATGTTCACCGTCTTGCCGTCCCTCTTTGCTTGCCGCCGCGCTTTCTGCCGCGCAGCTGGGACCGCTCAATCAAGCCCTCGTACTGATGGGCCAGCAGATGGGACTGGACCTGTTGAATGAAATCCATCCCGACGGACACGATGATCAGTATCGACGTGCCGCCAAAGTAAGCCGTGATGGCCAGGCTGCCCCGGACCATTTCCGGGATCAGGCAGACCAGCGCCAGGTAGGCAGAGCCCAGGACAAGGACGCGGACAACCACGTATTCGAGGTATTCCTCGGTCTTCTTCCCCGGACGTATGCCGGGCACGAACCCGTTCTGGTTCTTCAGATTCTCCGCCACGTCGTCCGGCTTGAACGAGACGTTCAGCGTGTAGAAATAGGTGAAGAAGATGATCATGCCCGCGAAGAACAGCAGGTACAGCGGCTGCCCAGGCCCGAAATAGGCAAGAATCCAGCTCATCACGGGTCCGGCCGAGCTTCCGGAGAATGTCGATAGCGTGGTGGGCAAGAGCAGCAGCGACGAGGCGAAAATTGCCGGAATCACGCCGGCCGGGTTCACCTTGACCGGCAGATGCGACGAGCCGCCGTCATAAACCTTCATGCCGACCTGACGGCGCGGGTACTGGATGTGTATCTTGCGCAAGCTGCGTTCCATGAAGACCACGAAGACTAGCGTCGCGAAGATCATCACGAGGATTCCGAGGATCACGCCCGTCGACAGCGCACCGACACGGCCCTGCTCGAAGAACTGCGCGAAGACGCCTGGAAGCTCGGCCACGATGCCGACATAGATGATGAGCGAAATCCCGTTGCCGACCCCGCGCGCGGTGATCTGCTCACCCAGCCACATCAGGAACATCGTGCCGCCCACGAGCGTGATCACCGTCGAAATGCGGAAGAACCATCCGGGATCCGTCACGAGGTTGCCGGCCTCCATCGACACTGCAAGGCCGTAGGCCTGGAAAGTCGCCAGCGCCACGGTCCCGTACCTCGTGTACTGGGTGATCTTGCGACGCCCCTGCTCGCCTTCCTTCTTGAGCTGCTGCAGCGGACCCCATGTTGCCGCCAGCAACTGAATGATGATCGAGGCCGAAATGTACGGCATGATCCCCAGCGCAAATATGCCCATGCGGCTGAGCGCGCCGCCCGTGAACATGCCGAGCACCCCGGCAATTCCGCCTGCGGCCTGGTCCATGAACTCGCGCAAGGCGACACCGTCAATCCCCGGAACCGGGATATACGTTCCGATGCGATAGACAATCAGCAGTCCGATCGTGAACAGCAGCCGATTGCGCAGTTCGGTTGCCTTACCCAGCATGCCCCAACTGACATTGGAGGCCATTTGCTCTGCTGCTGATGCCATGCGAGGCCCTTCCTGTATGTCGGCACCGCCTGCGCGTACGCGGCCAGCGGTTCCGGACGTTCATGGACATGTAGGCGGCGGCAGGGCCGCCCGCAAGCCGTCAGCCAGTTGCCGACGCGGACGTGATCGTCAGCGAGCCGCCTGCCTGTTCGACCGCGGCAATCGCGGACCGGGATGCGCCGGTCACCTCGATCTTCGCCTTGGCCGAGAATTCGCCCTTTGCCAGAACGCGGATTCCGTCCTTCCTGCGGCGCACCAGCCCGCTCTCGACGAGCACGTCCTCGTCGATGTCCTTGCTGGCGTCGATCTTCTTGGCGTCGATGAACTTCTGGATCAGGCCCAGGTTCACGACGGCATAAGACTTGCGGTTCGGCTTGTTGAATCCGCGCTTGGGCAGGCGCTGGTAGAGCGGCATCTGGCCGCCTTCAAAGCCGTTGAGAGCCACGCCTGAGCGCGACTTCTGGCCCTTCGTCCCGCGCCCGGCGGTCTTTCCCTTGCCGGAACCGGGCCCGCGGCCAACGCGTTTCGCCCGCTTTGTGGCGCCGGGATTGTCCCGAAGTTCGTTAAGTTTCATTTCGCTTCTCCTGACCGGACACGCCCCCGAAGCGAACTGGGACGGCCACGGCTTGTTCCTGTTCCAGGACCGGCATCGGCCACCGGAGGCGTATAGACGAGCGCATGCCTCGCTTCAAGGCACGGCCTGTCCAGGAACCCGGTTCGCTAACCGCGCTCCTCGACGATCTCGACCAGATGCGGAATCTTGGCGATCATGCCGCGCACGGAAGGCGTGTCTTCCAGTTCGCGGGTCTTGTGCATCTTGCCGAGCCCAAGCCCGATCAGTGTCCGGCGCTGGATGGCCGGCCGTCGAATCGGAGATCCCGTCTGCCTTACGACGATTGTCTTCACCATGGTCGTCACGCCTCCTCGACTTCAGCCGTTTCGGCCTTCGCAGGCTCCTCGCGCTTCGGCAGGATGTCCGCAGCCTTCTTGCCGCGGCGCTGAGCCACCGCGCGCGGCGACGCCTCCTTGCTGAGGCCGTCCATGGTGGCGCGAATCATGTTGTAGGGATTCTGGGTGCCGATCGACTTGGCAACAACGTCCTGCACCCCCAGCATCTCGAAGACGGCACGCATCGGTCCGCCGGCGATGATGCCGGTTCCGGTCGGCGCTGTCCGCATCACGACGCGGCCCGCGCCGTGGCGCCCCTCGATGTCGTGATGAAGCGTCCGGCCCTCGCGCAGCGGCACGCGGACCATCTGTCGCTTGGCCTGTTCGGTGGCCTTGCGAATGGCTTCGGGCACCTCCTTGGCCTTGCCCTTGCCAAACCCCACGCGACCCTTCTGGTCGCCGACGACGACGAGCGCGGCAAAGCCGAAGCGCTTGCCGCCTTTCACGGTCTTCGACACACGGTTGATCGCGACCAGACGATCGCCGAATTCAGGCGCTTCGTCGCGGTCGCGACGCCCTCCATCTCTTGGTTCTCTGGCCATATGGCCTTCTCCCCTCATTCGTGCGCCGAAGCGCCATTGTCCGACCTCGGTGCCGCTTGCGGCCCTGGCCATCGGGGCGGCGACGCGCCACCCGCATTTCAGATCTTCAAACCGGCTTCCCGGGCCGCGTCGGCCAGGGCCTTGACCCTGCCGTGGAACAGGAAGCCCCCCCGGTCGAAATACGCTTCTTGGACGCCCGCTTGCCTTGCGCGTTCGGCAATGGTGCGGCCAATGGCAGCAGCGGCCTCGACGCCATTGCCGTCCTTGGTGTCGATTCCCTTCTCAAGCGACGACGCGGAAGCCACGGTCCTGCCCAGCTTGTCGTCGATCAACTGGGCGCTGATGTTCCTGTTCGAACGGTACACCGACAGGCGCATTCGCCCAGCGTTGACCTTGCGAAGCTTGTTCCGGACGCGCATCCGGCGCTTTTCGAACAATTCTCTCTTTGAAAGTGCCATCTGACCGGTTCCTACTTCTTCTTGCCTTCCTTGCTGAAGACATACTCGCCCTTGTACTTGATGCCCTTGCCCTTGTACGGCTCGGGCTTGCGCCATTCGCGGATATTGGCCGCGACCTGTCCGACGAGCTGCTGGTCAATGCCTTCGACAACGATTACGGTGTTCCTTGGCGTGGTCACTGTGACGCCTTCCGGCACATCGAAGATCACGTCGTGCGAGAAGCCGAGATTCAGCGTGAGCCTGCTGCCTTGCACCTGTGCCCGATAGCCAACTCCGCTGATCTCGAGTTCCTTCTTGAAGCCGTCCGTGACGCCGGTGACGAGGTTCTGCACCTGGGTGCGGCTCATTCCCCATTGCTGGCGCGCCCGCTTCGACGACCCGCGCGGATCGAGGCTGACCGCGTTGTCCTTGACGGTGATTGTCACGTCGTCGGTTGCCGTGAATTCGCGCTGACCCTTGGGGCCCTTCACGGTCACGGTCTGGCCGGAGAGCGTGGCTTCAACGCCTGACGGCAGTTCCACCGGTTTCTTCCCTATTCGAGACATGCGTCCTGCTCCCTAGAAGACCGTGCAAAGCACTTCGCCGCCGACATTCGCGGAACGCGCGGCCGCATCCGACATCACGCCCCTGGATGTCGAGACAATGGAAACGCCAAGGCCACGGCGGACCCGCGGAATGTCATCCGCCCCGAGATACACGCGCCGTCCGGGCTTCGAGACCCGCTTGAGCTCGCGGATCACCGGCGTTCCATCGTAGTATTTCAGGCTGATCTCGATCGCCGGGTGGCCACGATCATCGGTGACCTCCTGATAGCCGCGGATGTAGCCTTCGTCGGCAAGGACATCCAGAACCCACTTGCGCAGCTTCGAGGCCGGAGTCGTCGCCGTCGACTTGCCGCGCATCTGCGCATTGCGGATGCGGGTCAGCATGTCACCCAAGGGATCATTCATCCTCTATACTCCTCACCAGCTTGACTTCACCAGGCCCGGAATCTGGCCCTGGCTGCCGAGTTCCCGAAGCGCGATCCGCGACATCTTCAGCTTTCGGTAATATCCGTGCGGGCGCCCGGTCAGCTGGCAGCGGTTGTGGAGCCGCGTCGCGGAACTGTTCCGCGGCAGCTTCGCAAGCTTCAGGCGAGCCTTGAAGCGCTCCTCCATCGGTTTGTCCTGATCATTCGCGATCTCTTTCAGCGCGACACGCCTGGCGGCGTGTTTCCGAACAAGCATCTGGCGCTTCTTCTCGCGCTCAATCATCGCTTTCTTGGCCATGAACCCCCTCCTGAGCTTAGCTGTTGAACGGCATGTTGAAATGCTTCAACAGCGCCCTTGCTTCTGTATCCGTTTCGGCCGTCGTGCAGATGATGATATCCATGCCCCAGACTTCATCGACCTTGTCAAAGTCGATTTCCGGGAACACGATGTGCTCCCTCAGGCCCATGGCGAAATTGCCGCGACCGTCAAACGAACTCGCCTTCACGCCCCGGAAGTCGCGGACCCGCGGCAATGCGACCGTGACGAGACGGTCAAGGAAATCGTACATCCGGTCGCCGCGCAGCGTGACCTTGGCACCGAGCGGGACGTTCTCACGGACCCTGAATGCGGCAATGGACTTCTTCGCGTGCGTGATCACCGCCTTTTGGCCTGCAATCAACGTCAGGTCTTCCTGTGCCAATCGGGCCTTCTTCGAATCCTTCACCGATTCGGCACCCGTGCCGATGTTCAGGACGATCTTGTCCATGCGCGGAATCTGCATGTCGTTCTTGTAGGAGAACTCTTCCTTCAGGGCGGCTCGCACTGTCTCCTTGTAGTGCGTCTTGAGACGCGGCGTGTAGCTGGCTGCGTCTAGCATCAGACTGCCTCCCCGGTTGTCTTGGCAAAACGGACCTTCTTGCCGTCCTCGAACCGAAACCCGACCCGTGTGGCCTTGCCATTGCCGTCAAGCAGCGCGAGGTTCGAGAGGTCGATCGGCATTGCCTTGGGCTGGCGTCCGCCCTGATCGGTCTGGGTTTGTCGCTGGTGCCGGATGGCGATATTCAGCCCGTTGATCACGGCCTTGCCTTGCTTGGGCAGGACTTGGGAGATTTCGCCCTCCCTGCCCTTGTCCTTGCCGGCAAGCACCACGACCCGATCGCCCTTCTTCAGTTTCGCAGCCATGTCAGAGCACCTCCGGAGCCAGCGAAATGATCTTCATGAAGTGCTTCGCCCGAAGCTCCCGCACGACCGGCCCGAAGATCCGGGTGCCGATCGGCTCGTTGTTGTTGTTGATGATGACGGCGGCGTTCCGGTCAAAGCGGATTGCCGTGCCGTCATCACGTCGCACTTCCTTGGCGGTGCGTACGACAACTGCCCTGCGGATGTCGCCTTTCTTGACGCGACCGCGCGGAATGGCTTCCTTGACAGTAACGACGATGACGTCGCCCACGGACGCGTATTTTCGCTTGGAACCGCCGAGAACCTTGATGCACTGAACGCGGCGCGCGCCGCTGTTGTCAGCTACATCCAGATTGGTCTGCATCTGGATCATGTGGTTTCTCCCGACCTTTAGGGACGCGGCCCCAGGGTTTCGATCAAAACGGGCACGTGAACGCTATTCCGCGATCACTTCCCATCGCTTGGTCTTTGAACGCGGCGCGCATTCCTGGATGCGCACGACGTCTCCAACCCTGAAAGTATCCGCCGCATCATGCGCGCGGTACTTCTTGGACCGACGCACGGTCTTCTGCAGGAGCGGATGCTTGAAGCGGCGCTCGACATTGACCGTGACGGTCTGTGCATTCGCGTCGGAGATCACGACGCCTTGAAGAATTCTCTTGGGCATCTATCCGGCCTCCGTCACCGCCGCTGCCGCGGCCTTCTCGTTCAGGACCGTCTTGACGCGCGCCGTGTCCCTACGGACCTTGCGCATGCGGGCTGTGTTTTCCAGCTGGCTTGTGGCCTGCTGGAACCGAAGGTTGAACGCCTCCTTCTTGAGGCTGGTCAACTCGTCGCGAAGCTGGTCGGGAGTTTTCTCCCGCAGTTCATTGGCGTCCATCGCCGATCATCCTTTCAACATCACCGGGAGGCCGCTTTCGCGTCACCCCTTGCGTCCGGTGGAGATCAACAGGTGAAGACCGCCGTTTAGGGTGGTTCCCCGCACATTGCAACACCTTTTTGTGGCACTTATTCGACATGGAGTCTCAACAGACGTTCTCACCCTCCTTGCCCGCCGCACCGCTGACCCCAAGGTCAGGGACAAATGCCAAAGGTCTTCATGAAGCGAAGAGCGCAGACATCGACCACATCCACGACCTGTGACGTCGATGCCGCTCATGATCAAGCAGCCAGCACTGAATTTCACAAGTATGGACCTCGTAAGATCATTTTTCTTGTTTTGTCCAATGATGCTGGCATGCATGCCGCGACGTGGGGCAACGACGAAATCCTAGTCGGAACATCGCGTTGATTAAGGTTAGCGTGTCAGGCTTCGTGCCATGCACGAGTCACGGCAACCTGGGTCGTTTTCCGGCGGCGGGCGCGGAAGTTGCGCTCGTTGCGGATTGAATCACGTGCGGCGACCTGATGGTCAGCCAAGTCAAGCATGAGTCTCAAACTATGTGTCCCAACGGTAATTGAAACTGACGCTGATCCTGTCGTCTTCCGCGAGATTCATCGGCACTTCGTGCCGAAGCCAACTCTCCCAGAGAAGCACGTCACCGACAGCAGGCTGAACATAGACGAATTGTTGAAGCTCTTCCGCCGCATGCTTCTTGCGGGGAGGTGCGGCCATCATCATCGCCAGTCTCGGGTCCTCGAGCTTGAGGGCCGCGCAGCCTTCCGGCATTGCAGCGTAGACCGTTCCGCTGATCACGCTCTGAGGATGAATGTGAGACGTGTGGATGCCGCCTTCCGGGAGGATGTTGATCCACAAGTCTTCGAGCACGAGCGGTCTGCCCTCGAGATCAAACGCCAGTTCTTCCGCAAATGCCGCGACATGCCGATCAAGCGCATTCCGAACCCGCTCAAAGATCGGGAAGCGCCAGGGGAGGTCCGCGAGGCTGGAATGGCTCGTATAGCCAGGAAATCCGTTCTCCTCGCACCAGCGCTGTCCAGCCTCGTCGTCCTCGGCGACGGAACGGCAGGAATCCTCCAGTTCCTGAACGTCAACTTCGTCCGGAAGCCGGGCATGATAAACGCGTGTGGCAAACAGGGAGCGGATCGTCATGGGCAGGTGATAGCGCGATGGGCGTGGCTTGGCGAGAACGCTCTCATGTCCGAGGCCCGCAACTCGAGCGCCGAGGAATCAGCCAAGACGCCCCCGGGGACGCGCCGCCAGCGCGGGCACGGGTTCGGGCGAGGCAGACAGGCATGGCCCCTTCCGATCTTCCCACGCAGCAGAAACGACCGGATGGTCCGCGACTACCAGTCCTCGCGAACGACGGTGCGGGTCTTGACCGGAAGCTTCATCGCGGCAAGCCGCAGGGCCTCTCGGGCGACGGTTTCATTGACGCCGTCGATCTCGAACATGATGCGGCCGGGCTTCACCTTTGCAGCCCACCGATCGATCGATCCCTTGCCCTTGCCCATCCGGACCTCGATCGGCTTCGCCGAAATAGGCGTGTCGGGGAAAATGCGAATCCAGACGCGTCCCTGACGCTTCATGTGGCGTGTCATTGCCCGCCGGGCTGCCTCGATCTGCCGCGAAGTGACCCGCTCAGGCTCGATCGCCTTGAGGCCGTAAGTGCCGAAGTTCAGGTCCGAGCCACCCTTGGCCTCGCCATGGATTCGGCCCTTGTGCATCTTGCGGAACTTTGTGCGCTTTGGCTGCAGCATCTTTCTGGCTCCCTAGTTGCGACCACGGCCCGCGCCGCGAGGCGCGGGGCCGTCCTGCAGTTCCTGATGGCGGCGATCGCGTGCCTGCGGATCGTGCTCCATGATCTCGCCCTTGAAGATCCAGACCTTGACCCCGATGATGCCATAGGGGGTCGGAGCGTCAGCCAGTGCGTAATCGACGTCCGCCCGAAGGGTGTGCAGCGGCACCCGACCCTCCCTGTACCATTCCGTTCGCGCGATTTCGGCACCGCCCAGGCGGCCGGCAACGTTCACGCGAATGCCCAGCGCACCCATGCGCATGGCGTTCTGCACGCCCCTCTTCATGGCCCGGCGGAACGACACGCGGCGCTCAAGCTGCTGGGCAATCGATTCGGCAACAAGCTGCGCATCAAGTTCGGGCTTGCGCACCTCGACAACGTTCAGGTGCAATTCGCTTTCCGTCATGCCTGCAAGCTTGCGACGCAGCGACTCGATGTCCGCGCCCTTCTTGCCGATGATGACGCCCGGCCGCGCCGTGTGGACGGTTACGCGGCACTTCTTGTGCGGTCGCTCAATGATGACGCGCGAAACGCCCGCCTGCTTGCACTCTTCCTTGATGAACGCGCGCATCTCTACGTCCTCAAGCAGCAGATCCCCGTATTCCTTGGTGTTCGCGTACCAGCGGCTGTCCCAGGTCCGATTGATCTGCAAACGCATTCCGATCGGGTTGACTTTCTGTCCCATTACGCTTGCTCCTCGACCTGGCGGACCTTGATGGTTAGCTCGGAGAACGGCTTCTTGATCCGTCCGAAACGACCGCGTGCCCGCGGGCGGCCACGCTTCATCACGAGGTTCTTTCCCACATACGCTTCGGCCACGACCAGTTCGTCCACGTCCAGGCTGTGATTGTTCTCTGCATTGGCAATTGCGGCCTGAAGACATTTCCTTACATCGATTGCGATCCGCCGCTTCGAGAAGGCGAGTTCGGACATGGCCTTCTCGACTTTCTTGCCTCGGATCATTGCCGCAACCAGATTCAGCTTTTGAGGCGACGTGCGAAGCATTCGCGTCTTCGCCATCGCCTCGTTTTCCGCCACGCGGCGCGGATTCTTGCCCTTGCCCATGGCCTAGTTCCTCTTTGCCTTCTTGTCGGCCGCGTGACCATAGTAGGTTCGTGTCGGGGAATACTCGCCGAATTTCTGACCAATCATCTCTTCGGTCACCAGAACCGGAATGTGCTTCCGGCCATTGTATACTCCGAAGGTCAGTCCGACGAATTGCGGCAGGATGGTTGAACGACGGGACCAGATCTTGATGACCTCGTTCCGTCCCGACTCTCGTGACTTTTCGGCCTTCTTGAGGACATGGCTGTCGACGAAAGGTCCTTTCCAAACTGAACGGCTCATGTGCTAGCGCCTCTTTTTCCGGGCGTGGCGTGAACGCAGGATCAGCTTCGACGACGCCTTGTTCTTGTTGCGGGTGCGTGCGCCCTTGGTCGGTTTGCCCCATGGGCTGACAGGATGGCGACCACCCGAAGTCCGGCCTTCTCCGCCGCCATGCGGGTGGTCGACCGGGTTCATGACGACGCCGCGCACGCTTGGCCGCTTGCCCAGGTTTCGGTTGCGGCCAGCCTTGCCCAGGTTCGTGTTTGAATTGTCCGGGTTGGAGACCGCACCGACCGTCGCCAGGCATTCCTGGCGCACCATCCGGAGCTCGCCCGAGGAGAGCCTGATCTGGGCATAGCCTCCATCACGACCGACGAACTGCGCATACGAACCTGCTGCCCGCGCAATTTGCCCGCCCTTGCCCGGCTTGAGCTCGATATTGTGGACGATGGTACCAATCGGCATGCCCGTGAACGGCATCGCATTGCCGGGCTTCACGTCGACCTTGTCTCCGGAGACGACCTTTTCTCCGACACCGAGTCTTTGCGGCGCGATGATGTAAGCCTGCTCACCGTCCGTGTACTCGATCAGCGCAACAAACGCCGTTCGGTTCGGATCGAATTCGATCCGGACCACCGTCGCCTCCATGTCGCGCTTGGTCCGTTTGAAATCAATGATGCGATAGAGGCGCTTCGCGCCCCCGCCACGACGCCGCATCGTGATCCGTCCGGTATTGTTCCGTCCAGCCTTCTTTGCCAGACCCTCTGTCAGGGACTTGACCGGCCGGCCGCTCCAAAGCTCCGAACGGTCGATCAGCACCAGCCCTCGCTGGCCAGGCGTCGTTGGGTTGTACGACTTGAGTGCCATGCTTCCTGTCTTCCGTCTGCCTTGGGTCAGTGACCCGGTTTCAAACAAGCTCGGCCCCCTTCATGGGGGCCGTGCATCCGCGGCCTTCTATCAGAGACCGGTGGTTACGTCTATCGTGTTGCCTTCTTCAAGCGTCACGTATGCCTTCTTCACGTCCTTGCGGCGACCGCTGATGCCGCGGAACCGCTTGGCCTTGCCCTTAGTGATCGTCGTGTTCACCGCTTTCACCTTCACGCCAAAGAGACCTTCAACAGCCTCCTTGATCTGGGGCTTGGTGCTGTCCATCGCCACTTCGAACACCACGGCACCGCTCTCGGACGCCATGGTCGACTTCTCGGTGACAACCGGCTTGCGGATCACGTCATACTGGTCTGCGGTCGCACTCATTTCAATCGGGCCTCCAGAGCTTCGACACCCGCCTTCGTGATCACCAGCGTGTCACTTCTCAGGATGTCATAGACATTGGCGCCCATGGACGGCAGCACGTCGACTTCGGGCAGGTTGGAGGCGGCCAGCGCGAAATTCTGGTCCACTTCGGCACCGTCAATGATCAGGGCGCGCCTCCAACCAAGATCCCGGACCTTCTTGGCAAGAATCCCGGCCTTGGGCTCTTTCGCGGTTGCCGCATCCAAAATGACGAGATTTCCGGTCGCCGCCTTCGATGACAGCGCGTGGCGCAGGCCGAGCTTCCTGAATTTCTTGGTCAGCTTGTGAGCGTGGCTGCGCGGCGTCGGGCCCTTGTAGACGCCACCCTTGCGGAAAATGGGCGCATTCCGGTCGCCGTGGCGCGCCCCACCCGTCCCCTTCTGGCGATAGATCTTGCTCCTGGCATAGCTGGTTTCGGATCGGGTCTTGGCCTTGTGCGTGCCGGCTTGAGCCTTGTTCCTTTGCCAGCGGACGACACGGTGCAAGATGTCGGCGCGGGGTTCGAGGCCGAAAATCTCGTCTCCGAGTTCGACCGACCCGGCCTTCTTGCCGTCGAGCTTGATCACGTCGAGTTTCATTCCTCACCGTCCTTCCGTTCCGCCTCGTTGGACTTGGCAGTTCCTGCTTCAGCGGCCTCGGCTTCTGCCACCTTGTCCAACTTCGCCTTGGCTTCCGCTGCTTCAAGGGCTGCCTGTTCTGCCTCTGCCGCCCCAGCTGCAGCGGCTTCTGCTTCAGCAGCAGCGGCTTCAGCAGCTTCCTCTGCGGCCTGTGCGGCAGCTGCAGCGTCCGACTTGAGCGCGGCAGGGAGGATCACGTTGTCCGGCATCGGCTTCTTGACGGCGTCGTTTATGGTGACCCATCCGCCCTTGGATCCCGGAACCGCGCCCTTGACCATGATCAGGCCACGATCTGCATCCGTGCGGACCACCTGGAGATTCTGCGTGGTCACGCGCACGGCACCCATTTGGCCGGCCATCTTCTTGCCCTTGAACACGCGTCCCGGATCTTGGCACTGGCCGGTCGATCCATGGGATCGGTGACTGATCGAGACCCCGTGCGACGCGCGCAAACCGCGAAAGTTGTGGCGCTTCATGGCTCCGGCAAAGCCCTTGCCGATCGACGTGCCGCTCACGTCAACGAACTGGCCTTCGAAATAGTGGTTCGCCGTGATCTCTTCGCCCACTTCGATCAGGTTTTCCGGGTCGACGCGGAATTCCGCGATCTTCCGCTTGGGTTCCACCTTTGCAGCGGCAAAGTGGCCTCGCATTGCCTGCGAGGTCCGCTTGGCCCTGGCCGCACCTGCGCCAAGCTGAACGGCCGCATATCCGTCCCGTTCGGGCGTGCGCTGTGCAACCACCTGGAGCTTGTCCAACTGGAGCACGGTCACGGGAACCTGCTTCCCGTCATCCATGAAGAGCCGGGTCATGCCGACCTTTTTTGCAATTACACCGGAGCGCAACATCTGATCGCTCTCCCTATACGGAAATCTGGACGTCCACGCCTGCCGCGAGGTCGAGCTTCATGAGCGCGTCCACTGTCTGTGGCGTTGGATCGACAATGTCGAGAAGGCGCTTGTGCGTCCTGATCTCGAACTGGTCCCGTGATTTCTTGTCAACATGCGGACCTCGAAGCACCGTGAACTTTTCGATCTCGTTCGGCATCGGAATCGGACCACGAACGGTCGCGCCGGTGCGCTTGGCCGTGCTCACGATTTCCTGCGTCGAGGCATCAAGCACACGGTAATCGAACGCCTTCAGGCGGATCCGGATGTTTTGGCTGGCAACTGCCATTGTCTTGTCCTTTCGTTGAGAGGTGGAGCCTGTTGCTCCACTTCGAACTCTTTCCAGGCCTTGCCCGAACTTCGGCGCTCCTGCCGGCTCGCGGCGGCTCCCTTGTCACTCGAGGATGGCGGTGACCACGCCGGAGCCGACGGTGCGGCCGCCCTCGCGGATGGCGAAGCGCAGGCCCGTCTCCATCGCGATCGGCGCGATCAGCTCCGCCGTGAACTTCAGGTTGTCGCCCGGCATCACCATCTCCGTCCCCTCCGGGAGCGTCACCGTCCCGGTCACGTCCGTCGTC
>JAJEFO010000004.1 GCA_022820365.1 Silicimonas sp.
ACCCGCGCGACCTGGTCGTCCAGTACCGCAGGCTGTCCGAGATCGAGGCCTGCTTCCGCGCCAACAAGCACGACCTGAGGATCAGGCCGGTCTTCCACCGCAAGGAGCGCCGGGTGCGGGCGCACATCGCCATCTGCTACATGGCCTTCTGCTGCCTCCAGCACGTGCGCCACCGGCTGGCGGCCCACGGGGACCGGATGAGCCCGGACCGGATCCGGCGGGCGCTGAACGACCTGCAGATCGGCATCCTGCACGATGCCAGGCGGTCGCGGACGTTCGGCCTGCCAAGCGCGGCGTCGTCCGACGCGCGAAAAATCTACCGCACGCTGGGGCTGAAGTGGAACCCGGCGCCGTTCGCCTACGAGCGACGGGAGCGGAAGAAGCCGAGCTGACGGGCCGACCGGCCCGGACCGCGGCGCCGGGAGCGCCGAAATGTAGTGCCCTTTCGCGAAAGCGGGCTCAATGATTTCAGACACTTGCGCGCGAAAACGTCTGAACTCTAGAAATGGAGGCAACCGCTGCTTCCCGGACCAGCAATTCGTCAGAGGCATTGCAGGCACTTTGGCGGGCCATGATGCGCATTTGCGGCGCTGAAGACGACTTTGCATGCTCGACTGTCTGGGTTCACTTGGACCTCCCAAGGATGTTGGAACATGACTTGGCGACGCCCGGCCAAGTTTCTTGCCAAGCCGAATGCTCTCGAAAAGACGGCAAAGGTCTTGGCATGCCATTGCCAGTACAAGCCAGTGTCAGCTGATCGCGACAGCCTTTACGGCGCTGTCGATATGAGCCTCGTACTGCTCAAAGTTCTTTGCGAACATCTCGATCAGTTTCTTCGCTTGCGCGTCGTAGGCCGCACCGTCGTCCCATGTCCGGCGTGGATCCAGCAGGATGTCAGGCACGGCACTTGCCGTCACGCTGACGGGCACCTCGAAGCCGAAGTTCACGTCCTTGCGGAATTGCGAGTGTTCAAGCGAGCCATCAAGCACGGCTGACAGGAGCGCTCGGGTCGCCATGATCGGCATGCGTGAGCCGATTCCGTAGGCTCCGCCTGTCCAGCCTGTATTGACCAGCCAGCAGGTTGTGCCGTGACGGGCGATCCTTTCGCGCAGCAATGCTCCGTAGGTTTCAGGACGTCTTGGCATGAACGGTGCGCCAAAGCATGTTGAAAACGTAGGCTCAGGCTCCGTAACCCCGCGCTCCGTGCCAGCGACCTTTGACGTGAAGCCCGACAGGAAGTGGTACATGGCCTGCGCAGGAGTCAGGCGCGCGATCGGCGGAAGGATCCCGAAGGCGTCGCAAGTCAGCATGACCACGTTCTTTGGGTGGCCGCCTAGAGCGGACTCCGACGCGTTGGGAACGTAATTCATCGGATAGGCGCAACGCATGTTGGCGGTGAGGCTGTCGTCGCCGAAATCGAGTTCCTTGGTCTCGAGGTCAAAGACCATGTTCTCGATGACGGTGCCGAACTTGAAGCACGTGTCATAGATTTCCGGCTCGGCCTCGCGGTTCAGGTTTATGGTCTTGGCGTAGCAGCCGCCTTCGAAATTGAAGATTCCCCGATCCGACCATCCATGCTCGTCGTCACCTATCAGTACGCGGCTCGGATCTGCCGAGAGAGTAGTCTTGCCCGTGCCCGAAAGCCCGAAGAACACCGCTGAATCGATCTGGTTTCCGACTGCATGGCTGGCCGAGCAGTGCATCGGCATCACGCCCTTATCGGGCAGGATGTAGTTGAGAATGGAGAACACGGACTTCTTGTTTTCACCTGCATATTCGGTCCCGCCGATGAGAACGATCTTCTGCTCGAGATCCATCGCGATGACCGTTTCGGTCCGGCAGTCATGCCGTTTCGGGTCGGCCCGGAACGACGGGCAGTTGATGACCGTGAATTCCGGTGAGAAACTGTCGAGCTCGTCCCTGTAGGGGCGCCGAAGCATGTGCCGGATGAAGAGGGAATGCCAAGCAAGCTCGGTCACGATTCTGACATCGAGCCGATGCGCGTTGTCGGCGCCTGCATACAGGTCCTGCACGAAATAGTCGCGACCTTTCATGTTTGCCAGCATGTCGGCATGCAGACGCGCGAAGCCCTCCGGCGAAATTGCGCGGGTGTTTTCCCACCAGATGCTCTGCTCGACCGATGACGTCTTCACGATATGCTTGTCCTGCGGAGATCGGCCGGTGTACTTGCCCGTGTTGACCAGCAACGTCCCGCCTTGGCCAAGCGTTCCTTCTTCGCGGCAAAGCGCGTGCTGGATCAGATCCGGCTCCATCAGGTTGTAGTGGACAGATCCCAGATCGTTGATTCCGTGCGCTTCAAGCGTCATTCGCGGATTGACGCGACCTTGGTTCATTTTACTCAGATCCTTCGGCTGCATGCGTGGTGAAATGGGCGACCGACGCGCTTCATATCCGATTCATTGGCACGATTCCGGTTGCGTGAACAGGACGGATTGGCTCAGTTAGCGATACCAACCGATTGATTTTTCGGGGTTAGCGCCAACATCTTGGTGCAGTTGAAGTGCCATCGCGGACTCTGTTGCAGGTAAAGCTCGCCATGGCAGAGATACGGGACGGCCAACTAGGCCGCGTCCATCAGGATCACATTGCTGTTGAACAACTCGAAGACAGCCACGAATATGTCAGGCGTGCGGCGCAGCGGTTCGCGATGCGCTGCACGCCTAGTGTCCTGGAGAGCCAAAGGATCGACTCATGCTCTGGACAGAGCCAAGCAGTAGCAATTCTTGGAGTCTGCTGTCGGGATTCAATGCTTGCCCTGCATCGTGCCTTGGTGCGCCCGATTGCGCCCGGACCTTGCGTTCGCGACAGCTTCCTTTCTGAGGCCGGGTCTCGTGCGCATGGGAGACAGGTCCACTCTCATGCACGGCACCGCTGTTGCGTTGAATTCGGCGGGGCTCTTGATCACGGGCCAGGCCGGTGCCGGGAAGTCCAGCCTTGCACTAGAGCTGATGGCGCTCGGAGCCTCTCTCGTTGCCGACGACCAGGTCGTTCTGACCAGAAAGCCCGAGGGGCTGCTGATGTCCGCTCCAACGACGCTCGAAGGCAAGATCGAGGCGAGGGGCATCGGCATATTGAAGTGCGATGCAACCCCGGCTTGGCTGCGCATCGTCGTCGACATGGATCATGCCGAAACGAGACGCCTGCCCGAACTGCTGGAAATCGCGATCTCCGGCGAACGCGTTCGCCTCATTCGAAGGGTTGAGACCCCGGCATTCGCCTCTATGCTGTATGTCCTTCTCAAAGGGGGATTGGAGTGACGGCCAATTCGGGATCCAGCGCGCGAACGCGGGCTGTTCTGGTGACCGGCGCCTCCGGGGCCGGACGAACGGAGGCTACGCACGCGTTGGAGGACCTGGGCTATGAAATCATCGACAACATGCCGCTGTCTCTCCTGCCGCGGGTGTTTGAAGGGCCATCTTCGATGCCGCCTCTTGCCTTGGGAATTGACGTGCGCAACAGGGACTTCTCGGTGGACACAGTGGTCGCAGTACTGGACCGCATTGCGTCGGAAGCCGACATAGAAGCCGAGCTCCTATTCCTTGACTGCCGCTCCGAAGTTCTCGTGCGCCGGTATTCCGAGACACGAAGGCGTCATCCGCTTGCCCCCTCGGAAACTCCCGAGATCGGCATCGATCGCGAGATGGAACTCCTGATCCCGATACGGGAGCGCGCGGATCATCTGATCGACACGTCCGACATGACGCCACACGACCTGAAGGCCGAGATCGAACGGCGTTTCGGACGGGACGGCTCCGGCATACTGGCCCTTTCCGTCGAGAGTTTCTCCTACAAGCGCGGTCTTCCGCGCGGCGTGGACATGATCTTTGACACAAGGTTCCTTGCAAACCCGCACTGGCAGGAAGACCTACGCGACCTCGACGGGCGTGACGAGCGCGTGGCGGCCTATGTAGGATGCGATCCGCGCTATTCTGGTTTCTTCGAGGCGCTTGAGACAATGCTCCTTGACCTGCTTCCTGCATTCAAGGAGGAAGGCAAGACATACTTGTCGATCGGGCTCGGCTGCACCGGCGGACGGCACAGGTCAGTTGCCGTTGCGGAAAGGCTCGCGAGTGCCCTTGCACGGAAAGGGTGGCAGGTGTCCACGCGCCACCGGGAACTGGAACGACTGGGTCAGGGTCTGTGGTCATCCGCGGAGAAGAAAGCGTGATTGGCATAGTAATAGTGGCGCATGGAGGCTTGGCGCGGGAATACCTGGCCGCAGTCGAACATGTCGTTGGCAAGCAGAACGGCATGTGCGCCATCCCGATCGAGCCGGAACATGACCGGGAGGCCAAGCAGAACGAGATTTGCGCAGCTGCCGATGACGTGGATTCCGGTGATGGCGTGATCGTCGTGACGGACATGTTCGGTGGTTCTCCGTCAAACCTCTCGCTCAGGGCCTGCAATTCGTCCAACAGGAAGATTCTCTACGGAGCCAACCTTCCCATGCTGATCAAGCTCGCCAAGCTTAGGCACGTCTCCCTGGATCACGCGGCCACGGCAGCCCTGTCCGCGGGGCGCAAGTACATCGACAGCTTCGAGGGCGGCGGCGCTGCCTGACATGCCATGGATGATCCCGTGACGCGAATCCTGACGATCGTGAATGAAAAGGGCCTTCATGCCCGCGCCTCCGCAAGACTCGCCGAACTCGTTGAGGGATTCGACGCCGAGGCAACGGTGTCGAAGGACGGCATGAGCGTGACGGGCGACAGCATCATGGGCCTCCTGATGCTCGCAGCGTCCCGTGGGACCTCGATAACGGTTGCGACCACGGGGGCGGAAGCGAAGGCGCTGGCCGAAGCGATCGAGGCCCTGGTGGCCGGCGGCTTTGGGGAGGAAGTGTAGCGGCTGCGCTACCTCGTCGGCGTCGGGGGGTCTTCCCTGTAGTCGTAGAATCCGCGCTCTGTCTTTCTGCCAAGCCATCCGGCCTCGACATACTTTGTCAGTAGCGGGCAAGGCCGGTACTTTGTGTCTGCCAAGCCGTCGTGAAGCACGTTCATGATCGCAAGGCAGGTGTCCAGACCGATGAAGTCCGCGAGCTGCAACGGCCCCATCGGGTGGTTGGTTCCCAGCTTCATCGCAGAATCGATCGAGGCGACGGAACCCACGCCCTCGTAGAGCGTGTAAACCGCCTCGTTAATCATCGGCATCAGGATCCGGTTCACGATGAAGGCTGGGAAATCCTCCGCGGTGGCGGAAGTTTTCCCCAGCCGCTCGACCACCTTCTTCAACGTCTGATATGTCTGGTCGTCAGTGGCGATGCCGCGGATGAGCTCCACGAGCTGCATGACCGGCACCGGGTTCATGAAGTGGAATCCCATAAACCTCTCGGGGCGATCGGTTCGGCTGGCCAGCCGGGTGATCGAGATCGAAGATGTGTTCGACGTCAGGATCGTGTTTTGTCCGAGATGCGGAACAAGATCCTCGAAGATAGCGACCTTCACGGATTCGCGCTCCGTGGCGGACTCGATGATCAGGTCGGTTGCGCCGAGATCCGCAAGAGTCATGGTGGTCGAGATGCGCTTGAGCGCCGCCTCGGCATCCTTCTTCGTGATCCTGCCGCTGATGACTTGGCGCGCGAGGTTGGTCTCGACAAGCTGGAGCGCGCGTTCAATCGCGCCGCGATCGATGTCGTTCAGGACGACATCGAATCCGGCCAGAGCAAAGACGTGGGCAATTCCGTTTCCCATCTGTCCCGCGCCGACCACGCCTACGCTGCTGATGTTCATTGGCACCTCAAGAGCTTGTCCGCGTCCGCGAGACCATAGGCGCACGAACGAACCCTGCGCAAGCCCGTGAGGTGCATGAAGCACTGTCCTGTGCTCGGACAAATTGCACTTTCCGATTGCGGAATCGGGGTTTGCAGTGGTCCTGCGAACACATGCTGCATGCCTTCGAATCGCACGGATCCTGGCTTCTGCGAGGCGTGTTCGTTCAGAGCTTATCCACGAGTTCGGGTACGGCGGTGAACAGGTCCGCAACCAGGCCGTAATCCGCAACCTGGAAGATCGGAGCTTCCTCGTCCTTGTTGATGGCGACGATGACTTTCGAATCCTTCATGCCCGCCAGGTGCTGGATCGCGCCCGAGATTCCGACGGCAACATAGAGGTCAGGGGCAACCACCTTGCCGGTTTGCCCAACCTGCCAGTCGTTCGGGGCATATCCTGAATCGACGGCCGCCCGCGATGCACCGACGGCCGCGCCAAGCTTGTCGGCTAGTTTCTCGATCAGCGCGAAGTCCTCCTCCGAACCAACGCCCCGGCCGCCCGAGACGACAATTCCCGCACTTGTCAGTTCGGGCCGGTCGCTTGCGGCACCCCTGTCCTCGACCCATTCGGAGATGCCGGGGTTCCCGGCCGCGGCAATGGACTCGATCGGAGCCGGGCCGCCTTCTCCCGCCGCGTCAAAGGTGGAGGTCCGTATCGAGACGACCTTGGTCGCGTCGCACGAACGGACCGTCTGGATCGCGTTGCCTGCATAGATCGGCCGCTCGAACGTGTCGGCGTCGACGACTCCGGAAATGTCCGGGATCACCATGACGTCGAGGAGCGCCGCCACGCGCGGAAGGACGTTCTTTGCATCGGTCGTGGCCGGAGCCACGATGTGGCTGTAGTCCCCAGACAGAGAGACGATCAGCGCCGCGGTCGGTTCGGCCATCCGGTGCCCGAGAACCGGATCCTCGGCGACCAGAACCTTGGAGACACCGTCAACCTTCGCGACGGCCTCGCCAGCTGACGACGCGGCCGCGCCGGCGCAGAGAGCGGTAACTTCGCCCAAGGGACGTGCAGCGGCGACGGCTTTCGCCGTTGCATCGAGGTTGAGTTCACCGTCGGTGACTTCTGCCAGAAGAAGGACTGCCATCAGATCGCTCCCGCTTCCTTGAGTTTCGTGACGAGTTCGTCGACCGAACCCACGATTTCGCCGGCCTTCCGCGCGTCGGGCTCGGTGGTCGAGACGATCTCGAGCCTCGGGCTTGCATCGACGCCGTAGTCGGCGGGCTTCCTTTCGTCCATGGGCTTCTTCTTTGCTCTCATGATGTTCGGCAGCGAGGCGTAGCGCGGTTCGTTCATTCGCAGATCCACCGTCACGATGGCAGGCAAGTCGACCTTGATGATCTGCAGTCCGCCGTCGACCTCGCGGGTGACCATCGCGCTGTCGCCATCAATGTTCAGTTCGGATGCAAACGTGGCCTGCGGCCAGCCGGTCAGGGCTGCAAGCATCTGCCCGGTTGCATTCATGTCGTTGTCGATGGCCTGCTTGCCGCAGATGACGAGGCCTGGCTGCTCCTCTTCGATTACGCCCGCGAGGAGCTTCGCGACGGCAAGTGGCTCGATGTCTGTGTGCACGTCTTCGGCTGCGACGATCAGGATCGCCCGGTCCGCTCCCATTGCAAGCGCGGTTCGGAGCGTTTCCTGGGCCTGCTGCACGCCGACGGACACCGCGATTATTTCTTCGGCCCTTCCGGCCTCCTTGAGTCGGATCGCCTCCTCGACGGCAATTTCGTCGAACGGGTTCATCGACATCTTGACGTTTGCAAGATCGACGCCGCTGCCGTCCGCCTTCACCCGGACCTTCACGTTGTAGTCGATCACGCGCTTAACAGGCACAAGCACCTTCATTCGCAGGGCTCCCTACTTGAGATTTGCGCAGGGTTTATCGGAGCGGCTCCGCATTGGACAGAGCAAAATCGACATCCCAGGCCAAGGACGCGTCGCCTGGAGCGGGTGCGACCCGAACCTGCGCGAAGTGCGCGGCCGCCCTTGGGTCCTTGCGCGCTGGCCGTGCGCGACATGGCATCCAATGACCGGGAGATTCGGCGAATCGCTGCGTTCCGAACGGCATCTCGGCTGCCTGAGCACGTGCTGATCGCCTCTTCGAAAAAAAAGAATCGGGAAATGTCTTGGGGTTTGCAGGAGTCAAGTGCAAAGGATGGTTGATTGCTACCCGTTCTGCCGTCTAGCTTGTAACGAGCGATTCACGTCGTCCTTTGGGGGGGAAGGTTTGATGGGACAGGGCAGCTGCGTCGGGGAAGTCGATCCTGACGAAGCGTGGCAAATCCTGGAGAGGGAAGAGTCAGCCCGTCTTGTCGATGTCAGGACCCGTGCAGAATGGAATTTCGTCGGCACGCCTGACACAGGGGAATTGGGAAAGACGCCGATCCTGATCGAGTGGTCATCCTATCCCGACATGACCGTGAACCCGGCTTTTGCCGACGAGGTCGAGGAAGCGGTCGGCTCCGATGCGATCGGACCCCTCCTCTTTCTCTGCCGATCGGGCGTACGGTCATTGAAGGCCGCAACAGTGGTTGCTGATCACTATGCCCGACAGGGCCGATCAGTTTCCTGCCTGAACGTTTCCGAGGGTTTCGAGGGTGACGTGGACGCGTCTGGACAACGGGGCCGCCAGTTTGGCTGGAAGGCGCGGGGGCTGGCATGGCGCCAGTCGTGAAGCAAGGGACGCTGCGGGCAAATTATGACCAAGAAATCCTGGGAAGAGATACGACAGAACCTGATATCAGCCGTTGGCAAGAGCAATTACACGAACTGGATCGAACCGCTTGAATTCGCGCGGATCGAAGGCGGCGTCGCCAAGTTCCACGTGCCGACCACCTTCATGGGCAACTGGGTGCTTCGGAATTTCGGGGACCACATCCTGCGTGAATTGACCAAGTCCGGGAACAAGGTGACACGTGTCGAGTTTGCGGTCCTGGAGACTGCGAGACCGGCTCGGAAGCGCGCGGCCAAGTCGAAGGACAAGTCGGCAAGTGCCATGGCCGGGCAAGTCGGCGGCGAAGTGCCCGGTGCACCGCTCGATGCGCGCTTCACGTTCGAAAGCTTTGTCGTCGGCAAGCCGAACGAACTGGCGCACGCGGCGGCCCGCAGGGTGGCAAAGGGCGGTGCCGCGACGTTCAACCCGCTCTTTCTCTACGGCGGCGTTGGCCTGGGGAAGACGCACCTGATGCAGGCAATTGCCTGGGAACTGCGCAAGCGATCGTCCGGATTGCACGTCGTGTACCTTTCGGCGGAGCAATTCATGTACAGGTTTGTCCAGGCCCTTCGCGACAAGGACATGATTGCGTTCAAGCAGCTCTTTCGTTCAGTCGACGTCCTGATGATCGACGATGTCCAGTTCATCGCTGGCAAGGACGCGACGCAGGAAGAGTTCTTTCACACGTTCAACGCCCTGGTTGACCAGAAACGACAGATCATCGTGAGCTCCGACAGCGCTCCCACGGACATCGACGGGATAGATGACCGGATCGTGAGCCGACTGCAGTCGGGGCTCGTTGTGGACGTGCATCCTACCAATTACGAACTTCGGCTTGGCATACTCCAGCAAAAGGTCGAGCAGTTTTCCGAGCAGTTCCCAAACCTGGGGATGCAGGAAGGCGTTCTAGAATTCCTGGCGCATCGAATCTCCAGCAACGTGCGCGTGCTTGAGGGAGCCTTGATGCGCCTCTTTGCATTTGCATCGCTGGTCGGTCGCGAGATCACGATGGAACTGACGCAGGACTGCCTGTCGGACGTGCTGCGCGCGTCGGATCGCAAGATCACGGTCGAGGAAATCCAGCGCAAGGTCAGCGAGCACTTCAACATCCGCCTCTCGGACCTGATTGGTCCGAAGCGCGTCCGCACCTTCGCTCGCCCGCGTCAGATCGCCATGTATCTCTCGAAACAGCTCACTTCCCGCTCGCTGCCCGAGATCGGCCGTCGGTTTGGAGGGCGCGACCACACCACGATCATGCACGGGGTTCGCAGGATCGAGGAATTGAAGCAGAAGGACAGCCAGATCGCTGACCACGTGGAACTCCTGCGCCGCTCGCTGGAGGCTTGACGGGCGCACGAGGTGGCAGAACTCCTGCCATGGCTCATCGTAGCCGCGCTGATCATCGGCATCGGCAAGGGCGGATTTCCCGTCGCCGCCGCGCTCGCGGTTCCGTTTCTGGCACTCGTCATGAACCCGGTGCAGGCGGCAGCGCTTGTCCTTCCGGTACTGATCGTCGCCGACTGTGCCGCCCTATGGCTCTATCGTCGGCACTATTCCCGTCGGAACCTCGCGATCCTCTTGCCGGCCATGATTCTCGGGCTCGTGATTGCCACGCTGATCGTGCCCAATGCGTCCGAGCCGCTGCTGCTGGCATTCACGGGATGCGCGGGGCTCTGGACCGTCTGGCGGCAATGGTTCGTCTCGAGCTCCGTCGCGACGCGGAACGCTGGCGTTGCCTCAGGCGCATTCTGGGGCATCGTTTCCGGGATCACGTCCTTTCTGACGCATTCAGGTGCGCCGGCGACCCAAGCCTATCTCCTGCCGCAAAGGCTGCCAAAGCTCATTCTGACTGGCACGATGGCAATCACGTTCGCGATCGTCAATTTCGCCAAGATTCCGAGCTACAATGCGCTCGGGTTCTTCGACGGACTCAACTGGCCGCTGGCGGCAGGGCTGGCCGGGGTGGGCATTCTTGGCGCCCTTCTCGGCAGGCTGCTGGCGGAGATGCCTGAACCGCTCTACATGCGCATCATCGAAGTCCTGCTGCTTGCCCTCTCGCTGATCCTGATCTTCAAGGCGGTACTTGGCTTCGCAGGTGCCTGAGCCAAGGGCCTGACGTCCTTGCGCCCGCGCCAGAATTTTCTTTCGAACCGTTGCGTCCTGCCAAGAAAGCGATAGGTTGGCCGTCCCAATACCGGATGGAGCGAGGGAACATGGAATTCTCGATCGAACGAAATTCGCTTCTCAAGGCGATCGCCCAGGCACAATCGGTTGTCGAGCGTCGAAACACGATTCCGATCCTTGCCAATGTCCTGATCGAAGCAGAAGAAAATCAGGTCAGATTCCGCGCAACCGACCTCGACATTGAGATCGTGGACGAGGCAAACGCAACTGTCCAACGGGCCGGTGCAACCACGGTCATCGCGACGACATTCCACGAGATCGTTCGCAAGTTGCCGGACGGTGCTCTGGTCACGATTTCCGACGACGGCTCTTCCGGGCGGATGGCCGTCAATGCAGGACGCTCGAACTTCTCGCTCGCAACCCTCCCCCGCGAAGACTTCCCCGCCATGGCCGCTTCAGACTACGATACGAACTTCTCGGTTCCGGCCCCGGTGCTCCGCCGCCTCTTCGACAAGTCAAAATTCGCAATGTCGACAGAGGAGGCACGGTACTACCTCAACGGCGTCTACATGCATGTCGCGGATTCCGGCGGCAGCCAGGTACTCCGCTGCGTGGCCACGGACGGACACCAGCTGGCCCAGATCGATGCCGAACTTCCGAGTGGCGCTGACGGAATGCCCGGCGTCATCGTGCCGCGCAAGACGGTGAATGAACTGCGAATGATGCTTGAAGCGGACGACCAGGAGATTGCCGTCAGCGTCAGCGAAACCAAGGTCCGGTTCGCGGCTCCCGGAATCACGCTCACTTCCAAGGTCGTCGAGGGGACCTTTCCGGACTACACGCGGGTCATTCCCGCCGAAAACGACAAGCGGCTGGAAGTCGATGCCAGGGAATTCGCGAAGGCCGTGGACCGGGTCGCCACCGTCAGTTCCGAGACCTCAAGGGTCGTCAAGCTGTCGCTGTCCGAGGACCAGTTGCAGTTGTCGGTCAATTCTCCGGAAACCGGAACGGCAGATGAGGAACTCGAAGTCGCCTATCAGCCGGGAAAGGACGCGGGAGCGCTGGTCCTCGGCTTCAACGCGAAGTACCTGCAGGAAATCGCCGGCCAGATGGATCGGGAAAACGCCGTTCTCATGTTCAACACCAGCAGCGAACCGGCGCTGATACGCGAAGGTGACGATGAAACGGCCATTTACGTCGTGATGCCGATGCGCGTGTGACCGGAGTTGCAGTAACCCGGCTGACGCTTTCCCATTTCCGGTCGCATCTGCGCACCGAACTCTCCGTTGATGAGCGGCCGCTTGCGTTCTGCGGACCAAACGGCGCGGGAAAGACAAATATCCTTGAAGCGGTTTCCCTCTTGTCCCCGGGCCGGGGGCTTCGCCGTGCCAGCGCGGAGGAGATGATCCGGCAGCCCGAATCGATCGGTTGGAAGGTCGCATCGCAGGTCGTGGTGCCGACGCAGGTTCACGAGATCGAAACAGCCGTCGAACCTGGTCAGACCCGGCAGGTGCGGATCGACGGAAAGGCGGCGTCGCAGATTGTTCTCGGCCGCATTGTCCGGATCATCTGGCTGACACCTTCGATGGACCGCCTCTGGATCGAGGGCGCGAGCGGACGGCGGCGATTCCTCGACCGAATGACCATGAGCCTTGAGCCCGGCCATGGCGAAGCGGTCCTAGACTATGAAAGGGCCATGCGAGAACGAAACCGTCTCTTAAAGGACAGGGTCCGGGATGCCCACTGGTATGTCGCCCTGGAAAGGCAGATGGCCGAGACCGGTGCCCGCATCACCGCAAGTCGCCGTGCGGCGGTGTCTCGGATCCTGGCTGCACAGGATGGAGCGGAATCGGCCTTTCCCGTTGCCGGACTGTCTCTTGATCATCCAGGCGGCGCCCTGCCGGAAGAATGCGCAGATCTTGCAGATACCCTGGAACGGGGTCGCCACGCCGATCTTGCGGCTGGCCGCACCCTTACGGGTCCGCACCGGGCCGACATGACTGCAAGCTACGAGGAAAAGGGCATTTCGGCTGCGCAATGCTCGACCGGCGAGCAGAAGGCGCTCCTGATCTCGCTGGTGTTGGCCAATGCGCGTGCTCTGTCCGAGGACACGGGCAGCCCGCCGCTGATCCTGCTTGATGAAGTGGCGGCACATCTTGATTCCGACCGCCGAGCCGACCTCTTTGCCGAAATCCTGAGGCTGGGCGCACAGACCTGGATGACCGGAACCGGACCGGAATTGTTTGAAGAGCTGGAAGATCACGCTCAGGTCTTGCAGGTGACCGTCCGGAACGGCGCGAGCGAGGTAAGCCCTTGACGTCAAGAGTTCTTCTGCTCCGAGGAATCAATGTTGGCGGACGCGGGAAGCTGCCCATGGCCGAATTGCGCGCGGCAATCGAGGCAGCGGGCGGCAGCGACCCCAAGACCTACATTCAGACCGGCAACGCGGTTTTTCGCGGAAATGTCACCGAAGTTGCGCTCTCCGATGAAATCGAGGCGCGCGCAGGATTCCGGCCCAGGGTGATGTTGCTCGATGCGCGTGCCTTCGCTGCGATCCGCCAAGAGAACCCTTTTCCGGGCGCAACGGATGACGCGAAGGCACTCCACGTCGGGTTTCTCGCGGAACCTCCCGTTTGCACCCAAGTCGATCTCGACGCGGCCAAGGGCGCGGAGGAGCGTGTTCTCCTCACCTCCGCCGCCGTCTATCTCCACACGCCGAAGTATCTCTCGGGCTCAACCCTTGCGCCAAGACTCGAATGCCTCGTTGGTGTTTCGCTGACGATGCGCAACTGGCGTACCGTGGAGGCCATCGCCGCGCTCTTGGACGAATGACGCAGTCTGTACAGCCTGATCGCCAGCCTCTACACTGTTGCACGGCTGATCCTGTTCCTCACGCCCCGTCCAGTCAGGATCGTGCAGACGGTGCGGCCCATCCTTGGCGGCGTTCCTGATCGCGCCGGAACAGGCCAGTGTGTGCGCTCTGGCCGAGGAGACGGGCAGCCTGCCGCTGATCCTTCCTGGCGAAGTGGCGGCACATCTTGACTCCGGCCGCCAAGAGGCCCTCTTTGCCGAGGCCCAGAATCGGGGCGCACTGTCCTGGACAACAGGATCGGGAGATGAACTCATTGCGGAACATTGTGACGAGGCGCGGTTCCTTCACGATTCCGGGACTGGAGGCTTGATCGTCGTGACGTGCATGCGGACGGGACCATGACCGTCACGCTGACGGACGCCGTGCTCTATTCCGGAGCGCTTCTCATCCTCTTCCTGACACCTGGCCCGGTTTGGGTGGCGTTGGTCGCGCGCGCGATGTCCGGAGGATTCCATTCCGCATGGCCGCTGGCGCTCGGAGTTGCCGTGGGCGATGTCATCTGGCCGCTGCTCGCCATTCTTGGCATATCCTGGGTCGTTTCCGTCTTCGCCGACTTCATTCTGGCGCTGCGCTGGGTGGCCTGCCTGACCTTTTTGATCATGGGCGGCCTGATCATCTGGAGCCGGGAGCGCACGATCGCCTCCGACAGCAGGTTGACGCGGCCAGGCATGTGGGCTGGTTTCCTGGCCGGGGTTGCGGTCATTCTCGGCAATCCAAAGGCCATTCTCTTCTACATGGGCGTGTTGCCGGGTTTCTTTGACGTCGGTCGCTTGGCTTGGCAGGACATCGCCCTGGTCTGTCTTCTTTCCGTGCTTGTGCCGCTCGCAGGTAACTTCGCTGTTGCCGGGTTCATCGGACAGGCTCGGCGTCTTCTCGCTTCGCCCCAGGCGGTCGCGCGCACGAACCTTTTCGCGGGCATCCTGTTGATCGCAGTCGGTCTTGCCATTCCGTTCACGCAAGTTGCGTGAGTCTGGGATCACGCATACAACACGGAGGACTTGGAGAACCCCTTATGGACATGCCTGCACCCTCCCATGACGTGCTGAACAGGAAGTCCCGAATCGTCGATCGCCTGAAGAACGCGCTATCCGTCGAGCATGTCAAATCCGACCCCGTCGAAACCCGGGCATATGAATGCGATGCGCTTGCAGCCTATGCCTGCCAGCCGCTCTGCGTCGTCCTGCCCGGTTCGACAGGCGAAGTTGCGGACGTATTGCGCATTTGCAGCGAGGAGCGCGTTCCGGTCGTGCCGCGCGGTTCCGGCACATCCCTTGCCGGAGGTGCAATGCCGACAAGTGACTGTGTCGTGCTCGGCGTTTCGCGAATGACGCGGGTACTTGAGGTCGACTACGAGTGTCGCTGCATCAGGGTCGAGGCCGGGCGCACGAATCTCTCCGTCACCGGCGCGGTCGAGGAGGACGGGTTCTTCTATGCGCCCGATCCTTCTTCCCAGCTTGCCTGCACGATCGCCGGGAATGTTGCCATGAACGCGGGCGGCGCGCATTGCCTGAAATACGGGGTTACGACGAACAACCTGCTTGGGCTCACGATGGTCACGATGGATGGCAGCGTGGTCGAGATCGGTGGCGCGCACATGGATGCGAGCGGATATGACTGGCTGGGCCTTGTCTGCGGGTCAGAAGGGCAGCTCGGAGTGGTGACCGAAGCGACCCTCCGCATCCTGCCCAGGCCGGAAGGCGCAATGCCGATGCTGATCGGGTTTGCAAGTCCAGAAGTTGCCGGCGCATGTGTCAGCGACATAATTCGGGCGGGCGTGCTGCCTGTCGCCATAGAATACATGGACCGCAAGGTGATCGAAGTGGTCGAGAGCTTCTCGCAGGCAGGCTATCCGGACTGCGAGGCGCTGCTCATCGTTGAAGTGGAAGGCAGCCCTGCGGAAATCGACGACCAGCTCGGCATTATCGGCGACATCGCACGCAGGCACGACCCGATCGAGCTGCGCGAGGCACGCGACGCCGACGATGCTGCGCGAATCTGGCTTGGTCGCAAGTCGGCCTTCGGAGCAATGGGGCAGCTCAACGACTACATGTGCCTGGATGGGACGATTCCGGTGTCTGAACTGCCGCGCGTTCTGAAGCGGATCGGAGCGCTGTCGCGGCAATATGGTCTCGACATTGGCAACGTCTTTCATGCCGGCGACGGCAACATGCATCCCCTGATCCTGTTCAATGCCAACAGTCCCGGCGAACTCGAGACCTGCGAGGTGCTCGGGGCGGAAATACTCAAGCTCTGCGTCGAGGCAGGCGGGTGCCTGACGGGCGAGCACGGCGTGGGAATCGAAAAGCGCGACCTCATGCACGTCCAGTTCGACCCGGCCGACCTCGAAGCCCAGATGAACGTCAAGGACGTGCTTGATCCGGCCTGGCTCCTGAATCCCGCCAAGGTGTTCCCCTTGGGCGCAACCGCAACCCGGCGTGCGGCAGCATGACGGCAGGCAGTTTCGACGCGGACGGCAAGATGTCCATGATGTCGACGGCCCTTGGTGTCCTGTGCTGATTCCAGCTGACGAACGCGAACTTGCCGAGGCAGTGTCTGGCGCCGCCCGGCCGCTTGCGGTTCGCGGCGGCGGCACGCGCCCGGTCGGCCATCCCGTCGACGGTGACGACCTGACCGTGGCTGGCCTGTCGGGCATCACGCTCTACGAACCTGGCGCGCTGACATTGATCGCGCGCGCCGGAACGCCGCTTGTGGAGATCCAGGCGGCGCTGGCCGCCGAAGGCCAGATGCTGGCTTTCGAACCGATGGATCACCGCACTCTGCTTGGCACGTCTGGCGAGCCCACGATCGGAGGTACGGTCGCGGCCAACGCTTCGGGACCGCGCCGGGTGCGAGCCGGCGCATGCCGGGACTTCCTGCTGGGCGTGCGGTTCGTGGATGGCCGCGGCAAGATCATCAAGAACGGCGGCCGCGTGATGAAGAACGTGACAGGCTACGACCTGGTCAGGCTCATGGCCGGATCGCGCGGCACTCTTGGCATATTGAGCGAAGTCTGCCTGAAGGTCCTGCCCCGGCCGGAATCGACTGCGGTCCTGCTGCTGGCCGGACTGGCCGTGGATGTCGCGGTTCGCGCGATGTCCGCCGCCCTGAATTCGCCCTACGAGGTTTCAGGGGCGGCACATGTGCCCGTCGGTCTCGACGGCGACCCTGTCACGATGATCAGGTTGGAGGGATTCGAGGCATCCATCGCGTATCGCGCTGAACGGCTGACGGATCATCTGGCTGAATTCGGGCCAGTCGAAATCGAGCGGCGCACCGAAGGCCCCGAAAGCGCCACGGCTGGCTGGGCATGGATTCGCGACGTTGAGGCACACGGCGGAACCGGCGAGGATGTCTGGAGGTTCTCGATTCCCCCTCGCGAAGCTCCGGCACTTGTCGAGAGCCTTGGCGACGCCCGTGTCGTACTGGACTGGGGCGGCGGCCTCGTCTGGGCTGCGGTGGAACCGGGATGTGACGCGCGGCGCTCGATTTCGTCCGGGCACGCGACGATCATCCGCGCCGAAGACGAGACCAGGAACCGTCTGGGAGTCTTTCAGCCGGAGCCGGAACCCCTGGCGACGTTCGCCGAGGGTCTTCGCCGCAAGTTTGATCCTGAAGGGATCCTCAATCCGGGATTGATGGGCTGATGCGGACTGAATTTTCCGAGGAGCAACTCAAGGATCCAGCAACCCGGCGGTCAAACGAGATCCTGCGATCCTGCGTTCATTGCGGATTCTGCACCGCGACCTGTCCCACCTATCAGGTTCTGGGCGACGAGCTCGATTCCCCACGTGGGCGAATCTACCTGATAAAGGACATGCTGGAGAGCGGCAGGCCGGCGGATGAACGAACTGTCACGCATATCGACAGATGCCTTTCCTGCCTTTCCTGCATGACGACCTGTCCGTCCGGCGTTCACTACATGCATCTCGTGGACCACGCGCGGGCGCATATCGAAAAGACCTACAAGCGACCGCTATTCGATCGCCTGCTGCGCTGGGCCCTTTCACGCATAATTCCCTTTCCCGGGCGCTTTCGGCTGGCTCTGCTTGGTGCGAGATTTGGTCGCCCTTTCGCGTCCCTGGTGCCAGACCCTCGCCTCAGGGCGATGCTTGCCATGGCGCCGAAGTCGCTCCCGCCGGTGAGCGAGAACTCGCGGCCGCAGACCTTTCCTGCGCAAGGCACGCGGCGGATGCGGGCCGCATTGATGACGGGGTGCGCACAGCAGGTGCTGAACACGGATATCAACGACGCAACCATCCGGCTGTTGACTCGGCTGGGTTGCGATGTCGTGATTTCAGAGGGTGCAGGATGCTGCGGCGCGCTTGTTCACCACATGGGTCGGGAGAACGAAAGCCACGCGCAGGCGGCGCGGAACATCAATGCCTGGCTATCCGGCGAAGAACTTGATGCCGTCGTGATCAATACCAGCGGATGCGGCACCACCGTCAAGGACTATGGCCACATGTTCCGCAACGACCCTCTCGCCGACGACGCTGCCCGGATCAGTTCGCTTGCCATGGATGTCAGCGAGGTCCTGGAGAAGCTGGACTTCCCTGAATGCGCGCCAAGAGGCATCCGCGTTGCCTATCACGCGGCCTGCTCGCTTCAGCATGGCCAGGGCGTGAAATCCGCGCCGAAGAATCTCCTGAAGCGGGCCGGGTTCGAGGTTGTCGAACCGGTTGACGGTCACCTGTGCTGCGGTTCGGCCGGAACGTACAACCTGCTGCAGCCCGCGATCTCTGACGAACTGAAGTCCCGCAAAGTCGGCACGCTGGAAGCCGTTTCCCCGGGGCTCATTGCCGCAGGAAATATTGGCTGCATGGTCCAGATCGGGTCGGGCACGGAAGTGCCGGTCGCGCACACTGTGGAACTTCTTGACTGGGCGATGGGCGGGCCGCGCCCTCGGGCGATCCCCGAGACGATGAATTCCTGAATCCGACCACTTGAAGCCGAACCGGGGCGCACCTATCTGACTCGCGCCGGAAGCCGAGTTCGGGTCCGGTAATATGAAGTCAAGGGTCTTCGCCTCTTGGGGAGACCCAAGTTATCGCTCAAAGGAGGATGACCAAATGCGTAGATTGGATTTTGCACCCCTGTACCGTGCTACCGTCGGCTTCGACCAGATTGCCGACATGATGGACCGGCTTCTGACTGACAGCCAGTCGGCACCGTCCTACCCGCCGTACAACATCGAGAAGATCGGAGATGAAGCGTGGAGAATCTCCATTGCCGTCGCCGGATTTTCGGACGATGAACTGACGGTCGAGGTTCGCGAGAATGCGCTGATCGTTGCGGCCAAGAAGTCGGACGAGGGCGATGAGCGCACCTACCTGCATCGCGGCATCGCGAATCGCGCCTTCGAGCGCAGGTTCGCGTTGGCCGATCACGTACGCGTTGCCGGCGCAGCCAGCGTGAACGGCATGCTGCATATCGACCTTGCGCGGGAGGTGCCTGAAGCACTCAAGCCGCGCCGGATCGAAATCGCAGGCAGCGACACGGTCGAGGCGAAAGCCGTCGAGTCCAAGTAACGACGGGTTGCAGCCGGAGTGCTGCGAGGTGCCCGGGGCCAATGCCCGCGGGCACCTTGCCTTGGATGCCTGGATGGCGGCTGTTCGGCGAACCGAACGTTCATTGCGCGCCCACGGGTTCCGACGCAACTCGGCGAGGGTGCAGAAAGCCCTTCACTCCCGGGCGGTCTGCGCAGGCCTGTGCCCTGCGTAGGCCGTGGTGCCTGGCAGCGTCAGGTCGGTTGATTCGGGGCAAGAATCGTCTCGACCTTGGCGACGTGTTCAAGCGTTCGGTGAACCGGGCACTTGTCCGCGATTTCAAGGAGACGGGCCTTCTGTTCGTCGGTCAGATCCCCCTCTAGGCGAATTTCCCGACGGAACGAATCGACTTTCGGGCCTGTTTCGCTCTTTGCGTCCTGTGCGTGCACCTTGTCATGCGTCACGTCGACCGAGACATGGGTCAGCGGCCACTTCTTTTTTCGGGCATACATGCGAACCGTCATCGACGTGCAGGCCCCGAGCCCTGCGGACAGGAATCCATAGGGGGTCATGCCCCGGTTCGTGCCGCCGTAGGCTTTCGGCTCGTCCGCCAGCGCATGATGATCCGGCCCCGCATTCACGTCTTGAAGGAAACCGGTCGGGTCGGCCTCCGAGACGCGCACGATGCCTTCCGGAGCTCCGGGCGGCGGTGCTGCCGGCGCAAGATCAAGGTAGCGGCCGGCCCAAGCCGCGATGACCTCGGCAGCATACTCGGCATCTTCTGCCTTGCTGACGAGGTGGTCGGCATTGTCGAGCGTGACAAAACTCTTCGGATGCCTGGCGACCGTGAAGATCTGCGTTGCGTTCTCGATCCCGACCGTTGCGTCGAGCGGTGCATGCAGCACGAGAAGCGCACTGCCCAGCTTGCCAATCGCGGGCGACAGTTCGGCCGCTGCCACGTCGTCAACGAAGCCCTTGCCGATCGTGAATGCGCGGCCCGCAAGATCGACCTCGGCCTTTCCGTCGCTTGAAATTCGCTCCAGCGCATCACCGAAATTGTGAGTCACGTGACCGGGATCAAACGGCGCTCCGATCGTGGCTACGGCCTTGACGCTCTTGATCTCGCCGGCGGCCTTGAGCACCGCGGCTCCGCCGAGCGAATGGCCGACGAGCAAGCTTGGCGCCATTCCGCGATCATCGAGATGGCGTGCCGCCAGGACGAGATCCTCCACGTTAGACGTGAACGACGTGTTCGCGAATTCACCGCCCGAATGGCCGAGGCCGGTAAAGTCGAAGCGCAGCACGGCGATACCCATGGCAGCGAGGCGCCCGGCGATGCGTCTCGCCGCCGCGATGTCCTTGCCGCAGGTGAAGCAATGCGCGAAGAGCGCCGTTGCAAGAAGCGGGCCTTCCGGCATGTCGAGTCGTGCCGCCAGGTCGTCGCCGGAATGGCCGGAGAACGTAAAGCGTTGCATGGTCATGCACGGAAAGTCGCGGTGCAAGCGTGTGCACACAAGGCCTGTCACGTCCTAGTGATGAGCTGTGTCAGAAAGCAGGCTTATGACCAGAATGCCCGCGACGATCAGCGCGATGCCGAGCATTGCCGGCAGATCGAGCCGTTGGTTGAAGAGAACGTATCCCATCAGCGCAATGAGCACGATTCCGAGGCCTGACCAGACGGCGTAGACAATGCCGACCGGCATGAACTCGAGCGTCAGGGCCAGAAAATAGAAGGCCACCGCGTAGCTCGCGATGGACAGGGCCGTCGGGCCCAGCCGGGTGAACTGCTGCGATGCCTGAAGACCCATCGTGCCAACGGTTTCGGCCGTGATGGCGAGGAAGAGATAGACATAGACCTGCATGAAAGCACCTCCGCCGCTTCTGCTTCCGGGAAGGCTTGGGCATGCCGGGAGCCTGCGTCAATACCGGCACCGTCAATCAGGTCGCGGTCCGGCTCCGCGACACGTCGACCGGCGCGAATCGGGACCTTGGCGATCATGATCCGGTCGACGGTTCGAAAGAGGCTCGGCGTCCTATCCAAGTGCCTTCTGCAGATTCTCGTCGATCTTGTCGAGAAAGCCCATGGTCGTGAGCCATTTCTGGTCCGGACCGACCAGAAGTGCGAGATCCTTGGTCATGGAGCCGGATTCGACCGTGTCGACGATGACGGATTCCATGGTTTCGGCAAAATTGCGAAGCTGGTCGTTGCCATCGAGGCTGGCCCGGTGCTTCAGTCCGCCCGTCCAGGCAAAGATCGATGCGATCGAGTTGGTTGACGTCTCTTCGCCCTTTTGGTGCTGGCGGTAGTGGCGGGTGACGGTTCCGTGGGCGGCTTCCGCTTCCACGATCTTGCCGTCAGGCGTCATGAGCTGGGACGTCATGAGACCGAGCGATCCGAACCCTTGGGCGACGGTGTCGGATTGCACGTCGCCGTCGTAGTTCTTGCATGCCCAGACATATCCGCCTGACCACTTGAGCGCGGCGGCAACCATGTCGTCAATCAGGCGATGTTCGTACCATATCTTCTTCTTCTCGAAGGAATCCTTGAACTCATTGTCATAGACTTCCTGGAAGATGTCCTTGAAGCGCCCGTCATAGGCCTTCATGATCGTGTTTTTCGTCGAGAGATAGCAGGGCCAGCCGAGATTCAGTGCGTAGTTCATCGAGGCCCGCGCAAAGTCGTAGATCGACTGGTCCAGGTTGTACATTGCCATCGTCACGCCGGAACCCGGTGCGTCGAAGACCTCCTTCTCGATGACCTTGCCATCCTCGCCTTCGAACTTGATGGTCAGCTTGCCGGCCCCGGGAAACGTGAAGTCCGTGGCACGGTACTGGTCTCCGAACGCATGACGGCCAACGACGATTGGCTGCGTCCAGCCCGGCACCAGCCGGGGAACGTTCCTGCAGATGATCGGCTGGCGGAAAATCACGCCGCCAAGGATGTTCCGGATGGTTCCGTTGGGAGAGCGATACATGCGCTTCAGCCCGAATTCCTCGACCCTGGCTTCGTCCGGCGTGATCGTGGCGCACTTGACGGCGACGCCCACGTCTTTCGTCTTCTCGGCGGCATCGACGGTGATCTGGTCGTCGGTCCGGTCGCGCTCCTCGATGCCGAGGTCGTAGTAGAGCAGGTCAACGTCCAGGTAGGGCAGGATCAGCTTCTTCTTGATGAAGTCCCAGATAATCCGGGTCATTTCATCGCCATCCATTTCAACGATTGGGTTCTCGACCTTGATCTTCGACATGAATCTAGCCTCGCAGGGAATAACTGGTCGCGCGCGACATAGCTGAACCCCGCCTCAAGTTAAAGGCGGCACGCCGTGACAGTCCAGTTGCGTGGTCATTTGTCGCGTTCAGTCGAGGGTGACGCCCGCATCCGACATGCACTTCCTGGCTGCGGCAAGCGAGCCATCAAGATCGATCGCCCGGCAGAGACTCTCAATTACAGTGACATCGTAGCCGAGGCGAGCCGCGTCAAGCGCCGAGTAGTGCACGCAGAAATCCGTTGCCAATCCGACCAGCGTGACACTTTCTACGCCACGGCTTCGGAGATAGCCATCGAGCCCCGTGGGGGTGGACTGGTCGTTCTCGAAGAACGCGGAATAGCTGTCGATCTCGCGGCGGAAGCCCTTGCGGATGACGATGTCGGCGGCGCGCGTGTCGAGCCTGCCGTGAAACGCCGCTCCCCTGGAGCCGATGACACAATGGTCGGGCCATAGGATCTGGGGTCCGTAGGGCATGTCCGTGACGGCAAATGTGTCGAGTTCCTGGTGCTGGCTGGCAAAGCTCAAGTGGTTCGCCGGGTGCCAGTCTTGGGTGAACACGCGGACCTTGAATTCGGGAACGAGCGCGCTGATTGGCACGACGATCTCGTCGCCGCCGGGGACGGCAAGCGCGCCGCCGGGGCAAAAGTCCTTCTGGACGTCGATTACGAGAATGGCCTCGTTGTCCTGTCGCACGGATGACTCCTTTTCGCACCTGTAGCATTGCGGCATCGGATGAGTCGATGAAATCCGGCATGCCGTTGCTTGCAATTTGCAAGCAAGGCACACGCGACGCCGGATTGCTGCGGTGGACATGCGACGGGAATTGCGAAGGGAGAACTGCCGCCGACATCCGGGACGTGAGCGTCGATTCGCAGGGACTGCGTTAAAGCGTCGGCGGCTAGCCTTTCGAGCAGAAGCCGTTGAGAGCGATGTACCCGTACCATCGCCCTTGAGAAGTTCGAAGGCAGCACTTTTGCCGGAGCAGAAGCCGGGGTAAGGCTCTACCATGGCGGTTGTCGCATCGTTCTACAGGTTCACATCTCTTGGGAATCCGGCGCGGTTCAAGCCGCTGCTTGTTGAAGTTGCGTCGCGGAACGAAGTTTGCGGGACCGTGCTGCTGGCGCGCGAAGGCATAAACGGGACCATCGCCGGTCCGCGGCAGGGAATCGCGGCTGTCTTCGAGCAGATCCGCACGCTGCCGGGTTGCAGCGACATCGACTGGCGGGAAAGTGCCGCGACTGCCATGCCTTTTGCCCGCCTGAAGGTTCGCTTGAAGCGCGAAATCGTCACGATGGGCCAGCCCGGCATTGACCCTGTTTCCGAGGCCGGCACCTATGTTCGTCCCGCTGACTGGAACTCACTGATCAGGTGCGACGATGTGGCCGTGATCGACACGCGCAACGCATATGAGGTCGCGATTGGCTCGTTCGAAGGCGCCATTGACCCGGGCACGTCACGGTTTCGCGATTTTCCGGCTTGGTGGAATGCAAACGGCCATCTCATCGGCGGCAAGAAGGTCGCCATGTACTGCACTGGCGGCATACGATGCGAGAAGGCCACGAACTACCTGCTCGGCCAGGGCGTTGAGGAGGTGTATCATCTGAAGGGCGGAATCCTTGGCTATCTTGAGGAAGTGCCGGAAGAGGAGAGCCTTTGGCGCGGGGAGTGCTTTGTCTTCGACCAAAGGGTGTCGGTTTGCCACGGGCTGAAGGAAGGTACGTATGATCTTTGCCATGCCTGTCGTCGTCCGTTGGCAAGGGACGTCCGGGATCATGCCGATTTCGAGCTCGGCGTGTCGTGCCCCTGTTGCATCGGGGAGTTCAGTGACGTCGATCGAGCCCGGTTTCGCGAGCGGCAGCGGCAGATCGAACTGGCCAGGTCCAGGGGGACGCAGCATCTCGGCCAGGGCTGAGTCCGAACCGCGAGGCACCTGAGTCACCGAGTTGCCAGACAGTCCGATGCGACCACTGGGTGCTGCACACTGGCGCTATGCCCGCCCCGCCTCCGGTGACAGCAGCATGGCGTCCACGCCGATCGACTTCAGCGCGGCGTTCCACTTGGAATCGTTGTTTTCGCTGAACACGATCGTTGGCGAGGCATCGCAGGTCAGCCAGCCATTGGACAGGATCTCGGATTCCAGTTGCCCAGGCCCCCAGCCCGAATATCCGAGCGCAAGCAGCGCTGAACTGGGCCCACTTCCCTTGGCGATGTCCTCCAGGATGTCCAGCGTCGGGGTCATGCCAAAAACGTCGCTGACCTGGAGCGTCGAGTTCTTGGACAGGTAATCGCCCGAATGCAGCACAAAGCCGCGCCCGTTTTCGACCGGGCCGCCAAAATGGATGCGGATGTCTCGTTGGGGAGGACCGGACTCGATGCCGAGTTGTTCCAGAAGCGACGCAAACCGCAGATTTGGTGCCGGCTTGTTCACGATGAAGCCCATCGCGCCTTCTTCTGAATGCGCGCAGAGAAGAATGACAGCCTGCTCGAACCGCGGATCGCCCATGCCCGGCATGGCAACCAGGAGCTTTCCGTCCAAGCCGGATGAGTTGTCTTCGTTCATGCCTCAAAGCATGAGGCATGCTGGATCGTTCATCAAGTGCATTGCTGCAACGGTCACGTCGCCTGACCGGAATGTGACTTTTCTGCCAAGGGCATAATGCCTTAGGAAAGTCTCCATGCTTCGAATTTTGTGCGCAGCGCTACTTGCCCTTGCCGCGCCCGGCTTCGCCCAGGTGCCGGACGAATTGGCATCCGCGGACGTGAAGGCTGGCTGGCGAGACGGACACACGCACGTGGCCGGCTTGACGATCCGGCTTGCCCCGGGGTGGAAGACTTATTGGCGGGTGCCCGGCGAATCTGGAATTCCTCCCGTCTTCAACTGGTCCGGATCCTTGAACGTGGCGGCAGTGGAAGTGCATTTTCCCGTGCCAAGGGTGTTCGAGCAGAGTGGAACGCGGGGCATTGGATACGTCGATCAGGTGACCTTTCCGCTGAACGTGCGGACACATGACGCATCGGCCCCGGTGCGCCTCAGAGGTGAAATCGACATCGGGGTATGCGAAGAAGTCTGCGTGCCGGTCAGGCTGCAAGTCCTCGCGGACCTTCCTGTCCACGGAACTCTTGACCATGCGCTTGCGGCAATCCTTGAAGACAGGCCGGAAAGCGGCGGCCAACTGAGTTGCGACTTTGTGCCGATCGCGGACGGCCTGCGTCTGGTCGCAAGGGCGACATTGCCGCACCCGGGAAGCGAGGAAATCGTCGTGGTCGAAACAGGTGACCCGGAGGTCTGGGTTTCGTCACCGGTCCTTCGGCGCGAAGGCGAGCAATTGTGGGCCGAGGTCGAGATGGTGCCGCCTTCGGCGCGGCCATTTGCGCTTGCACGGGCTGACGTGCGCATGACCGTGCTGTCCGAAGGCCGCGCGATCGAAATGGCGGGCTGTCACTGATCGGAATTTGTGAACTCACTGCCGTACGTCGCGTGGTGACCGCCTCCTGCACGACAGCCAGGATCGGGCATGCGGGATCGGTACGTGCCGTGCAGCTCCGGCGCCGCTACGATCTGGGAATGATCCATGCGGCAAGCATTCCGATGACGAAGCAGATCGCGGCGGATCCCGCCAGATAGATCAGAAGCGCCTGTTCAAGCGATTCCGCGCCGAAGCCGAACGACAGGCTGCTTGTCGTCAGGAAGCTTCCAATCGTGACGGCAAACCAGACCAGGATAGCGGCTGCGGCAATCCCGATGGAAGGACCTAGGCCAGGGGCGCGGCGCCCTGCGGTCCAGCTGAAGCGGAGCGAGCGAAAGTGGCGGCTGATATCGTGTCCGATGGCAAGGAGAGACGGCACGATCAGGAGGACGAGCACGAGGCCGAAACCAAGCCCGTAGGTGAGCGTGATCACTGTCGGTTTGAGGAACTGGGCATCCTTGGACGTTTCGTAGAGCAGCGGGGCCAGTCCCAGGACAGTAGTGGCCGTCGTGAGGAATACGGGCCTCAACCGGTCGGATGCGCCGTCGACAATTGCCGGAACAAGTCCGCGTTCTTCGGCGTACTCGTCCACGGTGGTCACCAGAACGATGGAATCGTTGATGATAATGCCAATCATGCCGATGAGGCCCACGACCGAGAACATCGAGAGCGGCACGTCCCAAATATAGTGGCCCCAGATCGCGCCCACGAGTCCGAAAGGGATGATGGCCATCACGATGATAGGACGAGTCCATGACGCAAAGACCCAGGCAAGCACGAGGTAGATTCCAGTCAGGCAAAGGATCAGGCCAGTCCCTGCATCCGAAAGGAAATTGCGCTCGTCTTCAGCCAGCCCCGACCAATGCGTCGAGATGCTGAAATCCTGTTCAATCCGCGGCAAGATCGTGCTTTGGATCTCCTCCGAGATTTCCTTGGCGCGGTCGGCATCGTCTTCGGAGAGGTCTCCGGTGACCGAAACAACGGGAATTCCGTTTTCCCGACGAATCGTCGAAAACCCGGTCCGACGTTCGACGGACACGACGTCCGCGAGCGGCACGTAGACGCCTTCGCCGGCAGCCGCTGGACCGGTCCGGATCAGGAGTCGCTCGAGAAAGTCAGCTGTCAGCTCGTCGGCTGGAAGCTCCACCCGGATAGCTGCGGAGCGTGGCCCGTCCGGATATGTTGCCGCCTCTATGCCGTTCAGCTGCGCGCGGAGCGTCGTCCCCAGCGTGTCGACGGTCAGACCGAGTGCCTGCCCCTGCGGCGTGAGTTCGAGAAGCAATTCCTCCTTGTCGTAGCCGAGATTGTCTTCGAGGGCGGAGATCTCACCGTACTGGCCGAGCTGGGACTTGAGCGCCTCCGCGGCCTCCTTGAGATCCTCGCTGGATGCGTCCGACAATTCGATGTCGATGGCGTCGCCGCCCGGGCCGCGCCGCCAGCCGCGAAAGCTGACGGTCTCGAGGAGCGGATGGCGCGGAACCGCGTCCTGAAGCTCGGCCACGAAAGCGAAGCTCGAATAGGGACGAAGGTCGGCGTCAATGAGCTCGATCGCGATCGAGCCCAGCTGATAGCTTTCCTTGGTTTCGGTTCCCGACAGCCCGCGCCCCGAATTGCCGCCAATTTCCGCGAGGGCGAACTTGATGGGGTTCAGCCCATGCTCGGTCTCGTACTTTGCGCCGAGCTCCTCGACCGTCCCCTGAAGCGTTCGCATCATTTCGAGCGTGTCGTTTCGAGTGGCGCCGGGCGCCATGGCGAAGTTGCCGGTGACGGAGTTCCGTTCAGGGGCGTTGAAGAAGCGCCATGGCACATCGCCGGATATGAACAGCACGGCCTGGCTGGCCAGCGTCAGGATTGCCAGCGCGACAACGGGATACCTGGCCCAGATGACAGTCGCGATGAAGGGTCGGAACAAGCGTTCCCGAACGAGTCGAAAGTCCCTGTTCACCTGTCGTGACGGCCAGTCGTACCAGTGCTGCCGTGCGGTATGGGTCAGGGCATGCCGCATGTGATTGGGCAGGATGAGAAAGCATTCCACGAGGGAGGCGATCAGCACGACGATCACCGTAATCGGGATGTCCCGGATCAGGTCGCCGAAACGTCCTCCGATGGCAACGAGGCCGAAAAAGGCGATGATCGTCGTCAAGGAAGCCGCGAAGACAGGCGTGAACATGCGCCGCGCCGCGCTCTCCGCGGCCACGGTCGGGCCTTCTCCCAGGCGGCGCGCGCGGAAATCTGCATGCTCGCCGACCACGATCGCGTCGTCGACCACGATGCCGAGCGTGATGATGAGCGCAAAGAGCGAGATCATGTTGATGGTCAGTCCGGCCGCGAACATGATCGCAATGGTCGTCGTCATGGCAACCGGAATCCCGGCTGCGACCCAGAGCGCCGTGCGGGTGTTCAGGAACAGGAACAGCAGCGACACGACAAGGGCCAGCCCGACGAGTCCGTTGTCCAGAAGAGTGTTCAATCTCCCCGTGATCGATTCCGCCAGCGTCCGGATCAGGCTGATCTCGACCCCCGTCGGCAGGGTTGCCTGCATTTCCGCTGCGACCTCCTCGACCTGACGCTGCATGCGGATCGCGTCGCCATTGGCCGAACGGTCGACGCGGATCGATATCGCGGAATTCGGGCCCACAAAGTAGGCGCGGTCTCTGTCCACGTCCCCGACCCTGATGCGCGCCACGTCGCCGACGACGAGCGGCGTGCCATCCTCTGCCGTGCGCAGGACGATGTCGGCGATCTGGCTCGCTGATCGCTTGGCCACGCCGGTGCGCACTCGGGCGGCACCCGAAACGTCTCCGGCCGGATCCGTTTCCGCCTCCTCCGCGATGGCGTCGGCGATCTGGCGCATGGTGACATCGTGGCGGATGAGATCGAGCGACGTGACCTCGACGATCGTTTCCGGGGCGGCGATGCCACGTATCGTGCTGCGGGTGACCCCGACCGCAAACAGGCGGGAGACGAACTCGTCGGCGAAGTTCGCAAGCTGGTCCACGCCCACCGGACCCTTGATGACGACGTCGGTGACCCGGTCAGACCAGCGACGGCGTACCGTCTTCGGGTCTTCGGCATCGGCGGGAAGATCGGTCACGGAATCAATGGCCGCGACGATGTCCTCCTCCGCTTGCCGCATGTCCCAGCCCGGTTCGAACTCAAGGTTGATCGTGGCCTGGCCTTCTCGCGACCGGGAGGACGTCTCTGTCACTCCGTCCACGGCCTGCAGCGTGGGTTGCAGGACCTCGACTATGGCGGCGTCAACATCTTCCGCCCCGGCTCCGTCCCAGGCAACGTTGATCGTGATGTCGTCAACGATGACGTCCGGGAAGAACTGCGCACGCATCTGCGGCGCTGCATAGAGGCCCGAAACCACCAGGACCGCGAGAAGGAGATTGGCTGCCGTACGGTGCCTCGTGAAATACGAGAGGACGCCGCCGGCCGTCTGGCCCAGATCACGAACCATCGCACCGGCTCCCCGCGAAGGCGAATCTCGCGTCGCCTGCCGCGCACCGGATCAGTCCCTGGGCCCGGACACGATTCTCGGGTTCAGGGGCGCAACGGAGATTGCCGAGCCAAGGAGCCGATGCATGGCCGGCTCGAATTCCGGAGGGTTTTCGGCCGCTCTCTCCAGGCAGGCGATGCCGCATCTCAGCCCCCCATCCTGCTTTCGATGCGTTCGACCATTCGGGCCGGGACCATGTCTTGCCTGAGTGCGGTCAGGACGCGTTTCTTGGCCTGGTCCGGCATGAACTGGTTGTTTTCCACAAATGAAACGAGTCTTGCACGCCGTTCGGGATCCAGCGCCAGAAGTTCCGGCTCTTCCGCTGCCGGCTGACTCCCGTCCTGGCGCACGGGCCGGATGCGAATTCCGGCACCGAGCAGCGGCGTCCGTTCTGCAACGATCTCGCGTTCGGCAAGTCCGGGCGCACGAACGAGGACATCGTCGCCTTCGCTGCGGAGGACTTGCACTTCCGCGACTTCAAGCCTGTCCTCTCCTCCGACGACGAGCACTCTTCCAGCCGCATCCACTGCGCTTGCAGGCAGCCTGACCGCACGCTCGATAGGCGGCTCCATGATGCGGACGGCCACGAAATCGCCCGGCCGGAAACCTGGCGCGTCCTCCAGGCGCGCAAACAGAAGCCGTCCGGTCTGGCCGGTGCCGACGGCGGCGCTTTCACGGCTGATCCTGCCCGACGCTTCGAGATCCACGCCGAGTATGTCGATCGAAGCCGTGACATCCGCACCGATCAGGCGTCCGCCGTCGTTGAGCAGGCGCGTATACTGGGGCGTCGAGACGCGGAATGCGACTTCAAGTTCAGCCGGGTCGATGATCCGCGCAAGGGTCTCGCCGGCCGAAACCAGCTCGCCCACGGTGACAGTGACGTCGCTCAGGACACCTGCGAACTCGGCCTCGATCCCGGTGTTCGCCAATCTGCGCTCGGCATCCGCAAAGGCAATTCGCCGACGCTCCAGCGCCGTTCTGGCCTGATCGATTCTTGCTTCGGCATTGGCCGCAGCCTGTCGGCGCGACAGGACGGCCTGTTTCGCCGTGGAAAGCGCAAGTTCGGCGGTTTCGACGGAGGCGGTGGAGCCGACGCCGCGCTGCATGAGATCCCTTTGGCGGTCGAGGGCGTTTGCGCGCAGCCGCGCCTGGTTTTCTGCAGCGAGAATTTCATCCGCGGCAAGCGCGCGCTGGCGGTCGGCATCGCGCAGGTCGGCCTCCGCCTCGGAGAGATCGGCGCGTGCTGTGTCGAGCGCTGACTGTGCTTCGACCGGGTCGATGCGGACCAGGAGATCGCCTTCCTCGACCTCTCCGCCCTCCTCGACCTTTTCGGATGTCCAGATGACCTCGCCCGCCGCCGAGGCACGCAGGGCCAGGGTACGCCGGGCACGGACCTCGCCGAATGTCGACAGCACGGGACGTATGGTTTCTGGCTGTATGGCAATGACATTTGCCGCGAACACCCGTTCCCGCTGAGGGCGCTGCCGCGGCTCCTCCGAAAGGCGGGCCTCAAGCGCGCCCTGAACCATGTTCCCGGCATAGGCCAGCAATCCGAGCGTCACGGACAGCAGGAACAGACCTACAAGAGAGCGTCTCAGGAATCGCAAGGCATTACCCGTTCATTGCATTCGTTTCCTCTTGCATTATGTCGCTGAATCGCGCGTTTGGCAAAATTCGAATGATGAAACGTGTGCGAGCGCTATTTCCGTCGCGCTTTCTCGGCGAGTCGCGGCATGATCTCGACGAAATTGCAAGGCCGGTGGCGATTGTCGAGCTGGAACGCGAGAATCTCGTCCCATGCGTCCTTGCAGGCACCGGGGCTGCCGGGGAGCGCAAACAGATAGGTTCCGTTCGCCACCCCGCCGCAGGCGCGGCTCTGGACGGCTGAAGTGCCGATCTTCTTCATCGAGATCTGCGTGAAGACTGTGCCAAATGCGTCGATTTCCTTTTCGTAGACGTCCCTGTGCGCCTCGACCGTAACGTCTCGCCCCGTCAGCCCGGTTCCGCCGGTCGAAAGGATCACGTCGATGTCGTCGCGCCGGCTCCATTCTCGCAGCAGTGCTGCAATTCGTGCACGGTCATCGGTTACGATTTCGCGGGCCGCGAGTTCGTGGCCCGCATCCTCGATCCGCCCCGCAAGCATGTCTCCCGAACGGTCATCCGCGAGGCTTCGCGTGTCGCTGACGGCCAGCACCGCGATGCGGACCGGCACGAATTCCCGGGTTTCGTCGACGCCGCTCACGCGCGCCGTCCTTCAAGCACGAGGCGGAGCGCCAGGGTGGCGAAGATGGAAGCGGAAATGACTCGAAGGGCCTGATCAAGCTTTGGCGTCCGGGCCATCAGGTGGGCGATTTTGCCAGAGAACGCGCCAACGGCGCCGTTGATGATGAATCCTCCGGCAGCGATGACTGCGCCCAGTATCAGGAATTGCGGCAGGACGGCGCGGCCAGGATCCACGAATTGCGGCACGAATGCCAGGATGAAGAGGGCGACCTTGGGGTTGGTCAGGTTCACGATCAGCCCGTCCCTGAAGGCCCGGGCATGACGGATGTCGGGCATGTCACGCACATTGAGCGGCGTACGAAGGGTCTTTTGTGCAAGCCAGAGGAGATAGGCGACGCCTGCATATCGGATCACGTCGAACAGTACCGGGTGCTGCGCAACAAGGTAGCCGAGGCCAAGTCCTGTCAGGGTCACGTGCACCATTGCGCCGCTGGAAACCCCTGCCGAAGCCGCGAGGGCTGCGCGCGTGCCAGCACGTGCGCCTTGCGCAAGGCAGAAGAGCATGTCGGCGCCGGGAGTCAGGTTCAATGCCAGTGCGGCCGGAATGAATGTGATCATGATCAGCGGCTCGATCATGGCGAGACCTCGAAGGCGCGGCCCGAGGGACCGAGATTGCATACCTGGGTCTTGCCGATCCGTCCGGACTGTCCCCAGGAATCGTGGATATGGCCGCATAGCGCCAGCATTGGCTGAACGCGCTCGATTGCTTCACGAATGGATTCCGATCCGACGGACATGCCGTTCGAGGTCGCATCCGCGACACCTCTCGGCGGAGAGTGCGTGACAAGGATGTCGGCGGTTCGGCATGGCTGCAGCATGGCGGCGGCGGCAGCCTCGTCGAGATCGCATGACCAGGGCCCGAAAGGCGTGAGAGGCACGCCGTATCCGAGGCCGAACAGGCGCAGCCCCTCGAATTCGGTTTCCGCGCCATGAAGCACGATCGTGTCGGCTCCTGCAGCGTCGCGAAGTTCTTCCGCGCTTTCTGCATTGCCTGGCACGACGACCATCGGGCATCCAATGCCGTCGAGCATGCGCATGGCATCTTCGAGCCCTTGCCGCATGTTGCAGAAGTCTCCGGCCCCGATCACCAGGTCCGCCTCTTGGCTCATTGAGACCAGGGCTTCCGCCTTCGCCTTCGAGTGGTGCAGATCGGAAAAGGCAAGGATGTTCATGCTCCGAGCCTTTCCTTGAGGCTGAGAAGATCAGCCCATGTCTCGCGTTTGGCTTCCGGGGTGCGCAGGAGATAGGCGGGATGGAACATCGGAAGCGTCGGCTTGCCCAGGGCCTTCTTCCACTGTCCCCGCAGCCTCGTGATTCCGCGCTGTCCGAGAAGCGCCAGGCAAGCGTGGTTGCCCATGGCGACGATCAGGTCGGGATCGACGAATTCGACATGCCGTTCGAGAAAAGGCAGCATCATATTCATTTCTTCGGGCTTCGGGTCGCGGTTTTGCGGCGGCCTCCAGGGCAGCACGTTGGCAATGTAAAGCGCATTTTCCCCGCCGGATGCCGTGCGGGAAAGGCCGATGTGGCTGAACATCAGGTCCAGCAACTTCCCTGCGCGCCCCACGAACGGCCGGCCCTCGATGTCTTCGTCGCGCCCCGGGGCTTCGCCGATGATCATCACCCGCGCACTGGCATTGCCGTCCGAGAACACGAGCTGCTTGGCACCGCGCTTCAGATCGCAGTGCTCGTAGGCTTCCATCGCTGCTCGGAGCGTCGCGAGATCGATTGCCGCCGCGGCGGCATTCCTTGCGACGGCGACGATGTCCGGATCAGATTCCTGCACCGGCGCTTGCCTTGGCTGTTCTTCAGACTTCGGCAGCGAGGTCCGGTCAATCGGTGCGTCCAGTATCGATTCATCCGCGCCGCACGCGATCTGCCATTCGAGGGCGGCCTTCATTGCCTGGAATTCCATGAGGTCGAAGCTACGCGGGGGCGAGGTCGGGGACAATGGGGACTTATGCTGCCGGCGAACGAACGATGGCTGGACGTACCGGTGCCTACGGTGCGTTCCGCGTCACTCGGGGTTCGGTGCCGTCTAGCAACCGACGGATATTGGCGCGGTGCGACCAGAAGACGACAATCGCCATGAGCAATGTGGCCACGAACATGTGCCCTTGCCCGAACAAGAGGGCCACGGCTGGCGTGAGCGCAGCGGCCACGAGCGCCGAAAGGGAAGAGATTCGCCAGACGAGAAAGATGCCGAGCCACGCAGCCATCGCCGTCAGCCCGATCAGGGTGCCGAATCCTGCCAGCGCGCCAAGCAGGGTTGCCACGCCCTTTCCGCCCCGGAAGCCGAGCCAAACGGAAAAGACATGGCCCAGGAACGCCGTGAGCCCGGCAATCTGCGCGGCGTCTTCGCCAACAAGCGCTCTTGCGACAATGACCGCGACGAAGCCCTTCGCGGCGTCAAGGAGCAGAGTCGTCAGTGCAGCAGTCTTGGATCCGGTCCGCAGAACATTGGTTGCCCCGATGTTCCCGGATCCGATGCCGCGCGGGTCGGGCAGGCCGAATGCGCGAGACACGAGCAGCCCGAACGGAATTGAACCTGCAAGGTAGGCCAGCAGGGCCGTGATCAAGAGTTCCGAAAGGGCCGCATCGATTTCCGGCATCATCTGGCTCCTGCTGGGGCCAACGTGGGGCAGGCCATGCTGGCGGCAAGCATCTCAGTTCGACAGGCCGTCCGTCGTCTCTGTCCGCTGTCCCGCAACCCAGGTGCCGAGAACCCTGCCTTGCATTCGGGCCTCGTCGAAGGGCGTGTTCTTGGATTTCGAGTGCAACTTGAACCGGTCAAGCACGAACGGCGCATCGGGGTCGAAGAGGACCAGATCGGCCGGCGCGTCGATGCTCAGGCGGCCTGCGGCAAGCCCGAGCCGTGTTGCCGGCGACAGCGACAGGGCGCGCCAAAGCGTCGGCAGGTCAAGATGGCCCGCATGGACTAGGCGCAGAGCTGCGGGAAGAAGCGTCTCGAGGCCTATTGCACCGGATGCCGCTTCCTCGAACGGCAAGCGTTTCGATTCCTCGTCCTGCGGCGTGTGCATCGAGCTTATGATGTCTATCAGGCCGTTTGACACGGCGTCCACGGCAGCAAGGCGGTCATCCTCGGAGCGCAACGGCGGCTTGACCTTGAAGAAGGTCCGATAGTCTCCGATGTCGATCTCGTTCAGGGTCAGGTGGTGGATTGAAACTCCGGCAGTGATGTCCAGCCCTGCCTGCTTGGCGCGTTCGAGGCGGTGGAGCGCACGTGACGTGGTCACCTGGTCGGCGTGGTATCTTGCGCCCGACATTTCGACGACGGCAATGTCCCGATCGAGGCCCATTCGCTCGGCCAGCGGCGAGACCGAGGGAAGCCCCCTGAGCGCTGCGAACTTTCCGCTTGTAGCAGATGCTCCGGACGAGAGTTCCGGCTCCTGCGGATGCCCGATCACCAGGGCGCCAAGCGAGGCCGCATAAGCCATGCAGCGTGCGAAGACCTTGGTGCTCTGAACAACACGATCGCAATCGGAAAAGGCCACGGCGCCCGCATCAAGAAGGAATCCGATTTCGGCCATTTCGCGACCTTCGCGGCCACGTGTCAAAGCCGCCATGGGCAGGACGTTGACGGGCGCGGCTTCATTCGCTCGCCGACGAACGAATTCCAGAACTTCGGGCGTGTCGATGGCTGGCAGCGTGTCCGGCCGGGTGACCATCGTCGTAATGCCGCCGGCAGCGGCGGCCATGCCTGCGGTGCGGAAACTTTCCTTGTGGCGTTCGCCTGGTTCGCTGACCTTGACGCCGATGTCGATGATGCCGGGTGCCAGGCATTTCCCGTTGCAATCGATCTCTTCGGCATCGTCCATGCCCTGCGGGCCAACGATGACACCGTCGCGAACGGCCAGGGTTCCGGCCTTGTTGGTCCCCCTTTCGGGATCGATCAATCGGGCATTCCGGAAGATCAGCGCGGTCATGGGTGTCAGGTGTCAGAACTGCATCGGAATCTCAAGGGAATTGTCCTGACCGCATTCCGGGCTTCTGCCGCCTCGCGGGCGAGGTGCATTCACTCATCGCGGGCCAGCCGCCAGCGCGGTCACCACCTGCGAAAGCGCGAATTCCGGACGTCAAGTCACCTGCCGGTGAACTGGCGGTGGATGTCCTCTGCGGCAGCGTGGGCGGCAAGCAGGGCGCCTTCCTGCCAACCGGGCAGGGCGGTTACCTGGTCGCCGGCGAAGTGGAACGGTCCGTCGCCCAGGCGCAGTGCTGCAGCGGCGTCGGGATTGGTGCGCGGCCATCCGCCATTCTGAAAGGGAACGTTGAGCCAGGCGCGGCTGATGCCGCAATCCATCTCACCCGCATATCCCGGGTGCAGTGGCTCGCCTTCTGCCAATGCGGCGCGAAGGCGCTCCGGTCCCGACATGGCGGAATAGCGCCGCCCCGGCCCCGAACTCCAGATGTAGGCACCGACCAGTACGCCCTTGGGCCGGTGATAGCCGTTGCACGGATACCAGATCTGGGTGATGTCGCTGTCAGTCCAGGATATGCCTCCGTAGATCGCCGAGTCATCCTCCCAGAAGCGGCGCTTTGCCTGGAATGCGACCTTCACCGCCTCGACGAACTCCAGCGACTCGATCGCGGCCTGCGTTTCCGAAGAAAAGTCGTTCGGGATGTCCTTCAGCACGGGCGCGGGGATCGTGCAGATGGCAAAATCCGCCGAAACGGCCCGCTCTGCGCCGTCCGGGCCGCGATAGACTATCCGTACCCCGCGATCCTGGCGCCGGATCTGCTGGACGACGCACTCGTACTGTACGAGATGACCGGTGCGATCGGCAAAGGCGCGTACGATCGCGTCCATGCCGCCGACGGGCTGGAACAGGGTCGGGTTCTGGTTGAGGAAGTGACTGAAGTGAAGCTTGTACTGCCAGAAGTCCGCGTCCAGCAATTCGCTGAAGTCCAGCACTTCCTCGACGTCGCCAGCCTCCAGTCCGGCGTGGACGGGTGCGCCTTGATAGCCGGCGCGGTTGTTGCCGGAATAGCCTTGATCTTCCTTCAGCCCGCCGAAACTCGTCAGCATCGCGCGTACGCGCTCCTTGTCGTCCGACGTCAGTTCCGCGTCCAGTGAACCCCGCTCAACTGCCTTGGCCAGGAGTTCGGCCACGTAGCCGCGCATGTCGGTCAACACCCTGCGAGCGACGACCGGCCTGCCTCCGAAGCGCGTGCTGTCATGGAACAGGGCAGCGCGGTTGTCGTTGGTGAAGACTTCGAGATCAATGCCGAATGCCTTGCAGTATCCGAGCACCGTGCGGTGATGATAGGGAATGCGCGCCGGGCCGAGATTGGCGTAGAGATGATCCTCCGGATCGAAGCAAACTTCCTGTCGCATTCCGCGTTCGGTCAACACATCGCCACCGCGCGCGGTCAAGTTGCGTCCGCCCGGCCGCCCCGTCGCCTCGAGGACGGTGCAGTGCCAGCCAGCCCTGGACATCTCCCACGCTGCAGCCAGGCCCGAGACTCCCGCACCCAGAATGACGACGTGTCCGCCCTCGCCGGAGCCGGGCGAAAGATCCAGTGTGGCCGCGTGGGCAGCGCTCGCTCCCAGCATGCCCAGGGCATCCATGGTCCGATAGACTGCCGCCGATCCGGCGGTGGCGCCGATCGAACTCAGCAGCGCGCGTCTGGTGGGCTTGTGCATCCCGATTTCCCCTTCTCGCTCATTCTCGCGACCAAGATCACTGCCGCCGTTGCACTGGTCAAGCGGCACGCGAGCGCCTGCGCTTCCGGACCTTCGGTCGGTCTGTCAACCGATCGTGGACGACCCGATCCGCGTTGCTCCAGCCCAGGACGCGCCCCATGACGAAGTCCCGGCAAGCAGGTTGCGCGAAGATCGGGATCGGTTTCAAGGACCGGCCACGGCGTAACACTGAACTGAAGCAACTCAGCAGGATGATTCGGCCCTGGTTGCCTGACGCGGCACGGTTCGGCCGGGCAAGGCCGTCACCTGGCGGCGTTACCGACCCGCACCGTCATGGTCGAGGATTCCGTACGCAGACATGCTCTACCGCCTTTGGAATGCTCGCGCACAGCTGGCAAGGCGACTCCCGGATGACACCTGGGCAGGCACGGGGCCTTGCCAGCCACTGGTCGCGATGCGTCCTCCTCGTGACGCTCTGCCGTACCGGCATGTCCAAGGCCCCCAAAGCTGGAGGCTTGTTTCCGATGAGTTCGGAAAGTGATTGCCGAGTGTGCGGGAAGCCGGGTAACTTCTTCGGCATGGGACGTGATCTCCCGTTGAGGGTCGGCTCGACGCCAGCCGAGTTCCCCGAATTCTCCTTCAACGCAGAACATGCGCCTCCTCGACGAATTCCCGGCGCCTTTGTGATTTCGCCATGCCACAACTCAAACTCGAACAGCTCAGGACATTTTTGGCGGTCGTTCGTGTCGGCAGCATCAACAGGGCAGCGGACGTGCTGCACCTGACCCAACCGGCCGTGACATCCCGCATCAAGAGCCTTGAAGAGACACTTGGAACAGAGTTGTTTGAGCGAACAGGATCAGGAGTTCGCCTTACCAAGCAAGGAGATCTGCTGGTCGGATACGCCGAGCAGTTCAGGCAGCTCGCGGAACTCGTCGAAGAGAACGTCATGGACCCGGGAGAGGTCGACGGCTTTCTGCGCCTGGGCGTGTCAGAGACGATTGCTCAGAGTTGGCTGGCAGAGTTTGTATCGGACCTGCACCGGCTTTATCCGAAGGTGAAGATCGAAATCAGTGTCGACATATCCGCTCACCTGCGTGAGGGCCTTCTGACGCGAGAACTGGACCTCGTAATCCTGCTGGGCCCGATTTCGGATTTCACCGTGGACAATGTCGAATTGCCTGCCTTCGACCTTGCCTGGTACCGGTCAGGAGCCGCAGGAACGGCGCGCGAGGCTGCAGTTGATTTCACGAAGACGCCCGTGATCACGTACGCGAAAGGTACCAGGCCATTTCGAGAGCTGAAATCCGAACTTTTCGGACGCTTTGGTCCCCATGTCGTGCTCTTTCCGTCCTCGTCCCTGGAATCATGTTTCAGGCTTGTCGAGGCGGGGATCGGCGTCGCCGCACTTCCCAAGGCCTTGGGGCAACGGCTTGTCGACGACGGACGTGTCCAGGAGTTCGATCCTGGATGGCTGCCCAATCCGCTGAAGTTCACGGCGTCGTACCTCGGAGAACCGAAGAGCCACATGCTGGAAACCGCTGCGCATCTGGCAAGGGACGTCGCGCAGCGGATAATATAAATTCCTCTTATGTATTCTCAAAACTAAATTCAATTTGATTTTATATCCTGATGGACCGACTCTTCCGAAGCATGGAAGCATCGGAATTGAAATACAGCTTCATTGATTTGATGTCACTGGATGCCGGGGAGATCCGGGGTCAAATCAGGTCGGGCGCATACCGCTCTCACACGGCAGGGCTGGGGCGAAGCAAGCTTCAGGCCAATCTGGCAATCCTGCCGAAGCCCTTTGCACTGGACTTCATGCGCTACTGTCAGCGCAATCCCAAGCCGTGCCCGCTCGTGGGCGTGTCCGACACGGGCAATCCTGCAATGTCCACGCTGGGGCGAGACATCGACGTCAGAACGGACGTTCCAGCCTACTATGTCTACAAGAACGGGGCGTTGGCGGAGTCCCGTTTCGACATAACCGACCTCTGGAACGATGATTTCGTTGCCTTCGCACTTGGGTGTTCATTCACGTTCGAACGCGCCCTGATGGCGGCTGGCATCTCCCTTTGGCACATCGACAACAACAGGACGGTGCCTATGTACCGCTCGAACATCGACACGATCGCGGCGGGACCGTTCAAGGGTCCCATGGTCGTGAGCATGCGCGCCATTGACCGGGATCGCCTTTCGCAAGCCGCGGAAATCAGCAAGCGATTCCCGATGGCGCACGGGTCGCCGCTGCATTGGGGCGATCCCGGCGAGATCGGCATAGGCGACATAGACCTGCCGGATTGGGGTGATGCTAGTCCGATAGGCGAAGGCCAGGTTCCTGTCTTCTGGGCGTGCGGTGTCACGCCGCAGGTGGCAATCGAGCGGGCGCTGCTTCCCATCTGCATCACGCACAAGCCGGGACACATGCTGATCACGGACATCGACGACGATGCGGAGGTTCCGGTTCTCCGGTCAACCGACGCTCAAATTCAAACTCAGAAAGGAGACTGACATGAGAAGACCCTTGGCATTTATGGCGGCGACGGCGCTGGTGGCAGCACCTGCGCTTGCCGAGGACCTGACTGTCGTGGGCAGCTGGTCAGGCCTGCCCCTGCACAAGCAATTCGAGGCACCGTTTTGGTCAGAGACGCTTCCCGAAGCATCCGGCGGTTCGATCAACGTGAACCTGACCACGCACAATCAGATGAACCTAGGTGTCGGAGACGTCTTTCGGCTTTTGGGCGACGGCGTCTATGACGTGGCGATGACTGTCGCCGACTACGCGGTCGCGGACGCACCCGAACTTGAAGGGCTTGATGTGCCGCTTCTCGCACTGAGTGCTGACGAGGCTCGTGCGATGGTCGATGCGGCGCGGCCAATGGTTGCCGACATTTTCCGCACCCGTTTCAACAGCCACGTGCTGGCGATCGCGCCCTATCCACCGCAGGTGGTGTTCTGCAACGCGGAGGTTGCCGACCTCGACGGTCTGCAAGGCCTGAAGGTGAGAGCTTCGGGTCGGATGACCGCCAAGTTCCTTGAGGCACTTGGAGCCGAAGGCGTAAACGTCAACTTCGCCGAAGTTCCTGGCGCGTTGCAGAAGGGCGTGGTTGACTGCGCTGTGACAGGGGCCGGATCCGGCTACAGCGCTGGCTGGTGGGAAGTGTCAACCCACCTTCTGGCAATTCCCTTGGGAGGCTGGGACTCGGTCGTCACCGCGATCAACGTGGACAAGTGGAACAGTCTGAGCGCCGAAACACGCGATCTCATTCAGTCACACGTGGCGTCCGGATTTGAAGACCCTGCCTGGGCAGTGGCCCAGGATGCGCTGGTCAACGATATCGCATGCCTGACCGGAAACGGCGAATGCCCGGCGGGTGAGGCACGCTCCATGACTCTCGTGGAAGTGTCGCAAGCCGACTTCGACAAGGCCCGCTCGATTCTGGTGAACGAAGTTCTGCCGGCATGGGCCGAGCGTGCCGGTGCCGAGTGGACGGAGCGCTGGAATGCCTCCGTCGGCGAAACCGTCGGCGTAAGGATCAGTGCTGAATAGGGCCGAGAAGGAGGGAGGACGTCCTATGCCAGAAAGGCTGCTGGCCTTGATGCGTCGATTGAACCGAGGCGTGGCGATGTTGATCGGTATCCTCCTGCTACTCTGCGTCGTCTTCATTCTCGCAGAGATCATCATCAGGAAGCTGGGCGCCTCCCTCGGCGGCACCGATGAAGTCAGCGGATACGTAATGGCAATCGTCACGTCCTGGGGAATGGGCTTTGCGCTCCTTGAACTCAGCCATGTCCGCATCGACTTTCTCCGGGGGCGCGTGAACGCCCTCGGACGTTCGCTGTTCGACCTGCTTTCAATGACCGTGCTGTCGGTGACCATCACGGTCATTGCGTTCCGGAGCTGGCCGGTCGTTGAACGGTCGATCATCAATGGTTCACGCGCCAACACCCCGCTGGAGACCCCGCTGCAACTGGTGCAGATTCCCTGGTTCGCCGGCTGGGTCTGGTTCGCGGTCGTGGCTTGGGTCACGCTCCTGGCCGCGGTTCTCCTGGTTCTGCGCGGAGAGTTTTCCCGATCCGAAGCCGCCATTGGAACGTTCGTCGAAGACGAGGAGATTCACATTTGATTTCTTCGGTATCCATCGGGCTGCTCGCCCTGCTGACGCTTTCGATTCCGGTCGGCATCGTACTCTTTCTGCTAGGCTTTGGAATCGACGTGTTCCTCAGCCCGTTCCCGCTCACCAAGGGACTCGGGAACCTGGTCTGGTCGACGTCCAACAACGCGACGCTGATCGCTATCCCGTTTTTCGTTCTGCTCGGGGAAATCCTGGTTCGCAGCGGCATAGCGACCCGCACGTATGCTGCGCTCGACCGCTGGGTGTCCTGGCTTCCCGGCGGGCTGGTTCACGCGAATGTCGCCACGTCGACCATGTTTTCCGCGATTTCCGGTTCGTCGGTTGCAACAGCGGCGACCGTGGCCACGGTCGCAATGCCGCAGGCCGAGAAGCTGGGATATGACCCCAGGCTCTTTTCGGGCGCCATTGCTGCCGGGGGTACTCTGGGCATCATGATCCCGCCGTCGATCAACCTGATCGTCTACGGGTTCCTGACCCAGTCATCCATTCCGCAACTGTTTCTTGCCGGGTTGATTCCGGGATTGCTCCTGGCGCTCGGCTTCATGATCATTGCCGCCCTGATCTGCCTCGTGCGTCCGGAACTGGGCGGTCTCCGCCGCTTCTTCCCCGTTGCGGAAATGATCCGTGCGCTGGCGCAACTGGTGCCGATCATCATCCTGTTCGCCGTGATCGTCGGCACGATCTACAAGGGCTGGGCCACTCCTACGGAAGCGGCCGCAGTTGGTGTCGCAGGGGCTGTCGTGATCGCTGCGTGCGTTGGTGGCATGTCGATCAGGATGATCGGCGAAAGTCTTGTGGGAACCATCAAGACCACTTCGATGATCATGCTGGTCATCATCGGCGCGTCGTTCCTCAACTTCACCTTGGCTTCCGCAGGTCTCGGTGCGGAATTGAAATCCATGCTCGACGGTCTCGGACTCTCGCCGCTGATGACGATACTCGTCGTCGTCTGCATCTATATCGTGCTGGGATTCTTCATCGAGACGCTGTCACTCATGGTTGTCACCATTCCGATCATCGTGCCGCTGATCATTGAACAGGGGTACGACGTGATCTGGTTCGGCATCTTGATGATCGTGCTGATCGAGATGGCGCTGATATCGCCGCCCGTCGGCTTGAACCTCTATGTTGTACAAGGCGCCAGGAAGAGCGGCAGGATGAGCGAGGTAATGATCGGGACCATTCCGTTCGTCCTGACCATGCTGCTGATGGTTGCTGCGCTGATCGCAATGCCGAACATTGCGCTGTTCCTGCCGTCTTTGCTACAGCAATAGAGGCGGATCCGGTAACCGGGAATTCGACAGATCGATGCCGGGCTGCGGCCCGGAAGCCAAGGGAGCCGGGCCATGTGGCAATTCTGGGTCGACAGGGGCGGTACATTCACGGACATCGTCGCGCGAAAGCCCGACGGTACGCTTCAGACGCACAAGCTGCTGTCGGAAAATCCCGAAAGGTACAGCGACGCGGCGGTGCAGGGCATTCGGGAAATCCTTGGCCTGGCGTCGGACGATCCGATTCCCGAAGGCGCGATTGAAACGGTCAGGATGGGCACGACCGTGGCGACCAACGCCCTGCTTGAGCGAAAGGGCGATCGAACTGTCCTGTTCATCACAAAGGGGTTGCGGGACCTGCTCAGAATTGGGTACCAGAACCGGCCAAGGCTCTTTGACCTCGACATCGAATTGCCCGAACTGCTCTACGAAAGTGTTGTAGAAGTCGACGAGCGCATCGATGCCCAAGGGTGCGTCATTGAGCCCCTGGACATCCGGCAGGTCCGCACGGCGCTATCGAAGGTCTACGGAGAGGGGTTCAGATCCGTCGCCGTCGTCCTCATGCATGGATACCGCTTCCGGGAGCATGAAAGACAGATCGGTGAAATGGCGCGTCGGCAGGGATTCACCCAGGTATCGCTCAGCCACGAGGCGAGCCCGCTGATCAAGCTGGTCGCACGTGGAGACACGAGTGTGGTCGATGCCTATCTGTCGCCCATCCTGAGACGATACGTGAACCGGGTCGGCGATGCGCTAGGAGCGAACCGCGGGAGCTGCAGGTCCCTCATGTTCATGCAGTCCAACGGCGGACTGACGGATGCCACGCGGTTTCAGGGCAGGGATGCAATCCTCTCCGGTCCTGCCGGCGGAGTCGTCGGCATGGTCCGGACGGCTCAGGACGCAGGGTTCGAAAAGCTGATCGGCTTTGACATGGGCGGCACGTCAACCGACGTCTGCCACCATGCGGGCGAGTACGAACGTTCCTTCGAATCCGAGGTGGCTGGCGTGAGAATGCGTGCCCCGATGATGAGCATTCATACGGTTGCTGCCGGAGGCGGTTCGATACTGTCCTTCCGCCAGGGGCGTCTGCAGGTTGGCCCCGAAAGTGCAGGCGCCAATCCTGGACCCGCCAGCTATCGCCGCGGCGGTCCGCTGACCGTAACGGATTGCAACGTTGTCCTGGGAAAGATCCAGCCGGATCACTTTCCCGCAGTGTTCGGGCCGGACGGCAACGAGCCCTTGGATGTCGACGCTGCCCGAGCCGAGTTCGACAACATGGCTGAGGACATCGCCCGCGAAACCGGCGACCCCAGGATGGGCGTCGAGACATTGGCCGAGGGATTCCTGCGCATCGCCGTGGAAAACATGGCAAATGCCATCAAGAAGATCAGCGTCCAGCGCGGCTATGACGTGACGCAATACACGATGAACTGCTTTGGCGGTGCGGGCGGGCAGCACGCCTGCCAGGTTGCCGATATACTTGGCATGCAGAGCATCTTCATTCATCCATTTGCCGGTGTCCTGTCCGCGTTTGGCATGGGCCTTGCCGACATCCGTGTCATTCGCGAACACCAGTTCTCCGCTTCGATTTTCAGTACGAAAGCAGCCAGACAGGTTTTGCAAGAGATCGGCAACGAGGCGCGGAACGAAGTCCTAGGCCAAGGTGTCGACGAAAACCGGCTTGAAGTTGTCTGCACGGCCCATGTCCGCACGCCGGGTTCGCATCATGCAATCCCCGTGCCGTTCGGCGAGGAAGCCACCATGCGGGCGGAGTTCGAGTGGGCTCATCGACAACGCTTCGGCTTCGTTCCGGAGCACGACGACCTGATCGTCGATTTGCTGACTGCCGAGGCCATAGGCTCCACCGGAGAAAGTGTGGCTCTGACGCCGCACGACGAACCGAGGACCGGGGACCAGATGGCACGAATGTTCTCGGAAGCGGAATCGATGGACGTGCCGCTGGTGACACGCGAACAGATCAAGGCACATGACAAGGTGGCGGGTCCGGCGATCATCGTCGAACCTACCGGTACGAATGTCGTCGAACCGGGCTGGCAGGCCGAGGGACTGGCCGGCGGTGGTCTCCTATTGCGCCGCATCGAGCCGCTTCAGCGCAGGGAGGCCATCGGCACCGGCGCCGACCCGGTGATGCTAGAGGTCTTCAGCAACCTGTTCATGTCCGTCGCCGATCAGATGGGCGCGACGCTGGCCAACACCGCCAGTTCGGTAAACATCAAGGAGCGCCTCGACTTTTCCTGCGCCGTCTTCGCGGCCAACGGCGATCTGGTTGCCAATGCGCCGCACGTGCCCGTTCACCTCGGCTCGATGAGCGAAAGCGTGCGTACCATCCTGCGCAAGAACGAGGGCAGGATTCGCCCGGGCGACGTCTTCATGATGAACAACCCTTACGATGGCGGGACCCATCTTCCAGACGTGACCGTGATAACGCCGGTGTTTGACACGGCAGGCAAAAACATCATTTTCCTCGCCGCCTCACGCGGCCACCACGCGGACATTGGAGGCAAGACGCCGGGTTCGGCGCCCCCCGACAGCCGCCACATCGATGAGGAAGGCGTTCTGATCGACAACTTTCTTCTCGTTGCCCAAGGCACGTTGCGGGCAGGCGAAACCAGGGACCTGCTGGTGTCCGGGAAACACCCTTGCCGCAACGTAGACCAGAACATGGCCGACTTGGCAGCCCAGGTTGCCGCAAACTCAACCGGATCGCAGGAATTGTCCAAGATCGTCGATCAGTTCGGATTGGACGTTGTTCAGGCATACATGGGTCACGTCCAGGACAACGCCGAAGAGAGCGTCCGGCGTGTTCTGGATGTCCTGAAGGACTGCCGGTTCACCTACCCGCTTGACAGCGGCGCCCAGATCAAGGTGCGGGTCTCCGTGGATCGCAAGACGCGCAGCGCCGTGGTCGACTTCACAGGCACCTCTCCCCAGGACGAGATGAACTACAATGCGCCGTTCTCGATCTGCCGCGCGGCGGTTCTCTACGTGTTCAGAACCCTGGTCGGTGCCGACATTCCGATGAACGAGGGGTGCCTGAAACCGATCAGGATAGTTGCGCCCGAAGGCACCATGATCAATCCTGAGTATCCAGCCGCCGTCATCTCGGGAAACACCGAGGTCAGCCAGGCCATCGCAGACGCGCTCTACGGCGCTCTCGGGGTTGTTGCCGGGTCGCAGGGCACCATGAACAATTTCGTCTACGGCAACGACAAGTACCAGAACTACGAGACGATCTGTGGCGGTACCGGAGCGGGCGACGGCTTTGACGGCGCGAGCGCCGTGCACAGCCACATGACGAACACCCGGATGACCGACCCCGAAGTGCTTGAAGACCGCTTCCCGGTCCGCGTGGACGAATTTTCGATCCGAACGGGTTCGGGCGGTGCCGGCGAATTCAGGGGCGGCGACGGCATCGTGCGCAAACTGCGGTTTCTGGAACCGATGACGGTCACTGTCCTGTCATCGCACAGGGAAACCGTTCCGTTTGGTGCAAACGGCGGCCGGCCTGGGCTGGCCGGCGAAAACTCCGTCCTACGCAGCGACGGAACAATCGAAAACCTCGCCGGGAACGATGAAACGCAGATGCGCGCAAATGACGTGTTTGTCATGAAGACGCCTGGCGGAGGCGGATTCGGCACGAAAGTGAAATCGCCGACTTCCGGTGCTCCATGGGAGATCCGATGAGCGACGGCGGCCCGCAGGGCACCGGGCTCTGGCCAGCGAGTGCCAAGCATGGGCAGGGTGCATCGGGAGTTGCACATGTGGTTCCAGGAGGGCGGAGGAGAACGCGGCCCCTCCGCTGCTGGATTCTTGTACGACGTCGGACGGGAGACGCCATTTTCGTGAGGCATTGGCATCTCGGTCGTGCGCTACCGCAAGCGGCGGCCCACACGAGTCCTCCGGCGACGGTGCCTTCGCGGCTTCTTTGCTGGGGACGCGCCGCACCGGGGCGTCACTCCTTGTCGCCGTAAAACACCGACTGGAAGTTCGGGCCAGTGGCGTAACCGACGACACCGGCCTGGTGGCTGCCGCCGAACTGGCCGGTGGCGTCATACGCCTGCGAGTGGGCCGTGGTTGAACCCGTGAAACGCCCGCCGGAGACGGGCATCGCGGCCCATTCAAGGGTGCCGAGGGATGGAATGCCCTCGAGGGCGAGGGCGGCCTCCGGGGCACCTGAGCCCAGCGCGACGGTGACGTTCGCCGCGCCGGTGGTGATGGCGGGATTGGTGCCGTAGCGGCCAGCCCATTCACCCGTCCATGTCGCTGCTCCCGTCGGCTGGAATTCCGGTGCGGGACCGGGGGTGAGGTGCGGCGTCCAGACGTTGCCTTGCGAGGTGTACCACGCGCTCATTTGATAGCCCGGGTGCTCGATGCCGAGGTCGACGCCATTGACGGCAGCCCAATTGCCGAACCCGGGCGTGAACGTCGCCGTGGGTTCGCTTGCGCCTTCGCTTCCCACCTCGGGATGCGCGCCCCAGGTCGTGAAGACTTCGCCGGGCGCCGGGAGGTTGATGGGGACAGTCTGGCCGGGTGCCAGGTCGATCGGCGTGGTCGGCCCGAGCTCCTGGCCGTTCGAGAGATGCACTTCTACCCGAACGCGGGGGAGCGTGGCGCCGGTGACGTTGGTCACGGTGCCGGTGAAACGTTGGTTGGCGGCATCGTATTGCAGGACGAGACGGGCACCGGCGCGCGTACTCCAGTAGGAATCGGTGAGGCTGTACTGGGTGGCGGATTCCTCCCCGCCACCCGCACCTTCGTTGCCCTCGGCACCTTCGCTGCCTTCACCCGCGCCGCCATGTTCACCTGCAGCTTCGCTGCCGCGAGCTTCACTGCCGGATTCAATTGTCGAACAGGCGGCGAGGCCGAACGCAAGCAGGAGGGCGATTGCCGGGAACACAAGCCGGCGAGGCGCAGTGGACGGGAATGCTTCAAAAGACGCTTGCTGATTCTCATGCATTACAATCTCCTTCATGGGCATGACTGTCTCCGGCGACCGCTAGCTTGCCCCTGTTCCAAACGTTCCAGAGCGGTGAATGAAAGCGGTGCCCTCGATTGAACTCTTTCAATGTGTGGCGGGGTCTAGTCGCCGTCCCCCCAGTGGCCGTGGCCATTGTCGCCGTCGTTGTCCGCCCGCCTGACGAATCCCGTCAGCTGCCGGTCGTACTCCGCACGCGTGACGGTTGCGTCGCCATCGATGTCAAACAGCTGGAATGCCAGCACCGTGGTCTGGCGCGTGGCCTCGTTCCAAAGCGCCGCAAACTCCTCCAGGCTCAGATTGCCGTCGCCGTTGGAGTCGTGGGCGTCGAGTCGATCGCTGCGCAACCTCTCGATTCCGGCATGCGGGAATCCGCCGTCGCAGTCCATTCCGATTGTGCCGAACGGTGCCGCTGCCGCCAGATCGTGCAAGTCATCTTCGAGATGCCCCATGCCATGGCGGCCGTCGAACCCGCCGCCACGGAATCCTCCTTCGCTTTCGCCGGCAAGGGCAGCACCTGCACCGAAGAAGGCGACAAGAGTGATGGAGGTCAGTAATTTCGTTTCTGTTCTCACTTGAGGTCTCCTGTTTCGATTGATCCATCGGTTCATGACCGATGACGGCAACATGGGCATGAGTTGTCGCAGAACCTTGCCGATGAAACGACGCAAGTGTCGCGTGCCGTGGCAGGCCGGCAACGTGACACAATCTGTTACAATCTATTTTCCATCCCAGAAGAGAACAGCTTAAGTTCGCGCCCATGGAAGTTTGCCCGCACGTTCTGGTCGTCGATGATCACCGCGAGATCCGCGAACCTCTTGCGCGTTACCTCGAGCGCCATGGACTTCGCGCGACCGTGGCGGAGAGCGCTGCCGCCGCGCGGCGCACACTGCGCGCCGCTGCGGTCGACCTCGTGGTCCTGGACATCATGATGCCGGGCGAAGATGGACTCCAGCTTTGCCGGTACCTGCGCGAAACCACGCGGATTCCAGTCATTCTGCTGACCGCCATGGGCGAGGAGACGGACCGGATTGTGGGCCTTGAGGTCGGAGCTGACGACTACGTCAGCAAGCCTTTCAACCCTCGGGAGCTACTTGCCCGCATCAAGGCGGTTATCCGGCGGGCCCGCAACCTGCCGCCCGACAGGGTACCACTTCCCGCCGGGAAGTACCGTTTCGACCGATGGTCGCTTGACGTCGCGCGTCGTGAGCTTGTTGACGAGGAGGGAGTCGTGATGCCGCTGTCGTATGGCGAGTTTCGGCTGCTGGTTGCACTGCTCGAACGGCCCGGCATGGTGCTCTCGCGCGACCAGCTGCTTGACCTGACCCGCGGAAGAGCCGCCGCGCCTTTCGATCGTGCCGTCGACAACCAAGTGAGTCGCCTGCGCCGCAAGATCGAGCGAAATCCCAGGGACCCTTGCCTGATTGCCACCGTCTGGGGCGGCGGCTACCGGTTCTCGGTCGAGGTGGAGCGAGGCTGACGTATTCCTCTGCCGCAAGGAGGGGGAATTGGGGAGGGATTTGGAGAGCCTGAATGCTCGATAGCCGATCAAGTCCAGACAACCGACCGATGGCCGATCGGGCACCCCTTGCGTCTTGGCCGTTGCCGTTGGACTTTGACATCCTCGCCGTGCGGCGGTTTGCACGGGCGCTCCGAATCCCTCTTCGAGATCGCGCGTCGCAGGGAATTCAACGGCCCGGCCTTCAGCGCGCGGCAACAGCGTGGTCCTCCGCCAGTTCAATCCCGCCATGGACCATCCGTGGCGTCAAGGGAGGCGCGCACATCTCTCTCCGGCCTGAACGCCGGACTGGCCCGCGTGGTTCATGTTGAGGTTCGCGCCGACGAGCCTCGCCGGGCAGCTTACGCTGCTTCTCCTGATTGCCCTTGCAATTGCGCAGGGCGTGGCCGTCACGCTCTTTGCCCGGGAACGCATCGAGGCCGCGCGCCATGCCCACCGGGACAACGCCGTTTTGCGCACGGAGACGGTGATGCGCCTGCTCGCCGGTACGCCGCCGGAGCTTCATGACTCCGTCATCGCGGCGGCAAGCTCGGAATTCGTGCGGTTCTCGTTGACCGATGAATCCGTGGTCGGCGAAACCAGCGCCGGCGAATGGTCAGCCGGGATGGCACGGGACTTTGCCGCCATATTGGGCGAGGAGCCGGAGCGGATCCGCATTGCACCGCTCCGGACAAACTTCAGCATTGAATATGGCCGGGCAGGTGACCAGGAACACGTCGGCGACGGTGAACATGGTCGCGGCGAAGTCCATGGCCACCGGGAGTCCGACTGGTTCACGGCATCTGTAGCGCTCTCCGGCAGTCAATGGCTGAATGTCAGTGTGGTTCCGCCGCCGGATGCGCCGCCCTGGGGCTGGACATTCGTGCTGACCTTTCTGCTCTCGGCCCTGGTCATTGCTGCCGTGGCGGTTCTCGCGGCAAGACGGATCGTCAGGCCGATGCGAAGCCTCGCTGAAGCGGCGAGCAGGTTCGGTCTGGGCGAGGCAGTGGAAGACCTGCCCGAGGAAGGACCTGTGGAGACGCAGGAGACGGTGCGTGCGTTCAATCTCATGCGCGGGCGGCTGGATCGGTACGTCCGCGACCGCACGGCCATGCTTGCGGCGGTCTCACACGATCTGCGGACTCCGATCACGAGCCTTCGCCTTCACGCCGAACTCGTGGAGGACTCTGAGACGAAGACGAAGATCTACGCGGCGCTCGACGAGATGCAGCGGATGATCGAGGACACGCTCGCATTCATCCGCGAAGACATGCAGCGGGAAGAAACACGCAAGGTCGACCTGAATGCGCTGATAGACAGCGTCGCTGGCGATCTCGGGGCGCTGGGGCATGACATCGAGGTGACCGAATCCGACCGTGTCCTGATCATCTGCCGACCGGTGGCGCTGCGGCGCGCCCTGCGCAACTTGATGGAGAACGCGGCCATCTACGGGACGCGCGCAACCGTGCGGATCGATACGGACCATGCCGCAATCCACGTCGTCATCGAGGACGAGGGGCCGGGGATTCCGGAGGAGGAGCAGGAGCGGGTCTTTGATCCGTTCGTGCGGCTAGAGGCGTCACGCAACCGCGACACCGGAGGAAGCGGGTTGGGGCTAGCCATCGCACGGAGCATCGTCCGGGGACATGGCGGCGGCGTCCTGCTCGGGAATCGCGCCAAGGGCGGGTTGCGGGCGACGATTTCGTTGCCGGCCGCCGAAAGGTCATGAGGGATGCTGGCAAGTGCTCAAGACCGGAATTCGCGCGCTCGAATGCACCCTGAAGGCAAGGTTTGATCTTGCGTCCAGGCCTCTTCAAGCTGTCTGGAACGGGGGGCGATCCGGCCAAAAATTCCGGCTGGCCTGCGAATCGTCTCCGGAGTAGGCAGGGGCGGGATCGCGTGCGAATCGCCCCGACTTGCGTGGGCCGGATCAGATGCGGCATCGAAAAGGGAGACCCAAGATGCGACGAGGATTCTTTGCTACGTTTCTGGCGGTGCTGTGCTGCCTTCTCATTTCGGTCGAGGCCCGCGCGGCCGATCTTGTCGAGTGGCAGTCCGCTGACAGCCTGAACCGGCTGGCGCGCTCTTCTCACAAGACGGACTTCTTTCCTCTCAGCAACCATTTCATCAGCCAGGACAATGCGATCTTCTGTGGTCCGGTGTCGTCGGCAATCGTTCTGAACGCGCTGCGACTCGGCAAGCGGGATGACTTGCCGAAGGACAGGGCGTCCATTGCGAAGGCGGAGATGGCATGGCTGTGGGAAGGTGCCGACCCGTTCTACGGGAAGTACACGCCGAACAACGTCTTCACTGACCGGGCGAAATCGCGACTCGAGGTGTTGGGCAAGCCCATCCCGATCAAGGGCGAGTCGAAGAGCGATTTCGGCTTCCAGTTGCACCAGCTGGCGGAACTTCTGCGCAGTCATGGCCTCGAGGTCGCGCTCAGGGTCGTCGACGACGGCGCGGACGCCTCGATGATTCGGCGCGAATTGGTCGGGAACCTGACCACGGAAGGCGACTACGTGCTGGTCAACTACTCACGCAAGGCCCTCGGCCAGCCAGGCGGCGGCCACATTTCTCCGGTGGGGGCCTACGATGAAGCCAGCGATTCCTTCCTGGTGATGGACGTCAACCCGAACCGCGCCCCTTGGGTCTGGGTCGCTGCGGACGACCTTGTCGCGGCAATGCGAACCTTCGACACGGTCGAAAACCGTGGGTACGTCCTGGTTTCGGAAGGGAACTGACGACGCTCGGACGCATGGCTTGACTGGCGCTTTAAACCGCCGCCCGCCACGAAGCCAAGGCATAAGGGCAAGCACGCTGCGAGGTGTCTGGGATCGACATGCCTGTGGGGGAGCGTAGCCTCGCCGACGGGTCCGTGAAGAGTGAATGCGTCTTGACTGAGAGGCAGCACGACGCGGTCGATCATTCAGGACAAGTCTCGATCGCAAGGGATTGCGCGGCAGGCCTGTGACCTTCCGTCAGGCCATCACGCCCGTCTCCGCCCTCGCGGCGTGGAGATTTCCGGCCAGGAGCTTCATGGCGGCCATGCGGACGGCGACGCCCATCTCGACCTGATCCTGGATTACGGAACGGTTGATGTCGTCGGCGATGGTGCCGTCGATCTCGACACCGCGGTTCATGGGGCCTGGATGCATGACGATGGCGTCGTCCTTTGCATATCGGAGCTTTTCGCCGTCCAGGCCGAACCGGTGGTAGTATTCTCGCTCGGAGGGAATGAATGCGCCGTCCATGCGCTCCCTTTGCAGGCGGAGCATCATGACGACGTCGGCGTCCGCGAGTCCGTCTTCCAGATCTGTGCACACCTCAACGCCCCATCCGGTTGCGCTGGCGGGCATCAGCGTCGGCGGACCGACGAGCCTGATCCGGTTCTCCATCTTGCCGAGGAGCAGGATGTTCGATCGCGCGACGCGGGAATGCGCAATGTCACCGCAGATCGCAACCGTCAGTCGCTGGAGCCGCCCCTTCGCGCGTCGGATGGTCAACGCGTCAAGAAGCGCCTGAGTCGGGTGCTCGTGCCGACCGTCGCCGGCGTTGATCACAGCACAATTGACCTTTTGCGCCAGCAAGCTCACTGCGCCGGAATTCGGGTGACGTACCACGAGCAGGTCCGGATGCATGGCATTGAGCGTGAGGGCGGTGTCGATGAGCGTCTCGCCCTTTTTGACCGACGATGACTGCATGTGCATGTTCATCACGTCCGCGCCGAGTCGCTTGCCTGCGATTTCGAAACTTGCCTGCGTGCGGGTAGAGTGTTCGAAAAACATGTTGATTTGCGTAAGTCCCGTGAGCGCGGTGTCGTGCTTCACGTCTCGGCGGTTCAAGTCAACATAGGTGTCGGCCAGATCAAGCAGCGTGATTATTTCGTCCGGCTCGAGATGCTCGATGCCGAGGAGGTGACGGGCGCGAAGACTCATGGGCGCCTTATAGTTTGGCTGCCGCTCTCGGGAAAGCCCTGCCGGGTGGCGCGCAATTGGCGGATGAAATGCCGCAGACCACGTCCGATGTCGCGTCTCCGGCGACTTTGGCGGTCTGCATGGCCGGGTCCCGCGCCCAAGGCAGTCAGTAGCTGTATTCCGCAAATGCCCGCGTCGCGTCCCGATCCCAGTCGGTCTCGAAAAGCCGGATCATTTCGTCAGCGAGCGTCTCGCCGGTTTCGAGGGTCTCCTTCAGGGCACTGAGAAAGTGGGTTTCGTCCGGCAAGAGGCCGCCTGCACCCTCCTGTGCCCGCGCCTTGAGACCGGCTTCTGCAATCTCGACGACTTCCAGCGCCAGGGCATGCATGCCGATGCCGCCCGCCTCGGCGGCAAGGCCGTCAACCGACGCAGCAATCCGCATCGTCTCCCGCGTCTCCGCGTCCCAGGTCCTGACGATGTCCCAAGCCGCATCGAGGGCGGTCTTGTCGTAAATCAGTCCGACCCAGAACGCAGGCAACGCGCAAAGGCGCCGCCACGGTCCGCCGTCGGCGCCGCGCATTTCGATGAACTTCTTGATGCGTGCCTCGGGGAAAATCGTCGTCAGGTGATCGGCCCAGTCGGACAGCATTGGGATCTCGCCCGGGAGCGCCGGCAGCCTGCCCTTCAGGAAGTCCCGGAAGGACTGGCCGAGCGCGTCTATGTAGGCGCCATCCCGGAAGACGAAGTACATCGGCACATCCAGTGCATATTCCGCCCAAGTCTCGAATCCGAACCCCTCTTCGAAAACGAAGGGCAGCATTCCGGTCCGGTCGGGATCCAGGTCGCGCCAGATCCGGCTTCTCCAGCTCTTGTGGCCGTTGATCTCGCCATGCAGAAACGGCGAATTCGCGAACAGTGCCGTGGCGACCGGTTGCAGGGCCAGCGCCACGCGCAGCTTTTGCACCATGTCCGCTTCGGACTCGAAGTCGAGGTTGACCTGCACGGTGCAGGTTCGCCGCATCATCTGCGTGCCGAGCGTTCCGACACGTTGCATGTAACCGTCCATCAGCCGGTAGCGGCCCTTGGGCATGAGAGGCATGTCGTCATGAGTCCAGTGAGGAGCCGCTCCGAGGCCGATGAAGCCCGCACCAATTTCGTCTGCCACCGCACGCACCTCGCGCAGGTGCTCGTTCACTTCGTCACAAGTCTGGTGAATGTTCTCCAGCGGTGCACCCGAAAGCTCCAGCTGGCCGCCCGGCTCGAGCGAGATGTTCGCGCCTTCCTTGGCAAGGCCGATGATGTTGCCGCCCTCGTCGACGGGCGACCAGCCATACCTGTCGCGGAGGCCTTCGAGGATGGCCTTGATCGAGCGAGGGCCCTCATAGGGCAGCGGCTTGAGCGTGTCCTTGCAGTAGCCGAACTTCTCGTGCTCGGTTCCGATGCGCCACTCTTCCGGTGGTTTGCAGCCCGAGGCAAGGTACTCGACCAGCTGCTCGCGTCTTTCGATTGGACCGCCGCCAGTCTGCGGAATGGACATTGCGTTGCTCACGTCGACAAGTCAGGGCTGCTGACTTGCCCGAATTCGCGCTTGTGTCAATCCGGCTCCTTGGCGGCGGCTTCCCAAACGACCTGCTCCCGGTCCGCATCCGGTCCCGATACACGGATTGCGGCATCGAGGTCCGCGCCAGGCAGGGCAGTAAGGGCGTCAAAGAGCGCCGCCCCGTTGCCCACGTCCCCCGAAATCGTAAGGCGTTGCCCGTGAAGGTCGGTGAATTCCCAGAAGAAGTCCGGACCGGTCGGGTTCCGGTCGCCAGGGCGCACCTTGACCCGGACGAGATCGTTGATCGAAATCGCTCCTCCGCCAAGCGAGCTGAAATACGTGATCTGGCGCTCGTCGACCTCGACCCTGCCTGCGCCGGTGCCGCGGTAGGGGCGGCGTCCCCTCCGCACGCCCTCGATGAACAGTGCTGCACTTACAAGTGCCGCCGCGTAGGACAGGCCCCGAACCAATCCGGTCGTCACGGCAGCCGCCTGAAGGGAGCCGAGCAGGACAATGCCCGAGAGAATCGCTTCCTGCCACCTGGACAGGAAGGCCCTGGCCTCTGGCCGGATCATGCTCACGGGGCGCCTCCTCTCAATGGCCTGTGCCGCCAGCGTTCCGTGCCAGCCGCTCCGACCGTCTCCGGCGCAAGCGTCCCCGAATTTCTGCGCAGGGTCCAGTCCCGGGACGGTCAAGATCCGGAGAAATGCACTTCGGTGCCGGCAGCGGCCATCGGCAACATGTCAGCACAGGTCCGGACTTGCGTCACTTCCAGTCGCCCAGGCGTGACTGCCAGAGCGTCATTGCCGCGACAGCTGCCGTGTCGGCACGCAGCACGCGTGGTCCCAGCGAGACCCCAACCGCTTGCGGCATCGCGCCGATCATGCAGCGTTCCGCCTCGGAGAAACCGCCTTCTGGACCAATCAGGATGGCCCAAGGCCCAGAGGCTCCCGACAGGTCGACTCCCTTGCCCGCGAGCGCCTCGTCGCAGAACATCAACCGGCGACCTTCGGGCCATGCCCCCAGGATTCGAGCGAGCGCCGACATCTCCTCGACGCGGGGCACGCTGGTTCCGCCGCACTGCTCTACTGCTTCAACGGCATGGGCTTGAAGCCGGTCTCTCTTGATCCTTGCGGCATCGGTGAACTCGGTTCGGACCGGCACGATGCGGGCCGCACCCATTTCCGCAGCCTTTTCCACGATGAAGTCCGTGCGGGCCTTCTTGATCGGTGCAAAGAGGAGCCAGAGGTCGGGCGGATTCCGCTGACCGGCGCTCTGGATTCGACACATGAGGGTCCCGTTCCGCTTTCCGGCGTCCGCGACCTCCGCCTCCCACTCTCCGTCATTGCCGTTGAAGACGGAAACGAGGTCCCCGACCGCCAGGCGCATGACCGAGAACAGATAATGCGCCTGGTCACGTGCAAGCGCGATCGATTGCCCCTCGCCCAGCGGGTGCTCTACATATATCCTGACTTTCGCGCGTTTCATGGCTGGGATCATATGGCCGAAGGGGCACCAGACGGGCAAGTGGCAGATGCGGTTCCGGGCAACTGGGTTGATCGCTGGGCGCCGCCGGCGACGCGCCCTTACCTGCGGCTCAGCAGGGCGGACCGGCCAATCGGAACCTGGCTTCTCCTGTTGCCATGCTGGTGGGGACTGGGCGCGGCATCGCTGCACCAGGGAACGCAGATCCTGCAGCATGCGTGGATCGGCATCGGGTGCGCCATCGGGGCATGGCTGATGCGGGGAGCCGGATGCACGTGGAACGACATTGCTGACCGCAAGTTCGATGCCGAGGTTGAACGCACCCGTTCGCGGCCAATTCCTTCGGGACAGATCTCCGTGGCCGGGGCAGCAGCCTGGATGACGGTGCAGGCGCTGGCGGCGTTGCTTGTCCTCCTGACATTCGGGAGTGCGGCCGTCCTGTTGGGTCTCGCGTCCGTGGTCCTGGTGGTGGTTTATCCGTTTGCCAAGCGATTTACCTGGTGGCCGCAGGTGTTTCTGGGACTGGCCTTCAACTGGGGCGCGCTTCTGGCCTGGGCGGCAGTCACGGGGACGCTGGCTTGGCCAGCCTTGGCAATTTACGTCGCCGGAATTGCCTGGACCCTGTTCTACGACACGATTTATGCCCTGCAAGACCGAAGAGATGACGCGGTCATCGGTGTCAAGTCGACGGCGCGGCTCTTTGGTGCTGAGACTAGGCGCTGGCTGAATCGCTTCCTTGTCGCGTCAACTTTCCTTCTCGGCATTGGCCTCATCGGCGCCGCCCGACCTGATGAAGGCATTCTGCAGCCAGGATTCGTGCTGGCCGGAACGCTCGCGTTTGGACTGCATCTGGTTTGGCAAGTCGCACGGCTGGAGGTTGGCAATCCTGAGCGATGCCTGAAGCTCTTTCGGGAAAATCGTGATGCAGGGCTGATTCCGGTTCTCTTCCTGTGCGCGGCAACATTCCTTTGAATGATTGCGCGAGATCGAGGCGAAGCTTACAAGGAAATATGTCCTTTCGGTGGATCGTCTTGCGCCTGCGCTCCATCCCGCATCTGTTGGCGTTGGCGGCAGGAGCAGGTCTGTGTCTTGCGGCTGCGGTCTGGGCCAGGAATCTTGTCGAGGCGCGGACACTGAGAAGCATTGACTCCGGGCTGTCGCAGTCGGGCCATGAATGGACAGTTGTCCAGATCGACGGCCTGCATGTCACTTTGAGCGGCGTTGCTCCGGACGAGGCGACGCGGTTTGCCGCGCTTTCGACCGCAGGCCGGGCTGCCAGTTCCGCGCGCATCATGGATCGAATGGAAGTTGCTGACCCGGTGACAATCCAGCCTCCTGAGTTCTCGATCGAGATCCTGCGCTACGACAGCGGCGTTTCGCTTGCCGGTCTTGTGCCGTCGTCGATGGATGTCGAAAGCGTCTTGAAGATGGTCCGGGAGCACGTGGATGATGCGCCGGTCTCGGAATTGCTCGGAACCCTTGATTTCGAACCGGCTGACGGGTGGCATCGTGCCGTGGATTTCGGAGTTGAGGCCGTCGGCGTCTTGCCTCGCTCGAAAGTGTCGATCACGGCTTCGGGGGTCTCGATCCATGCCGTGGCCGAGGATGCCGATGACAAGCGCAAGCTGGAACGGCAACTGCGTCGGGATGCGCCGGCAGACCTGGAGCTTGTCTTGAACATCACCGCGCCGCGCCCGGTCGTCGCACCCTTCGCGCTCAGGTTCCAGATCGACAGCGACGGCGTGCGATTCGATGCCTGCTCCGCTGACAGCGAGGCGGCGCGAGACGCAATTCTCGAAGCGGCCCGAAACGTGGGACTTGGCGAGGACGCGACATGCATCCTGGCCCTCGGAACGCCTTCGACCCGATGGGGCGAGGCAGCGGTGGCTGGAATTGGCGCCGTTGCCGAGGTTGGCGAAGGCACGTTCACCATGTCCAATGCCGATGTCACGCTGACAGCGACAGCGAGCACGCCGCCACCACGATTCGAACGTGTCTCGGCGGAGCTTGAGGAGGCCCTGCCGCCGGTCTTTTCGTTGCAGGCGATTCTGCCCGAGGAAGTCGCGCAGGACGAAGAACGCCGCTTGCCGGAATTCACCGCAACCCTTTCGCCCGAGGGACATGTTCAGCTTCGCGGAATGCTTGGAAGCGATTCAACCCGTGCGGCTGTCGAGAGTCTTGCTGTCGCCCATTTTGGGAGCGATCAGGTACATTCGGCGACTGACTTGGAGCAGGACTTGCCGAGCGGATGGACGCAGCGCGTGCTGGCGGCGCTGGAGGCAATGCAGTTTCTGAGCAATGGGATTGTCAACGTGACCGCCGACAAGTTCACGATTGCCGGCAATGCGGCATTCGAGGACGCGCAATCCGCAATCACGGGTGTTCTTTCGGGCAAGCTGGGGGGTGGCGCGACCTATGAACTTGACGTTACGTATATCGAGGTCAGTGAGCCGCAGATCGTGTTGCCGACGCCCGAGGAATGCCTGGCCCGGGTAAACGAAGCGGCCGAAAGGAAGAAGATCACCTTCAATCCGTCGTCCAGCACCTTCGGCGACGATGCTGCCGAAACCATAGATGCGATTGCGGACGTCTTTCGCGAGTGCGAAGGAATCAGGGTCGAGATCAGCGGTCACACCGACAGCCAGGGTCGTGAAACCATGAACCAGCGGCTGAGCCAGGCGCGCGCGGACGCGGTTCTGAATGCAATCCTGGCGCGACGCGTGCTGGGTACCGGCCTGGTTGCCAAGGGCTATGGCGAGAGCCAGCCCGTGGCGGACAACGGCACGGCAGAAGGGCGGGAAGCGAACCGTCGGATCGAGTTCCGCCTGATCGCCATATCAGAAGACCTGACGGACTTGTCCGGGCAGGAGGCGGAGACCTTGGACGACGATGACGTCATCGAAGGAAGGGACGGAGGAGGCACGGAATGAGCGGAAACGAGTTCATTGCCGTCACGGCGGTCATCCTGTTCATGGCATTCCTTGTGGGCTGGTTCACCCGTTGGCTGGTTACGCGGCTCACGCAGTCCACGCTGTCCGAAATTCATGAAGTGGACACGCTGGTGGAGGCGCTGCACGAGGCCGAATTGGAGCGGGACAATGTCCAGGAATTGCTCAGGCGGCGTGAAGAGGAACACAAGAACGAGCTGAATCAGGTCTTGGCCGAACTGAGCACGACCATGGACGGACTTCGGGACTCAAGGCGCGAGGCGGAGGAGCTTCGCGCGCATATTGAACGGGCGGACGAACAGTCCTGACGAGGGCGAACGCGCGATGCAGTAGAGCTCTGCGTCGGCAAGGCAGCGAATCCGAATTGACGAAATCTGCAGTGCGTCGCGCGTGATGCATGTCTGAGTCCGCATGCCTGTTGCTGCCCCATGTTCAAAGCGGCCAGACGACCAGGATCATCGGAACCGAGACAAGCATCACCAGGATTTCAAGCGGCAGGCCCATCCGCCAGTAATCGCCGAAATGATAGCCGCCCGGTCCCAGGATGATCGTGTTGTTCTTGTGGCCGACAGGCGTGAGGAACGCGCATGATGCGGCGACCGCGACCGCCATGAGCCACGCATCCGGGTTCGTTCCCGTGGCCGCCGCAACGCCCAGCGCAACCGGCGCGGCAATCAGCGTCGTCGCGACGTTGTTCAGAAAGTCCGACAGCGTCATGGTCACGATCATCAGCACAACAAGCGCGACCCAGGGCGGGAACCCTTGCGTTGCTGCCAGGATTTGCCCGGCGATCAATTCCGCCCCGCCGACAGCCTCGAACGCTTCGGCGAGGGGCACCAGGCTCGCGAGGAGCACGATGACCTTCCACTCGATGGAATCGTAAACCTCGCGGCCCGTGACGAGCCCGACACCGACAAAGCCGACCACCGCCGCCGCGAGGGCGACCGGCAAGGGTGCCCAGCCCGCCACGGCCGAGGCGATGGCGACGAGAAAGATGCCGATCGAAAGCCAGGCCTTCGAGCGCTGAACGACCGGCGTTTCGCGGCCCTTGAGCGGCAACACGCCCATCCAGGTTGCCGCCTCTGCATTTCGCTCCGGCGTGCCCAGCAGCAGGAGGACGTCGCCGGGCCTGATCGCAAGGAGACGAACGCGATCTCGGAAGCGTCGCCCGTTGCGGGACACGCCCAGGAGCGTGACCGCGTGCCGATGAAGGAGCTTCAGGCTGCGCGCCGTCCGGCCGGCGATTCGCGCACCTTCCGGCACGATGGCCTCCGTCAGCGCCAGGCCGCCGGAAGTCACGGTTCCCGTGTGCTTTTCCGATCCCGCGAACTCAAGCTCGCCCTGTCCCAGGAACGCCTCGATGGCACCAGGCTCACCCTCGACGACGATGAAGTCGCCGGGTCGGACTTCCTGCCTGGCCGCAAAGCCAGGCTGACGACGCCCGCCGCGAACGAGTCCGAGGACGTGAACGTCATGCTCATCCGCAAGCGGATAGAAGTCTCCCACCGTCAGGTCCTTCTCGTCGAAGTTCTCGCCAACCCTCAGTTCCGCGACGTAACGGCCCTGCGCGAATTCGCGCTCGTTTCCCCATGCGCCGTCCCGTTGGGGCAGCAGCCGCCAGCCCAGAAGTGACACAAACGCGATTCCGGCGGCGGCGACTGCCAGCCCGACAGGAGCGAAGTCGAACATGCCGAACGGCGCGCCAAGCGCCTCCTCGCGGTATCCGGCAATGACGATGTTGGGAGGTGTACCGATCAGAGTGATCATTCCGCCCAGGATAGTGGCGAACGAAAGGGGCATCAGTGACCGGGAGAGGGCGCGCCCGGCCTTCGTCGCGGTCTCGGAATCCAGCGGCATCAGCAGCGCGAGCGCGGCAACGTTGTTTATCACCGCGGAAATGGCAGCACCGACAACGGCCATGACCGCAATGTGCATCGGCAGAGGCCGTTCGCTGTCAAGAAGCTTGGCGGCAAGCTTCTCGATGGCGCCCGATCCGATGAGGCCGCGCGAGATCACCAGGACCAGCGCTATGACTGCCACGGCGGAATGCCCGAAGCCGGAAAACACCTCCTCCCGGGGCACGAGTCCGATCGAGGCAGCCAAAACCAGCGCTCCGAAAGCCACGAGGTCGTATCGAATGCGCCCCCAGGCCAGCAAGGCGAAGAGCACGACAAAAATGGCGAGAATCAGGGCCTGGTCTTCTGGCAATTCAAGTCACCGCATCGGACAGGCATGCACAGACCTGCTCCACGGCGAACCCGTAGCCTGCTGGTCCGCAACCTACGATGACCGCGTCGGCACGTCCGGAAACGTAGGAGTTGTGCCGGAACTCCTCGCGGGCATGGATGTTCGAGAGATGCACCTCTGTAACCGGACCCTCGAACATGTTGAGTGCATCCAGAATGGCTACGGACGTGTGCGAATAAGCGCCAGGATTGATGATGATGGCCGCAAAACTGTCGCGGGCCTCGTGAATCCAGTCGACAAGTTCACCTTCGTGATTCGACTGGCGCAGTTCGATCTCCTGACCGAAAATCGCCGCTGTTTCGGCGCAGAGACCTGCGACATCGTCAAGCGTCTCGCTCCCGTAGATTTCGGGCTGCCTCTCACCGAGCATGTTCAAGTTCGGGCCGTTCAGGATCAGGATCGTCTTTGCCATGTGCCCTCCTAACCCAAGTCAGCGGCCTTGGACAATTGACCGGCGACAAATTCACGAAAGATGAGTTGCTGCCGTGAAACAGCCGGAGCCCTTGCCGGATCTCCGAGGAAGCGGACCATGCTTCGAAATGGTGGTCACTCGGACGGATTTTCCGTGAATCGGCATGACTGCCGCGCACGGGATCCTGAAATGCGCAAAGCCACAAAATATATTGCCAAAGTGGTGACATTCGGCCCCAAAACGCCTATATCTTGTCCCGGAGCAGCGAGGATGGACGGCATGGCACTGGCCGCAGAGGCAACGGAAGAGTACCGTGCCGAATCAATCAAGGTTCTCAAGGGATTGGAGGCAGTTCGAAAGCGCCCAGGAATGTATATCGGGGACACCGATGACGGCTCGGGACTGCATCACATGGTCTACGAAGTCGTGGACAATGGCATCGACGAGGCGCTTGCCGGGCACGCCGACGAAGTGACGGTCACGCTGCATGCCGATTCAAGCGTGTCGGTGACGGACAACGGACGGGGAATTCCAGTCGACATACATGCAGAGGAAGGCGTGTCCGCAGCCGAGGTCATCATGACCCAGCTCCATGCCGGCGGCAAGTTCGACCAGAACTCCTACAAGGTGTCCGGCGGCCTTCATGGCGTCGGCGTCAGCGTCGTGAACGCGCTCTCGGAGTGGCTGGAACTCCGGATCTGGAGGGACGGCAAGGAACACTTCGCCCGCTTCGAGGGAGGCGAAACCTGCAGGCACTTGAAGGCCGTCGGAGGCGCCGACGGACGGCACGGCACAGAAGTCCGGTTCCTGGCATCCAGATCGACCTTTTCCAATCTCGACTACAGCTTCAAGATCCTGGAGAGCCGCCTGCGCGAACTGGCGTTCCTGAATTCCGGTGTTCGCATACGGCTTCGCGACGAACGACCGGCAGTGCCCCAGGAGAGCGAATTCTGCTACGAGGGCGGCGTGCGCGAATTCGTCCGCTATCTTGACCGGTCGAAGACCCCCCTTGTCAGCGAGCCGATTTTCATCTCGGATGGACGTGACGGCATTACCGTCGAGGCCGCGCTTTGGTGGAATGACAGCTATCACGAGAGTGTCTTGCCTTTCACGAACAACATTCCCCAGCGGGATGGCGGCACCCACCTTGCAGGGTTTCGCGGGGCCCTGACTCGCACGCTAAATCACTACGCGGGCGCCTCGGGCGTGGCCCGGAAGGAGAAGGTCAGCTTCACCGGCGACGACGCTCGCGAGGGCCTGACCTGTGTCCTGAGCGTCAAGGTACCTGATCCGAAGTTCTCGTCCCAGACAAAGGACAAGCTGGTTTCGTCCGAGGTGCGTCCCGCCGTAGAGAGCCTGATGAACGAGCGTCTTGCCGAATGGTTCGAGGAGAATCCCGGGCCGGCCAAGCTTATCGTCACCAAGATCGTCGAGGCCGCCCTTGCCAGGGAGGCGGCGCGGAAAGCGCGCGAGATCACGAGGAAGAAGTCGGCGCTCGATGTCGCATCCTTGCCCGGCAAGCTGGCCGATTGCCAGGAAAAGGACCCGGGAAAGCGCGAGATTTTTCTCGTCGAGGGCGACAGTGCGGGCGGTTCGGCAAAGCAGGGTCGTGCCCGGGCCAACCAGGCCGTGCTACCGTTGCGCGGCAAGATCCTCAATGTCGAGCGCGCCAGGTTCGACCGGATGCTCTCGAGCCAGGAAATCGGTACGCTGATCACTGCTCTCGGCACGGGCATCGGACACGACGAGTTCGACATCTCCAAGCTTCGGTACCACAAGATCATCATCATGACGGATGCGGACGTGGACGGCGCCCATATCCGGACACTGCTTTTGACCTTCTTCTTTCGGCAGATGCGGGAGACCATCGAGGGCGGATACCTCTACATAGCGCAGCCGCCGCTCTTCAAGGTTACGCGCGGCAAGTCCGAAGTCTATCTGAAGGACCAGGCCGCCCTCGATGACCACCTGATCGAGCTGGGCGTTGACGGCGCGGTCCTGCGGCTTGCAAGCGGAGAGGAAATCGTGGCAAAGGACCTGCTTCGCGTCGTCGAGGAGGCTCGCCAGGTTCGCCGTGTCCTCAAGGCATTTCCTGCCCATTATCCGCACACGATTCTCGAACAGGCAACCGTCGCCGGAGCGTTTCTGGAGGACCGGGTCAATACCGACCTTCAGGGGACGGCGGATTCCGTGGCGCGGCGTCTTGATCAGGTGGCGGTCGAGTACCAGCGTGGCTGGCACGGACGGATCACGCAGGATCACGGCATCCGGTTGACGCGCATGCTGCGCGGGGTCGAAGAGGTGCACACCCTCGACGGTCCCGTGCTGCGCTCCGGAGAGGCGCGCCGGCTCGGCAAGTTCACCAAGGCGCTGCAGGAAGTCTACGGCGAACCCGCGAAATTCGTTCGGCGTGATCGTGACTTGCCCGTCCACGGGCCGCTCGACCTTCTGGCCGCGATTTTTGAAGAGGGCGAGAAGGGTCTAAGCCTGCAACGATACAAGGGCTTGGGCGAGATGAACCCGGACCAGCTCTGGGAGACGACGCTTGATCCCGAAGCGCGCACGCTCCTTCAGGTGAAGGTCGAGGACCAATCCGAGGCCGACGACCTGTTTTCCAAGCTGATGGGCGATGTCGTCGAGCCCCGCAGGGAGTTCATTCAGCAAAACGCCCTCCGCGTGGAACATCTGGATTTCTGATCGACATCGGGGCGCGAGCCAATGCGTCATCTGGAGAAGAGCGCCGCGGTCACTTGGTGCCGACTGGGCAATCTATGGAGCGGACGGGCGGCCGCCTTGCAACAGCCGGCCACCCGTTTGGCGCGGCTCAATTCGCCGCTTCGCGCGCCAATTCCTTCCCGGTCTCCTGGTCGACCATTTTCATGGCCAGGCGTACCTTTCCGCGATCATCGAAGCCCAAGAGCTTCACGTAGACCGACTGGCCTTCCTTGAGAACGTCCGATGGATGGCCCAGGCGACGGTTTTCGATCTGGCTGACATGCACGAGCCCGTCGCGCTTTCCGAAGAAGTTCACGAAGGCACCGAAGTCGACGATCTTGACGACCGTGCCCTTGTAGATCTTGCCCTCTTCCGGCTCTGCCACGATAGCGTGGATCATTTCGTAAGCCTTCTTGATGGCTTCACCGTCGGGAGAGGCGATCTTGATGACGCCGTCATCGTTGATGTCGACCTTGGCCCCCGAGACTTCGACGATCTCGCGGATAACCTTGCCGCCTGACCCTATGACTTCCCTGATCTTGTCCGTCGGGATGCTCATGGTCTCGATGCGCGGAGCGTGGATGCTGAATTCACCTGCCGACGACAGAGCCTTGTTCATTTCTCCAAGGATGTGCAGCCGGCCCGCCTTGGCCTGATCCAGCGCCCTTTCCATGATCTCGGGCGTGATCCCCGCCACCTTGATGTCCATCTGCAGCGACGTGATTCCGTTTTCGGTGCCTGCCACCTTGAAGTCCATGTCGCCAAGGTGATCCTCGTCGCCCAGGATGTCGGTCAGGATGGCGTAGGAGCCGTCCTCTTCCAGGACGAGGCCCATGGCCACGCCAGCGACCGCCGCCCTTACCGGCACTCCGGCGTCCATCATCGACAGGGACGAGCCGCAGACCGTTGCCATGGAAGACGAGCCGTTGGATTCCGTGATTTCCGACACGAGACGGATCGTGTAGGGGAAATCGGTTGCACTGGGCAGAACCGCTTGAAGTGCGCGCCAGGCAAGCTTGCCATGGCCGATCTCCCGGCGTCCGGGCGGTCCGACGCGACCCACTTCACCCACCGAGTAGGGCGGGAAGTTGTAGTGCAGCAGGAAGTTGGAACGGAAGTTTCCGTGCAAGGCGTCGACGATCTGTTCGTCGTCTCCGGTGCCCAGAGTGGTTACGATGAGCCCCTGCGTTTCTCCTCGGGTGAAGAGCGCGGAGCCGTGGGTCCGGGGAAGGAGTCCCGTCTCGCAAGCGATCTGGCGGACTTCGTCGGTCTTCCTCCCATCGATGCGACGCCCGTTCTTGACGACGTCGCCGCGGAGTATCGAGGATTCGAGCTTCTTGAGTGCGGTTCCGAGATTCGGATCCTGGAGTTGCTCGTCCGTCAGCCTCTCCTTGATCGCGGCCCGTGCCGCGCCAACGGCTGTCACGCGCTCCTGCTTGTCGAGCATGGCGTATGCGTCACGCATCTGCGCTTCGCCGGCGGCCTTAACCGCGCCGTGCAGATCAGAGATGTCCGGCGCCGTGAACTCGAATGGCTCGTTTGCTGCTTCCTCCGCAAGTGCGATGATCAGGTCGATGACGGGTTGTATCTGCCCATGTGCAAAGGTCACCGCACCAAGCATTTCGGCTTCCGACAGTTCGTAGGCCTCGGATTCGACCATCATGACCGCTTCCCGCGTGCCGGCGACCACGAGGTCGAGGCGCTGCTCGGAATTGTTGCGCAGGTTTTCCATGTTCTCGACCGTGGGATTGAGAACGTAATCGCCGTTCGCGAAACCCACGCGGCAGCCGGCGATCGGTCCCATGAAGGGTGCGCCCGAAAGCGTCAGCGCGGCCGAGGCTGCAATCATGGCGACGATGTCGGGATCGTGGACGAGGTCATGCGAAAGCACGGTGCAGATGACCAGGACCTCGTTCTTGAATCCGTCGATGAAGAGCGGCCGAATCGGACGATCGATCAGGCGCGATGTCAGCGTTTCCTTTTCGGTCGGCCGTGCCTCGCGCTTGAAGAACCCGCCGGGCACCTTGCCGGCGGCGTAGTATTTCTCGTTGTAGTGGACGGTCAGAGGAAAGAAGTCTTGTCCTTCCCGCTGTTCCCGGGCGAATGTCACGTTTGCCATGACCGTAGTTTCGCCGTAGGTGGCGACCACCGAGCCATCAGCCTGGCGGGCGATCTTGCCTGTTTCCAGCGTCAGCGTATCATCGCCCCACTGGATCGATTTCTTCACTTCGTTGAACATTTTGGTATCCTGTGTGAGATCAGGAGGCCCTCCTCCTGTCCCGTTGAAATGGCGGCCCCATTGCCACCGACCCCAATCCTCATGCATCACGCCGGGGTCAGAGCGTCACGTCTCAGATGCGCGGGCCTTACAGCACTTGTCTGGAATTGGAAAGAGAGTGCGTCTGGTTCGGTGAGCACGTGTTTGGCAAGCGGAGAGCGAACCGGGCCAGGAGATGCGTCCCGGCAATCTTTGTCACTACCGGTTCAAGGGTTTCCCGCTCTCGTCGCCGACAATATCCTGCTTGCCGGATTGGCCGCCAAAATGATAGGGCTGCGCCATGCCCAGTCCGCCCCTGAGATGTGGTGAGCAGTTGCGGCCAAGTCGGAAAATTGTTGTGGCGTACTGTGAGTAAAATTCTTGTCGTAGGCATGGCGGTTGTGGATTTCGTGTTCGCATTGGATGCGTTTCCCCGGCGTGCCTCCAAGTACAGCGCGGATGCGGCAGAATTCGTTGGGGGCGGTTGTGCCGCCAGCGCGGCGGTTGCCGTTGCGCGGCTTGGTGGCAACGCCCTGTTGTGCGCACGGTTGGGAGATGACTTTCTTGGCGATCTGATCCTGTCGGATCTTGAATCCGAAGGCGTCGACACAATGTTGGTGAACCGCAAGCCCGGTGCGAAATCCCCGTTCAGTTCGGTCTATGTGGATCGGACAGGTGAACGGCAGATCGTGAACTTCCGCGGCAGTGGTTTGGTCGAGGAGCCGGACTGGCCGGAACACACTCCCAATCCAGACGCCGTATTGGTTGATACCCGATGGCCCGCAGCGGCGATTCGCGCACTTGAGCTTGCACGCGCATGGGATGTGCCAGGCATCGTGGACGCCGAAGCTTCGGCCGAGGAATCCATACTCGCGCGGGCTAGCCACGTCGCATTCTCTCGCGATGGGCTCTTGTCATTTGCCGGCGGCCAGCAGATCGAGGCGGCATTGCATGCCGCTCATGGGCGCCTGCCGGGATGGGTCTCGGTCACTGACGGTGAGGACGGGACTTTCCATGTGGGCGCTGACGGGGTGAAGCACACCCCCGCCTTCTCTGTCGAGACCAAGGACACGCTCGGTGCGGGCGACATCTGGCATGGAGCCTTCGCGCTCGCGCTTGCGGAAACATCGGACGAATGTCATGCGGTGTGGTTTGCCAACGCGGCAGCTGCACTGAAATGCACTGAATTCGGGGGCCGCAAGGGCTGTCCCGACCGCGATGCGTTGGAACGATTTCTGAAGGAAAACACGTGACGGATTTGACCCATGGCAAGCAGAGTGGCCTGCCCTGCATGGCCGGCGAATGCGGCACTACCAAGGTGACGGTGGCGGACAAGCGTCCGCCGATCGCGGCTCATCATGGCGTTCCACAGGCACCATTCTCGCGCGGGTCGTGGGGATTGAGATGAAACTCGGCATACTTCCCCTTGGCCGACCGACATTCGACGTGCCCTTCGCCGAAGACAACCTCGCCGCGATGCTGTCAGCGCTGGATGCAACGAGGCATGAGATCATCGGCCCCCGAGAATTGCTGTTGGACGAGGGTGCCGCGCGCGCGGGCATGGCCGAGTTGCAGGCGGTCGGCGTGGATCAGGTGCTGATCCTTCAGGTGACTTTTACCGATGCCTCGATGACCGTGGCGATCGGCGCGAGCTTTGATCAGCCGCTGTCGATCTGGGCCATCCCCGAGCCGCGCAACGGCGGGCGACTCAGGCTCAATTCCTTCTGCGGGCTCAATCTTGCGGCCCACGCGCTGGGACTGAACGACCGCGAATTTGGCTGGCTCTTTGCCGATCCTGCGGGAGAGATCGGCGAAGACTTGAATGCGCTGTTTCGAGGTGCGCGATTGGCAGGAGAACTGCCTCTGGGTGCCGTGCCTGCGGCAACGCGCGAGGGCGAAGCCGTTGCCCAGGCGATTCGGGGGCGACGCATCGCTCGGATCGGCGAACATCCCGTCGGGTTCGACACCTGTGCTTATGACCCCAGCTTGCTCAAGAATCTGGCCGGCGTCGAAGTTGACACGATGGACCTTGATGACCTGTTTGCCGCGGCCCGTGGAGCCACGTCCGAGACCGCCAGCGCCCTTCGCGCGGAAGTGGCCGGGCAGCTGGATGGGCTGGACGATGTGGACCAGAGCGAACTCGACCGTTCGCTGCGCCTGAAGGCCGGGCTGGACGATCTGCGCTGCACGGGCCGATATGACGCCTTTGCCATCCGGTGCTGGCCCGAGACCTTCACGGAATATGGCGGCGCGGTTTGTGGGCCGGCGGCGATGATGGGCGAGGTCCGCGTGCCCTGCGCCTGCGAAGCCGATGTCTACGGTGCGCTGACCCAATTGATCCTTTTGCAAGCGGCGCAAGCGCCCGTGTTCCTGACCGATCTGGTCGATATGGATGTTCGCGATAATACCGGAGTGGTCTGGCATTGCGGACAGGCGCCGCTCTCCATGCGTGATCCGGAGGGTCCGGCCGAAGCAGCCATCCACACCAACCGCAAGCAGCCGCTGCTCTTTCAATTCACGCTAAGACCTGGCCCCGTGACCTTTCTGCGGATCAGTCAGGCCAAGGGCCGCCTGCATATGGTGCTGGGATATGGCGAGATGCTGCGCCGCCCGATGGCGTTTACCGGGACCTCTGGTGTGGTGCGGTTCGAGCGCGAGGCTTGCGCGGTGCTGGATGACATCATCGCTTCAAGGCTCGAACACCATATGGCGCTGGCTTATGGCGATCACCGCGCGATGCTGCGCGGCGTGGCCGGAGCTATGGGTCTGCCGCTTCTGGAACTTTGACATGAGCAAGAGAAACGGTTTGAACGGTTTGGGCATGTTGGTGCTAGGATCGGCATCGAACTGCCGGGGCTTTGCGGCCAGCCTGCGCGCGCATTTGGGGGAAACGCGCTCGAGCCGCAGGTCTGGCCAGACGCAGACCTGCACCAGCGCTTTGTCCAGGCAATGATGCGCGCTCGGCAATACCTGTCGCCAGCACACGAAACTCAATTCATAAAGGAAATGACATGAGCGAATTCAACAGCTTGCTGCTTGAGGCCAACTTGATTGACGGGGCTTGGACCGGTGCCGATAGCGGTTCAGCGATCGACGTGACGAACCCTGCGACGGGCGAGGTCATAGGAACCGTGCCGAATTGCGGTGCCGAAGAAACAGGGCGCGCGATCGAGGCTGCGGCAAGGGCATTTGACAGCTATTCCCGCAGCGATCTTTCGCAGCGCGTGCGTTTGCTTCAAGACCTTCATGACGCGCTGATGGACAACCAGGAGGCACTTGCGCTTCTGCTGACCTCGGAACAGGGCAAGCCTCTGCCCGAATCGCGGGGCGAGATTGCAATTGGTGCAGCCTATATTCGCTGGTTCGCCGAGGAAATCCGACGTGCCAAGGGCGAGATCGTGCCTTCGCCAACACGAGACCGGCAGCTTCTGGTAACGCGCCATCCCGTGGGTGTCGTCGCTGCGATTACCCCGTGGAATTTCCCGTCTTCCATGCTGGCCCGCAAACTTGGGCCTGCGCTGGCTGCTGGCTGTACGGTCGTGGCCAAGCCGGCTACTGCGACCCCGTATTCCGGTCTGGCTTGGGGCAAGCTGTGTCTGGATGTGGGCTTTCCTGATGGTGTGGTGAATATCCTGACCGGTTCCGCCCGCGCCATCGGCGAGGCGATCATGGACAGCCCGACGGTGCGAAAGGTCACCTTCACCGGTTCGACCGAAGTCGGCAGGACACTCATCCGGCAGTCGGCCGACACGGTAAAGAAAGTGTCGATGGAGCTGGGCGGCAATGCGCCGTTCCTGGTGTTTGACGATGCTGATCTCGACGCGGCCGTCGAGGGTGCGATGATCGCCAAGTACCGCAACGCTGGACAGACATGCGTATGCACCAACCGGTTCTATGTGCAGGCAGGCGTATACGATGCCTTTGTCGCCAAGCTGAAAGCCGCGACGGCCGAACTCGTCGTAGGCAATGGTGTCGAAGAGGACGTCACGCAGGGCCCCCTGATCGATGAAGCCGCGGTCGTAAAGGTTGAAGAGTTGATTGCCGACGCGACCGGGAAAGGCGGTTCCATCATCCAGGGCGGGCGACGCCATGGCATGGGTGGCACCTTCTTTGAGCCGACGACGATTGCCAACGCAACGCAGGAAATGCGCTTTGCCACCGAAGAGATCTTCGGACCGCTTGCGGCGGTGTTCCGGTTCGACAGCGAGGAAGAGGCCATGGCAGCCGCCAACGCCACGGAATACGGGCTCGCCGCTTATGCCTACACACGCGATCTTGGCCGCGCATTCCGGTTGAACGAGGGACTGGACTACGGCCTGATAGGCATCAATGCTGGGCTGATCACCACCGTCGAGGCACCGTTTGGCGGGTTGAAGCAAAGCGGCATGGGCAAGGAAGGCGGAAGCCAGGGTCTCGATGACTATCTCGAAACCAAGTACTTGTGCTTGGCGGGACTTGACGCGTGATCCTGATCACAGAGTTCATGGATGAAGCGGCGGTGGAGCGGCTGACAGCGGCGCATCCAACCTGCTATGCCCCCCAGTTGGCGGACCGGCCCGAGGAGCTGGCCGCTCGCGTGAACGGTATCCAGGCGTTGATCGTGCGCAATCGTACCCAGGTCACCGCCAAGCTGCTGGACGCGGCATCAAGGCTGAAAGTGGTCGGACGGCTGGGCGTGGGGCTGGACAACATCGACCTTGACGCCTGCAATGCGCTGGGCGTCGAGGTGATCCCGGCCATCGGCGCAAACACTCTGTCGGTGGCTGAATACGTGGTTTCGAACGCGCTGGTCTTGCTCAGAGGCGCCTATCAGGCCAACGCGCGCATGTTGGCCGGCGATTGGCCGCGCGCAGATTGCTCCGGGCGCGAGGCAGCGGGACGGCGGCTTGGGCTGATCGGCTTTGGCGCCAACGGGCAAGAGACCGCGCGGCTTGCGCGGGCGCTCGGCATGCAGATCATGGCCTTCGACCCGATGCTTCCGCCCGAGCATCCTGCATGGCAGGGCGCTCGAGCGGCCAGTTTGGACGAAGTCATGGAGCAGGCGGATGTGATCAGCCTGCACGTCCCGCTGACAGACCAGACTCGCCATATGATCAACGCGGACCGGCTGGCGCAAATGAAGACTGGCGCCATAGTGATCAATGCCGCTCGAGGCGGCGTAATCGATGATGCCGCGCTGGCAAAGGCCCTGCATCGGGGGCAGATTGCGGGTGCAGCGCTCGACGTGTTTGAGACCGAGCCTTTGACACGTGACGCAGCACAAATCTTTGCAGGAATTCAAAATCTCATCCTGACGCCGCATATCGCTGGCGTTACCAATGACAGCAACATCCGTGTCAGCGCCATGATCGCGGATCACGTGCTTGACCGACTCGCATAGGAAGACCGATGCCCAAGAAAATTGGAAACTGCTCCGCCCTTCCCGGCGACGCGTTTTGGCATCGTGCAGCTTGACTGCAACTCGATTGGTCAGATTTCCCTGACAATGACGAATTTGCTGCGGCTTAGCGCAGCGACAACTTGCCGAACGCCTCTTGGCATTGGGCCTTCGGGTTCTTCTTGCACTGCCAGTTCGTTGCGTCGTGGCTACGGTCGAAGAATTGTGCCGTTGCGTTCGCCGGAGGGACTCGTCAGGTAGCAGGCATGGACCTGGATCAACTGCCCCCTGCATTTTCCGGACCTTCGGCATGGACCGGCCGCGAGATGCGCGACCGTACCGATTGGATCGTCACCCTGACCGAGGATCAGGTGAGCGAGATTGAGTTCGCGGCACACCGGTTTCTTTCCACGGACGGCGATCCGGGAGAGATCAGGGTGGAAGACTTCCCCTTGCCACAGCTATCCGGGCACCTTGCGCAACTTCAGGAAACCCTCCTGCATGGCTGCGGCTTCGAGGTGATCAGGGGCCTTCCGGTCGCTGACTACGATCAGCGCCTTGCCGCAACGATTTTCTGCGGGATCGGCTCGCATTTGGGCAAGGCGCGTTCGCAAAACGCGCAAGGGCATGTTCTCGGTCACGTGCGCGATCTTGGAGCAAATCCGGATGACCCGAACAGCCGGATCTACCAGACCCGTGCGCGGCAGACCTTTCATACAGACAGTGCGGATGTCGTGGGGCTTCTTTGCCTGCGCGAAGCCCGGGACGGAGGCGACAGCCTTCTTGTGAGCGCGGAGGCAATCTACAACAGGATGCTGGAAAAGCGGCCCGATTTGCTGCCATTGCTCTTTGACCCCGTCGCGACGGATCGTCGGGGCGAAGTTCCGGAAGGGATGAAGCCCTATACCGAGATTCCGCCCCTGTCCTGGCATGAAGGCCACCTGACGGTCTATTACCAGCGGCAGTACATTGACAGCGCCAGCAGGTTTCCGGACGCGATGCCGCTGACGCCGGAGCATGTCGAGGCGCTGGACATGTTTGACAGGCTGGCAAACGATCCAGATCTTCACCTCTCGATGCGGCTGCGGCCTGGCGACATGCAGTTCGTCTACAACCATGGCCAGCTTCACGACCGAACCGGCTTCCTGGACTGGCCGGAGCCGGAAAGGAGGCGACACCTTCTGCGACTTTGGCTGAGCATTCCAGGCGATCGCCCGTTGCCGTCCGTTTTTGCCCAGCGCTACGGCTCGATCACGATCGGCGACCGTGGCGGCATCGTGACTCCGGAGACGAGGCTTCACGCTCCGATTGACTTCTGAACGTCAGACGCTGATTTCCTCGTATTCGCTGCAGCTTCGACCGATGGTGGCCAGGCCTTTTTCCAGGTAGTCGGGGAGAAGCGGCGTTCCGACGAGATACTCCGCAGTGCGGTCGTTGTGCTGGCTGAACGCCAAATCCTTCGCCTCGGCCCATCCAAATGATGGCGACGAAATCGATCTGGGCTCCGTCAGAAAGATCCGAGATGAAGGACTTCAGTTCGGCTTCAACCGGATCCGACGGCCGGTCCTCGAGAACGGCAGCATCGATGTCGTCATCATCAAGCGGCGATGCATCGGATCGGAAGATGCGGTCTTGACGTCGAATTCGCGCGACTTGGCGATGATGAAACAGACCGTGTCAAGCGGCACGCGGATGTCGGGCAGGTCGCTGTCAGGCGTTTGTCGGCTGAGCGTCATTGAAGCGGCACCCTGAACTAGCTCCAGACTGCCAAGTATCCTGGCGATTGTGAATGCCCCCGGTCCAGGACAGGCCAGGCACAAATGATGTCGCGGTGCATTCGTGCCCGCGGTGGCGTCAATTCCGTGCTGCAAGCGTGCGTCAGCGGCGAAGGCCAAGTCGCTGGATAAGGCCCTGGTAGCGCGACTCGTCCTTGCGCTTCACGTAGTCCAGGAGCTTGCGGCGCTGCGCGACGAGCTTCAGGAGGCCGCGACGCGAATGGTTGTCCTTCTTGTGGGTCTTGAAATGCTCGGTCAGGGTCGAGATCCGAGACGACAGGATGGCAACCTGAACTTCGGGCGAACCGGTGTCGCCCTCTTTCGTGCCATATTCCTTGATGACACGTGCCTTGTCTTCAGCGGTGATCGACATCGGGGTCTCCTTTTCGGGTCATGGCACAAGCCGGGATGTCGTCCAGCAAGCCCCGTGGAGGTCGGTTGCGCGCATATAGTCGGCGCCACGGCATATGAAAAGGGGCTTTCTGCATGCAGCAGGCACAAAGCCGCCCAGGATACAGGAATGTGTCCGCCGGTCCTGCAGGCGACCGCAACGCCTCGAAGTTCCCGATCCTCAACCGCCGCGTTCACGCCACGGCCTGGGTTGCGACCGGTAGGGGACATAGAGTGGATGCCGGGGGTGCCCGGAGCCGGTCAAGCCGAGGGCAAGCAAGGGCTTCGACGACGCGAGAAGGAGTTCGAGCACCGACTGCCCCTGTCCGCGATGTGCGCCGTGATTGCCCCAGGCACACAGGACGTCGTCGGCCCAGTCAATGGCGGCAAGGATCTGTTCCCAGTTGTCCGGTCCTTCGGGCGTGGGTGCGCGCATGAGCCGCGATGGATCGGTTTGTCGGAGCGCGAACAGGTTGCAGATCCGGAACCCGCCGTAGCCAAGCATGCGGGTGCGCCGTTCGCAACGCTCGATAGTGGGATCGTTCGCAAGCTCTGTTGCCGTCGACGGATTCAGCATGATGTAGAGAAGACGGCGACCCTCGCGGTCCCAGATGCGCGTCAGCGAATAGCGGTACCTGTCGCACGCCGAATAGACTGCCTCGCTGACCCGATGCCCGTCGTCGTGGCGTCGCGTTACGAGATTCATGGTCGGAACACCCGGTCAGGATGAAACTCGCCCGACATGTAGGTGCCGATGGCAACCGGATTTCCCCGATGTGCCGCCCAGCACCTTTCCCCGAAAGCGGCATTGGAGGCGATGACCAGTCCAGAATTGCCGTTCCGGATGCGGGCGGCCGCTTCCTCCGAGACCTGGACCTGCGCCAGGTTCGCAAGGCCGGTTTCGAGCGGAAGGATCAGCTCCCCAATCTCCGGGGTCCGGGCCAGCGCCTCAATCTTGTCGAGCGCAGCTGCGTGGTCCACATGAAAGGGTCCGGACCATGTGCGGCGCAGCCGGACAACGTGAGCTTCGGTGCCGAGCGCATGGCCGAGATCGCGCGCGACGGAGCGTACATACACTCCCTTGCCGCAGACCATTTCGAGGGTGACATGGTCGGGGTCGGGTCGATCGACGAGGCTGAGGCTTTCGACATGGACAGGTCTTGGCGCAACCTGCACGTCCTCGCCGGCCCTGGCCCGGTCATATGCGCGTTCCCCGTCAATCTTGATCGCGGAAAATGCGGGCGGAACTTGCTCGATGTCGCCTTCAAGCTCCGCAAGCGCGGCCTGCAGGGCTTCGTCGTCAGGCCGCACGTCGGAGGTGGCAATCACCTCGCCTTCCGCGTCATCCGTGCTGGTCGACTGGCCAAGGCGCATCGTGAACTCATAGGCCTTTGATGCGTCGGTGACATAGGGAATTGTCTTCGTGGCTTCGCCGAGCGCCACTGCGAGCAGGCCGGAGGCTGCCGGGTCGAGCGTGCCCGCGTGCCCGGCTTTCCTTGCATTGAGCGCCCACCTGATCTTGGTGACAACGGTCGTTGATGTCGGTCCGGGAGGCTTGTCCACCGGAAGCCAGCCGGAGATGTCGCGCCCCTTCTTCTTCCGTGCCATCTGGGTTCCTTTCCGAGAAGGCAGGGTGCTAGCCCCGAAGGTGCGAGGCTGTCAATGGAAGTGACATGGGACAAAGGCAAGTCCGTGCGTCGCCTCCGGCGGAAGTGTCGAGCTGCCCATGCGGGTGCAGAAAGACGGTTGCTTCCCTTGCAACGGAACCGTCCAGATGACTCCGTTGCAGCGGTGCCTACCTCACGACGCCGAGGATCGGTCCCATGGGCAAGCCAAAATCGTGACGCCCGATCATGGGCGCGTACAGGCGGGAGACCTTGCCGTCGAGAAAGAGTGCGTCGGGGGTCTTGAACACGTCGCGGAACAGTCGGGCAAAGCGGTGAAAGTTGACGGGCTCGTCCGAGATCGCGGCCACGACGCGCCCGTCCTCCGTCACCCCGATCCCGTTGCGGATGAAGCGGGACGGCGAGTCAGCCAGGAGCCGAGGATGAAGCTGTCCGTCGATAACCAGCATGGGCCCGGACTGGGTCGCGAAGCTGCAAGAGACCCCGGACCGAGCAAAGCTGCGGGATTCGTCGATGCCTGCAGCGCCTTCGTCCAGGCAGAGAACGCCGTTCGGAAGGAGCCCGAAGTTTCCGGGACCTTCACTGGTGACAATCGGCGAGAGTTCCATCCCGTCCTCGACATACAGACCGACCGGGTTCCGGTTCGGGTGATACATGCCGCCATTCATGGCAAGAACCAGGTGACGGCCTCGGGCGCCGACATGTGCCGCAACTTTGTCAAAACTGCCGAAAGGCCTGCCGTCAGCGTCGTTCAGAAACAGCAGGACTTGCTCCTCCGCCGGGTCGATCTCGCAGGCCGTGAACGGCACGTTCTCGAAATCCAAGCTCCAGCAGTCTGCGGCGAGGACGCCTGTGCCCAGTGCAGCGCTAGTCAGCGTCAAGATCGCGGCGAACATTTTCATTGGCGAACATGGCACGAGTGTCATCAAGGCGGTCGAAAGTCTCGTCGATGCGGAACCGGATTTCCGGCGAGAACTTGAGCTGGAGGCCCCTGCAAACGATGCGCCTGATGTCGGAGCGATTGCGACGAAGGGCGTCCAGCGCCTCTTCCCGGTTGTTTCCGCCCAGGGGCAGTATGTAGGCGGTCGCCACCTTGAGATCCGGGGAACAGGTGACTTCGCCCACGGTGATCGACATGGAATTGAGTTCCGGGTCATGGACATCGCCCTGGATCAGGACGTCCGAGAGACGTCGCCGGATCAGTTCCGCAACTCGAAGCTGACGTTGGGAGGGACCTGGGCCGTCATGATGGCGGGAACGCGACATGTCCCGCATCTAAGTGCTGGCGAGCCGGTGGGCAAGCGCGTAAGGAAGTCGGGAGCGGGAGGTTGGACATGACGGAACTGCCAGGTGTTGTCATTGCCGGTGCGTCAGGCCGGATGGGCCAGATGCTTGTGGGAGAAGTGCTGGCCTCGAGCACACTACGCCTGGCTGGAGCCACTGAACGGCCCGGGCATGACTGGATCGGAGCTGATGTGGGGGAGGCCTTGGGAAAGTCCGCCCTTGGCGTGACCGTCACCGATGATCCAATCGAGGCGGTCGTGAACGCCCGGGTGGTGATTGACTTCACCACGCCCGAGGCGACGGTCGCCCTTTCCGAACTGACGGCACAGGCCAGATGCGTTCACGTGATAGGCACGACGGGCCTTTCAGAAGGCGACCTGAAGCGGATCGATGCCGCAGCCAAGCACGCAGCCGTCATTCGGGCGGGCAACATGAGCCTTGGCGTGAATCTCCTTGTGCAACTTACGCGCAAGGTTGCAGCGGCGCTCGACGAGGATTTCGACATCGAGATTGTCGAGGCACATCACAGGCACAAGGTGGATGCGCCTTCTGGCACGGCGCTCATGCTGGGCGAGGCCGCGGCGGAAGGCCGCGGCGTTTCCTTGCAAAGTGTTTCCGATCGGGGCCGCGACGGCATGACGGGCGCCCGGAAGAGGGGAAACATCGGCTTTGCCGCATTGCGGGGCGGCGATGTCGTCGGCGAGCATGACGTCATATTTGCCGCGGATGGCGAGCGCATCGTGCTGCGTCATCTTTCTACCGACCGCCGCATATATTCCCGGGGCGCGCTCAAGGCGGCTGCCTGGGGTCTCGACCAATCGCCCGGCAGCTATGACATGCTGGACGTGCTCGGGCTCAAGTGACCCGGGCGGGTCGGACACCGTCAATGCGAATCCCGAGATGCGGGATGCCCAAATGCGCGTGACAGCGTTTCGGAACAAGGACAGGCGGACGCGGCGCCTCGCTGTCAATTGGCAGCGAAATCCGGACCGGGCTGGGAGTAGCGCATGAAGTCTGCTGGCTATTGGCTCGGAATTGACCTGGGAACATCCGGTGTCAAGGCGCTCCTTATGAATGCCGGGCAGGAAACCGTCACATCGACCCAAGCGGAACTTGAGGTGTCCCGTCCAAGGCCTGGCTGGTCCGAGCAGGATCCTCTCCACTGGTGGGAGGCGACCAAGACGGTTCTTGACGAACTGGCTGGCACGCATCGGAAAGAGGTGGCGCAGGTGCGCGGCATCGGCCTTTCGGGGCAAATGCACGGCGCAACGCTTCTTGATGCGGATGATCGGGTGCTGCGTCCCTGCATTCTGTGGAATGACGGGCGATCTGAGGCGGAGTGTGCCGCGCTGGAAGCACGCGCAGACTTTTCCGGCATAGGCGGCAACCTGGTGATGCCGGGCTTCACCGCGCCCAAGCTCGAGTGGGTGCGGATTCACGAGCCGGATGTCTTCGAGAGGGTGGCGAAGGTGCTGCTGCCCAAGGACTACGTGAGGCTGTGCCTTGCGGGAGAGCATCTCTCGGACATGTCCGACAGCGCAGGAACGCTCTGGATGGATGTGGGCAGTCGCTGCTGGTCGAACGCGTTGCTGGATGCGACGGGACTTACTGAAGGTCACATGCCGGGCTTGGTCGAGGGTTCGGAACCGGCGGGCCGGTTGAGACCTGAACTTGCGGAGCGGTGGGGCATGGCAGTTCCGCCCGTGATTGCCGGTGGCGGCGGCGACAACGCGGCGTCGGCAGCTGGTGTCGGCGCGGTTGCACCGGGAACGGGATTCGTCTCGCTTGGCACCTCCGGCGTGCTGTTTGTCGCGACCGAGGGATTCGCCCCCAATTTGGACGCTGCCGTTCACGCCTTTTGTCATGCAGTGCCAAGCACTTGGCACCAGATGGGTGTGATTCTCTCGGCGACCGACACGCTCAACTGGCTGGGTCGCGTAACCGGGCGTCATCCCGCCGACTTGGCTGCTGGAATCGACCCGGCGCGACCTGCAAGCGAGCCGCTCACCTTTTTGCCGTACCTTTCTGGAGAGCGAACGCCGCATAACGACGCCGGTGCGCGCGGCGTTCTGGCTGGAATGAGTCAGGCGACGGAAGTCGACGATCTGGCACGTGCGGCGATGGAGGGCGTGGCCTATGCGTTTGTCGATTGTGTCGAAGCGCTGCATTCGGCCGGCACTGTTCCGGAACTTGTCTATGCAATTGGCGGCGGCGCGCGATCCCGGTCCTGGGTCCAGATGATCGCCAGCGCTTCCGAATTGCCGATCTCCATTCCGGATGCGGGTGAATCGGGTGCCGCATTTGGTGCCGCGCGCCTCGGCATGGCCGCGTCCGAAGGCGGTGATCCGGAGGAAGTCTGTGCGCCGGTCAGCATCGAGAGCACGATTGACCCGGACCCCGGCATGGCGGGCTATCATGCAGACAACCTGGCTCGATACCGCGCGATGTATGCCAGTGCCCGGGCCGTGATGTCCGGACCGGCAGTGCCGCAACGCAGCAATTGACTTTGCCTGAGGGCAGAGGCAGAACCGCTGCAGTTCTTTCGAAGGGGTTTTCGCATGAAGAAGATCTTTGCGAACGCGACAGAAGCGCTTGAAGGGCTCCTGCGCGACGACATGCTGATTGCTGCAGGTGGGTTCGGCCTTTGCGGAATTCCTGAACTCCTGTTGCAGGCAATTCAAGACAGCGGGGTCAAGGGCCTCACATTCGCGTCGAACAATGCCGGCGTCGACAATTTTGGAATCGGAATCCTGCTGGAGACCAGGCAGGTCAGGAAGATGATGAGTTCCTATGTCGGCGAAAACGACGAGTTCATGCGGCAATACCTGTCAGGAGAGCTTGAGATCGAATTCAATCCCCAAGGCACCCTTGCGGAACGGATGCGCGCTGGTGGTTGCGGCATTCCCGGCTTCTACACGAGAACCGGAGTTGGCACGCAGGTCGCCGAGGGCAAGGAGCACAAGGAATTCGACGGCGAATCCTATATCCTGGAGAGGGGCATTTTCGCCGATCTTTCCATCGTGAAGGCCTGGAAGGCGGACGAAACCGGAAACGCAATCTTCCGCAAGACGGCACGCAATTTCAATCCACCCGCCGCCATGTGCGGAAAGGTCTGCGTAATGGAGGTCGAGGAGATCGTGCCCACGGGAAGCCTGGATCCCGACCACATCCACTTGCCCGGCATTTACGTGCACCGGCTGATCCAGGGGGAGCATGAGAAGCGGATCGAGCAGCGCACGGTGCAGAAGAAGGAGACGGTGTGATGCCTTGGGACAGAAACCAAATGGCGGAGCGCGCCGCCCAGGAACTCGAAGACGGCATGTACGTGAATCTCGGCATCGGTATTCCGACGCTGGTCGCGAACTATGTCGGCACCAAGGACATCACGCTCCAGTCCGAGAACGGCATGCTCGGCATGGGACCGTTTCCGTTCGAGGGCGAAGAGGATCCCGATCTCATCAACGCGGGCAAGCAGACGATAACGGAACTGAAGCGCACGGCTTATTTCGACAGCGCGCAGAGTTTCGGGATGATCCGGGGCGGTAAGATTGCCGTCGCCATCCTGGGCGCGATGGAGGTCAGCGAAGCAGGCGACCTGGCGAACTGGATGATTCCCGGCAAGCTCGTCAAGGGGATGGGCGGTGCCATGGATCTCGTGGCGGGCGTTGGCCGCGTGATCGTCGTCATGGACCACACGAACAAGCACGGGGCGTCGAAGCTGTTGAAGGAGTGCACCCTTCCGCTGACCGGCAAGGGTGTCGTCGACCTGATTATCACCAATCTCGGCGTGCTCGAAGTCGGTCACAAGGGGCTGCACATTCTCGAGACCGCGCCGGATGTCAGCCGAGACGAAATCCGGGCAGCCACCGAGGCGGCCATCGTCTGACCGCGTTCCGGGCAGGGCTGAGTGTCGATTGCGCCAGCGATGTAGCGGATGCAGTCGTGGCATCCGCAAGGCTCGGGGACAGGGTTGGGCGAAAGTCAGTCTTTGTCTGCCAGAGGCGGGATCACGCCGGGCATGTCGACTCGCACCTATTCTCTTGGTCAACCAGAAACGCAGCGGATTCTGGCAGCCAGGAAAGTTGGCTGGACGGCGGGCGCATGCGGATTTTTTCGGAATTGACGCTTTTGCCGATCAGTCGGACTTGATATCTTGACGCATGATCCGGACGGCATCCCGAAACTGCCGCAACAAGATCAATCGGAAAACCAATCGGAGAAAAAAATGGACGGAAACGACGCCCCTGGGAAATGCCCCGTCATGCACGCGACTTTCGGCGCGCGATCAAACCGCGACTGGTGGCCAAACCAGTTGAACCTGCGCATCCTGCATCAGAATTCATCACTTTCCGACCCCATGGGCCCGGCCTTCATCTATGCGGAGGCATTCAAGAAGCTCGACCTGAAGGCGCTGAAGCAGGATCTCTATGACCTGATGACCGACAGCCAGGACTGGTGGCCGGCGGACTACGGTCACTACGGTCCGCTGTTCATCCGCATGGCGTGGCACAGCGCGGGAACGTACCGGACCGGTGACGGCAGGGGCGGCGGGTCTTCCGGCACTCAGCGCTTTGCACCGCTCAACTCCTGGCCGGACAACGGAAATCTCGACAAGGCCCGGCGTCTACTGTGGCCAGTAAAGAAGAAGTACGGAAACGCGATTTCCTGGGCCGACCTGATGATCCTGGCCGGAAACTGCGCAATCGAGTCCATGGGTGCCAAGACGTTCGGATTCGGTGGTGGTCGTGTCGACTTCTGGGAGCCGGAAGAGGATATCTACTGGGGAGCCGAGGACACCTGGCTGGGCGATGACCGCTATTCGGGCGACCGGGATCTCGAGAACCCGCTGGCCGCGGTCCAGATGGGCCTGATCTACGTGAATCCTGAAGGGCCGAACGGCAGTCCCGATCCCATGGCGAGCGGTCGGGACATCCGGGAGACATTCGCCAGAATGGCAATGGACGACGAGGAAACGGTGGCCTTGGTAGCCGGAGGACATACTTTCGGGAAGGCTCACGGCGCGGGCGACCCCGACCTCGTCGGTCCGGAACCGGAAGGTGCGCCGATTCATGAGATGGGACTGGGATGGAAGAACGGTCACGGCTCCGGGAAGGGCGTCGATGCGACAACGAGCGGCATCGAGGGTCCCTGGACGTCGGATCCGATCAAGTGGGACATGGGTTACTTTGACGTGCTGTTCGGATATGAATGGGAGCTCTCGAAGAGTCCGGCCGGCGCGCATATCTGGGTCGCCAAGGGCTTGAAGGACGAGGACCATGCGCCGGAAGTTGACGGGTCCGGCAAGAAGGTCACGCTGATGATGACGACGGCCGACATGGCGATGCGCATGGACCCTGACTACGAGAAGATCTCGCGTCGGTACCACGCGAATCCCGAGGAGTTCGCAGATGCCTTTGCCCGGGCATGGTTCAAGCTGACGCACAGGGACATGGGACCGCGCGCCTGCTATCTTGGGCCGGAGGTGCCGGACGAGGAACTGATCTGGCAGGATCCAGTTCCTGAACCTGACCACGAACTGATCAACGCCGCCGACATAGCAGAGCTCAAGACGCAGATCCTTGGTTCGGGCCATTCCGTGGCCGAACTCGTCTCGCTGGCATGGTCTTCGGCATCGACCTTCCGGGGTTCGGACAAGCGCGGCGGGGCAAACGGTGCCCGCATCCGGCTGGCTCCCCAGAAGGACTGGGAGGTTAACAAGCCGCTGTTGCCGATCATCGAGACACTCGAAAGGATCAGGGACGGCTTTGGAAAGCCGGTCTCTCTTGCCGATCTCATCGTGCTCGCCGGCACCGCGGCGATCGAGAAGGCGGCCTCCGACGGCGGTAACGCCGTTGAGGTGCCGTTCACGCCGGGGCGGGGGGATGCGACGCAGGACCAGACCGACGCGGAGAGCTTTGCGGTGCTTGAGCCCGCCGCCGACGGCTTCCGGAACTACCAGAAGGCGCAATTTGCGGTTTCGGCGGAAGAACTCCTTGTCGACCGTGCCCAGCTCCTGACACTTACGGCTCCGGAGATGACCGTTCTTGTCGGCGGCATGAGGGCGCTTGGCGCGAACCATGACGCGTCGCCCCACGGAGTCATGACGGAAACGCCCGGCAAGCTGACCAACGACTTCTTCGTCGCGGTCACGGACATGGGCATCGACTGGGTGCCGGTTTCTGGTGACGAGGGGGTGTTCGAGGGACGTGATGGTGCCTGCGGCGGTGTCCGCTGGACGGCAACGCGGATCGACCTTGTCTTTGGCGCAAACTCCCAGCTTCGTGCGCTGGCCGAGGTCTATGCCCAGGACGACAACAGCAGGAAGTTCGTGACTGACTTTGTCGCGGCCTGGGTCAAGGTCATGGACGCGGATCGTTACGACCTGAACTGAGCCTAGTCGAGATCCTCGTCTGATCGCCGGAGCGCCTTGATGGCGCTCCGGCGTTTCTTTTGTTCAAGGCGCTTGCGCCGTTGTCCTGGCGGCACGGAGGTCTTCACGCGCGGCTTTGGCTTGGCGAGCGATCGCCGGATCAGGTCTGCGAGTCGCGCGCGTGCAATGACGCGGTTTCGGGCCTGGCTTCGGGTTTCCGAAACCTGGATCACGATTGCTCCGTCTTGTGTCCAACGGCGCCCGGCAATGTGCTTGAGCCGTCGCTTCGCGGACTCGGGCAGGGAAGGCGAACGTCCCGCCTCGAAACGCAACTCCACGGCTGTCGCGACCTTGTTCACGTTCTGTCCGCCCGGGCCCGAAGCGCGAACAAACTGTTCGGTGATTTCCCAGTCTCCCAGTTCGATGTCAGGCGTGATCCACATCGGGTCTGCTCGCTTCGGTGATTCAGGCTGTTCCGGCGGTACGATGGTCACCGGAATGCGACTGTTCAGGAAAAAAGAAGGGCCGCCGACGAGGCGACCCTTCCGAGTGTCTTGGAGATGGGCCTGTTAGGGACCGGTCAGGCCGGCGGCCCAATCAGGAGTGCTTTTGCAAAGGGTCTGCCCTTCAGCTGATGGGTCTCCTGACTGTCCGGACACCTCTCTCCAATATCGCTCTGGACACTGGACCACCTCCTTTCGCCTGTTTCGGTTGCGCGGAGGTTGGCACGGATTCTGCCGCTGTCAAACTATTTTGCGTCCTGCCCGCCCAGTTTCTCGACGATGATGCGAAAAGGCACCAAGGCCAGTACGGCAATTCCAAGCTTGACGCCCCAGTCGGCCAGCGCAAGCGACATCCAGAGCGGCAGGACGGGTCCGAGCCCCAGCAGCGGCAGGGCGTCGTTTGCCCAGCTCACGTCGTTTCCGGGCTCTGCGAACGCAAGCCATGCCGAGAACGCGATCGTGAAGAAGATTGCCGTGTCGACCGCCGAGCCGATCAGCGACGAAATGAACGGTGCGCGCCACCAGATCCCTTTTCTCAGCCTGTCGAATACGGCCACGTCCAGCAGTTGCGCGGTCAGGAAGGCCAGCCCGGATCCGGCGGCGATTCGCCACGTCACCAGCGGTCCGAACTCTCCCGTGATCTGCGTTCCGACAATGGAACAGATCACGCCGACCACGAAACCCGCCACCACGACCTTTCTGGCCATGGCAGCCCCGTAGAGCCTGTTCATCACGTCTGTCACCAGGAATGCCAGCGGATAGGTGAACGCGCCCCATGTCAGCCATTGACCAAACAGGAACTGCACAAGGATGTTGGATGCCACGACGATTGCGGCCATGCAGACGATGCCGGGCAGGATGCGGGACATGCGATGAATCCGTTTTTGCAAGGTTGCGGAGACTTGGTTCCCGCTGGCGGGAACGCTGGGCCAATATCGTTCGGGTGCCCAGAGGTCAAGCGACCCGGAACGCAACCCGGCAAGAGTTGCCATCGGTCGGGTCAGCCCGTGGAATTGGCGAGCGACCTGCCGCGAGGCTCACCGTCAGTGCGTCAGCGTTGCCGCGCACTGATCCGGCAGGTCGCCAAGCACGTACTCCACGCGCGGCTTCGGGGGCGGCGCGTCCGGGTCCGGCGGCGGCGGGTTGAGAATGTCCTGGACCCAGCGTTCAGCATCGGCGCATCCGTCGCCCTCTGGCGGGGGTGCCTGGTTCACGCAGTCCGCCGCATTTTCCGGGCAGGTCAGCCGCACATGGAAGTGGTAATGATGGCCCCACCACGGACGGATTTTCCGCAACCATTGCCGGTCGCCGGTCTCGTCCTTGCACATCTGAACCTTTGCGCCGGGAAACACGAAGATTCTCGCGACACGTTCGTCCTGGGCGGCAGCGCGCAGGACTGCGTGGTGCTGGGGCGTCCAGTTGTCGTTGACGTAAGCGCCCTTGGCTCGCCTGGTCGAAATGGATGACAGCTCCTCCCGCTCCTGTCGCGAAAGGTCGAGCCGCTCCGGCGGCAGCATCCAAATGTCAACGTCAAGCCCGATCTGGTGGCTGCGGTGTCCGGACACCGGGCCGCCTCGCGGCTGCCCGAGATCACCCACGTAAAGTCCCGCCCATCCATCCTGCGTCGCGGCGAATCGTGTCAGCTTCTTGATCATATCGATCAGTTCCGGATGGCCCCAGTTCCTGTTTCGTGACAGCCTCATCGCCTGCCAGGTTGGTCCTGTCTCGGGCAGCTCGCTCGCCCCGGCAAGGCATCCGCGGGCATAGCTGCCGATGGGAGCGCTGCTTTCGGGCGACGGAGTCTTCTTTGCGGCGAAGAGTTCCTTTGCGATCGGTTCGGCGGACGCAGGGGCGGAAAGCGCGCATGCGATGGCGAAAGTCTTGAGAATCCGATTGTTCATTTTTCTGCTCGATCTCCGTTAGGATCTGTCCATTTTAGCAGGACGGCACCGGTAGCGAAAAGCGCAATTATTGGCGTCACGCCCAATGCCACGCTGCCGCTCAGGGCGGTCACGATCCCGATCAGGAGGGGTGCAAGAAATGATGTTGCCCGCCCTGCAAGCCCGTAAAGGCCGAAGGCTTCCGTCGCCGTGTCCGGATCGGTATGGCGCACCATGAGCGTGCGGCTTGCGGCTTGCAGGATGCCTCCGAAGCCTCCGATGAGAGCGCCACACGCCATGAAGACAATGTGCGGGAGTTCCTGGCAGATGGTACTGGGGGATCCGCAAAATGCCGCGACATTCAGCCCGAATATGCTGTCTGGACGTACCGACATGATCGTGACGCAGACCACGACAAGCGCGGCGATACAGAAGGTTATGACCGGCTTCGGCCCGATGCGACGGTCAACGCCCCCACCAATCCAGCACATGGCGGCTGCCGAGATCAAGCCGATGATTCCGAAGATTCCGACCCGCGTGATCTCCCAGTTCAGGACGAGGACCGCGTAGGTGCCGCCGAATGCGTAAAGCCCGTTCAAGCCGTCGCGATACAGCATTGAACCGCCAAGAAACGAAGCCAAGCTCGGGCGTCTGGGCAACGTGTGCAACCTGTGGAGCAGGTGCCTGAGCGATTCGACGACGGGAGCGCGCTTGCGCAGCGCCTGTTCCTCGCGCACCCAAAGGAAGTACGGGATCATGAAGGCCGCAAACCAGATCGCGGCAAGTGGACCGACGAAGCGCGTGCCTTCCCGGGCCTCCGGATCAAGGCCGAAGGCTGGCGCAAGGCCGAAGATCGTTGTCCCCGACTCCCCCTCGAGAAACAGTGCAAGCATGATGGCGAGCGAGATCAGCCCTCCGAGATATCCGAAGGCGAATCCTGAGCCCGAGATCTTTCCGATGTCCTTCGTCGGACCGAGGGAAGGAAGCTGCGCATTCGTGAAGATCAGTGCGTACTCGACGCCGATGAAACCGACCCCGAACGCGATGATCCCGAACGCGAGGTTCGATCCGTCGGGCAACACCCACCAGAGCGAGCCTGCTCCCAGGACGCAGAGCGCTGAAAACACGACGATCCAGGGCATGCGGCGTCCTGCGGCATCCGCAAGCGCCCCCAGGATCGGTGCGCCGAGCCCCACGACGAGGCCTGAGACGGTCAGGCCAAGTGACCAGAGTGACTGCGCGCGCGCATCCGCAGCATCCTCGGGCAGTCCTGTCCCCATGAAGTGCTGTGTGGCCACGGCAGCGAAATACGGGCCAAAAATAAAGGTTACGAGCAACGTATGGTAAGGCTGGCTGGCCCAGTCAAAGAAGAACCATCCCCAAATTCGTTTCTTGAGAACCGCTGTTTGCACGTCGACCCCTCCTGTTCTTGCGGACTTAAGCCGGACTGAAGGCTGTACGCAACCACGGTTCGGCCTTGCGCGCCAACATCGTGTAGGCGACGCCGTGCTGCGTAGTCGCGGGCCTATGCCGCGCAAGGCCTGGCGTTCGGCAGGTCGGATTTTTCTGTGAGTGATCGGCCTTTCCTGCATGGGAATTCCTGAACCGGATGTACATTCCCTCCCGTCCGTGAGGGCACCTGAGCGAAACGAATCAGGGGCTGCAATGGAGCTCGCAAAACTGACCGTGGCGCCGGATTGACGTGGAAGCTGGTCCTGCTGCCAACGCTCGACCGCACCGTCCAGAGCCAGCTCCGTGCAGCCGCGCTGGCAGCGGAACATCAACTGCATGGAGCCCAAAAGATGAGGAAGATGAACGAGACCGAAGCGGCGAGAGTCCTGGACCACTTCAGGCGCCGTGGGGTCGCCGGCGTGCACGAGCACCCGTGCATCTGCCGCATCCGCATCCGCAGCATCATGATCATGGTCGACCCCGGCCACCGCCGACTTCTGCCGGGGCATGGCTGGGACCTGGGCGCGGGCATCGTCGTCGAGACGACGCTTCTTGCGGTTCACCTGGATCTTGGGCTCGGGCAGCGCCTCTAGGTCACCGAGCAAGCATTGCCTGCGCACCCGCCCGAGCGTCGCCGTCCCGACCTCGAAAACGCCGTCGCCGCTCGCACTATCCCTAGCCGCGGTACTCGATCTCCGTCAGTCGGACGAAATGGATCTTTCTGCCCGTCGCGTTCATTGCCTGCCACCTCGTGCAGCGGGCCGGAGGCGGCAGGGAAGAAGTCGCCAGGACTACGCCTGCGGTTGCGGCCGGACCCGGAAAAGCGTGTTTTGCTGCTCATTGTCATTGCAGAAGGCACTCAGCATCTCAAGGCATGGGAATACAGGCTGGCACCTCCGCAAAAATACTATCAATTCAACAGTGGCTCAGTACAGGGAGCGATCGGAGTAGCGGAGGAATTGCTGACTAAAGCCAGTAATTCTTGATCAATTTTCTCTTGCCTCACCTGGCCAAGCATAGGGGGTCGAAAGGCCCGCATACCTTGGCCCGAATGCTTCGAGTCCCTTTGCCGTGCGGAAAATTTCCGGCGCGGGAAGTAGGACAATCTTGACCGATTGACCGACCTGGCAATCTGGATTTGCCACGGGTTTTTGCGTTTCAGCACCAAACAGACAAATCAAGTCTGGCACTGTCGCGAAGACTTGCCCGTTGATCCAACATGCCATGTTTTCGTTTTTCACAGAAACCCGCATTGATTGCCCAGAAAATTCACCGAGTCCATCTATGATCAGGGAACCTTTGGTAAACCCCTCTATGGTTTCATAGTCCGCCAAACTAACTCGTCCTTGGAATGCTTCGAGTCCTCCGGAAAGTCTCGTGACTTCGGAAATGGCGTCGCCATCGGCCTCAAGCGTTTCACGCCAAATTTTGCCAATTTCTAGGGCCTTTGAGATTGTGCCAGGGATCAACGCGTTACGAAGTTCCCGCATTGGCAAAGCATGATCAATGGCCGCCAGATCGTTTCGGCTAACCTGGCTCAATGCCCGCACAATGGTTTCAGCCCGCTGATCGTCACACACACCTTCAAGTACAAAGGTTTCGCCGAATTCATTCGCAGTATAGATCGGCGCAGCCGGCAACCCTGCCAGATAATATGTCGAATGCGTAATTTCGGGCACTGCACGACCCGCCGGGTCGGCATCTAGAATGTAATGGTCGCTCATAACCGCGGGAAAAAACGCCATCGCGGTGTTCGAGCCGCCAAGCTCGCAGGCAGTTGTCCCGTAGAATTTCACCCCAAGATATTTCTGGAATTCCTCATATGCCACAAGGATTGGGTGCTTTTGCCCCTTTGGAAGACGGCTGTATTGGCGCTCTTGCTCAGGGCTGAGGGCCGAGACCGCACCGATCATGTAGGGCGTGCAAATCACAGCGTTGTCTGGGACCTCGTCGATGGAAACCATGCGAAAGCTCTTGCCCGCATCCAATGCGGTTTGGATTAGGTCCAGACCTTGGGCCAAATCACCGCCACCACCTGCACCGAGGATGACGGCGCCATTCAAAATGTCCTTCAGATCTTGATGGCTAAGCTCTCTCATCTCAATCCTCTTTGGAAGCACCAAGCAGGCCGATCAGATCTGTTAGCCGTGCCAAGACCAAAAGGGCGGTGACGGTAATCGCGACGAACAACATCGAGGCTGAGGCGACGACAGGCGAATAGCCGTAGCGCACGTTGTTGAATATCTTGATAGGAAGAGTTTCGACGACGAACCCGGCGATCATGTTGGCAATCAGGTATTCATTGACGCTGATGATCGCGACTAGCGCAAATCCGGTGATCAGATAGGGCGCAATGAGTGGCAGAACGACGGTGCGAAACACCTGCGTTTCCGTTGCGCCCAGCATGCGGGCGGCCTCGATCACTTCCTTTGTCAGGCTGGCGAAACCGCGGGCGATGATCACTAAGGGAAGCGTGACGAAAAACACGCCGTGGGACACAATGGTGGCCTCCATCCGGCCGTACCAACCGACCTCAGCCCAGAAAAGGCTGGCGCCCAAGGCCAGGATGATCGGGGGCAGCAAAAAAGGGCCAATGCCGAGTGCGAAAACAAGCTTCGAAAGCCCGGATCCGGTCCGCCAGAGCGCGTAGTTTGCCGCAAGCGCAATTGAGACCGAAATAGTTGCGGCAATTGCAGCAATCAAAAGCGACAGTCCAATGGCCTTCAACCAGTCGGGTTCGGTGATGAGTGTTTGATACCATCGAAGCGAAATCGCCTTGGGCGGGAAGGCAATCGTATTTGAGGCTCCGAACGAAACGCCTGTTACGACAACGAAGGGCGCAATCAGGAACAGTGCGACCAATGTCAGGAACATTATGGAAGCCCGATGCGTCATCTCTGACCATGACGTTCAGCCAGCAACGCGACCGCCAGAGTGATCGCCGTAACGACCAACATGACGACCGCCAGTGCCGCGCCCAGAGGCAGGTTTGCGTCACCCAAAGCCTTGTCGCTGATAATTACCGTCATCGTCCAATCTTTGGGTCGCCCAAGCATTGTTGGCATGACGAAGACGCCCAAGAGGTAGACGAACATCGTCAAGGTGACTGAGATCAGGGTTGGGCGAAATGACGGCACCAGCACCTTGGTGAAAACACGTGATGGCGGGGTGCCGAGTGTAACTGCCGCCTCTTCAATGCTTCGATCACGCTTGGCAGCCTGAGGGTATATCATCAAGGTCACGACGGAAAATCCCAAAAACACCAGTCCGATCATCATGGCCCAGAAACTGGGGCTTAGAGATCGTGGGTTGGTCCATAGACCCAGGAATTCCAAAAGACGTGGAATGCCTGCGCTTTCTGATAGTATGATCAACCATGCGAAGCCGATGATCACCTCGCTCAGGCACATTAGAGACAGCAAAAGGATAACCCAGAAGAGTTGCCATTTCCGCGAAAGATTCGAGACGGCGATTGCCGTTGGAAATGCCAGCGCCACGACCAAGACCGCGCCAAGTGCGGAGGAATAGAGAGATCGAAGGGAAACCTTGTAATAGAAGCTTGCGAAGAACTTTTGATAGTTCTCCCAAACGAAAGTGACTTTGTAGAAGCCCATGGGATCCGGTTTGTAAAAGCTCACCACGACCATGAAGAAGAGAGGCACGACAAAAAAGACCGCAAGCGCCGAGAATGCGAAGAGCCCGATGCAGAAGGCCCCATATGCCGGGCGCGCAGTCATCCGCTCAGAACCCAAGCCTTCGATAAGTCCATTCGCACATCGACCCTATCGCCGATTTCAAAGGTCAGTCCCTGACCGACAAACGCGCTTTGCAAAATGATCTGACCGCCCAAGTCAACTTCGCGTTCGATCAACGCGCCTAATCGTCGTTGGTTGATCAGGGTACCTGGGGTCTGAGGTGACTCGTCAGATTTCAATAGCTCAATTGCTTCTGGCCGAATCGCAATCTCGTTAGTTCCGCTTGCCAGCACACCGATTGCCCGAGCTCCAAGGAATTGCGTTCCCATGTACACGCCATCGTTGTCGACCGAGACCTGCAGCACATTGCTGGTTTCGAAAAACTCCGCTACAAATTTTGAGTTCGGCTTGGCATAGAGTTCATCTGGCGTTCCGACCTGAATGATCTTGGCGTCGTGCATAATCGCAATCCGATCCGCCAGTGCCATTGCTTCTTTTTGGTCGTGCGTGACGAAGATGGTTGTGACACCAAGCTCCTGCTGGATGCGTTTGACCTCGCTTTGCATCTGATCGCGAAGGGCGGCGTCCAATGCAGAAAAAGGTTCGTCCATAAGGAAGATCTGCGGTTTCAATGCCAGTGCGCGCGCAATTGCCACCCGTTGACGTTGGCCGCCGGATAATGCGGATATCTGTCTCTCACCGAGTCCACGCAGCCCAACCATGCCAAGCAAGCGATCCACTTCGGCGGTAACCTTCGCGCGGTCCTCCCCTCTCAGGTTGAGGCCATAGCCAATGTTGTTTGAAACGTTGAGGTGCGGAAACAGCGCCAGGGATTGGAATACCATGCCGATGCCGCGTTTGTGGCTGGGGATGGCAGTCAGGTCCTGGCCAGCAAGCGTCATCTCACCGTGATCATGGCTCTCAAGACCAGCGATCAATCTCAGCAACGTGGTCTTGCCGCATCCCGAACTGCCCAGAAGACAAATGAATTCCCCGGCTTCAATGTCAATTGAGATGTCGCGAAGCGCTTCAATAGTGCCGAAAGCTTTGCTGAGCTGGGATATCTTGAGATCGGCCATATGAATTCGACCAAAGTTGCGGGCCGGGGAAGACCCCGGCCCGTCTGTCTTGGTTACTGCGCAATCATCTCCTGGTACTTGGTTTCCAACCAATCGCCTTCGCGAAGATGGATATGAGTCTGCACACGGATGGGTTCGATTTCGCTGCCAACTGCCGAAAATTCTTCATCCGTCAGATCCATGGATTCGCGCGGAACGATTGGGAAGACACCCATCGTGCGCGCCATCTGTGCTTGCACCTCTGGACGGCTCATATAGCTGAGGAACTTCTCAGCCGCCTCAATGTTCTCGGAGTCCCGCGGAACGACCCAATAGGCGTCAGAAACGATCCCGCCTTCTGCCGGGAATGTCGAGGCAATAGGCTTGCCATCCCAGATCGAGAGCATCGCTACATCATGATAGTAAAGACCCGCATTCAACTCTCCGGCTTCCAAGGACTGTTGGAACTGACCTTCGTCACGATACCAAAGGCTGACTTGGGGCTTTAGTTCAGCTATCTTGGCAATCACCCTCTCTAATCCTTCGCGGGTTTCCATGACGTCGTAGCCACCAAAGAACGTCTTTGCAGTGACTTCCAAAAGACCAGAGTTCGGTGTCGTTACGATCCCCAGTTTCCGATCCCACTTGTCTTCCCAAAGTTCAGCCCAGCTTGCGGGCGCTTCCGGGGCGAAATCCGTGTTGGTCACGAAGGTTGTGTAGAACGCCAGGGCACCCACAGCATAGGATTTCCCGTCATCATCAAGCTTCACATAGCCGTCTTTCAGCGCCGTCGTGCCTGGCATGTTTGCCGGGTCCAGCTTCGCCCAGAGGCCAACTTCCTTGCCTCGGAAAAGCACTTCATCCACTACCAGCGACAGATCGGCGGGGGCCTGTTTCGCGCGGGCTGCCGCCATAAGTTGGGTCATCCAGGTGGAATCTTCTGGCTGCGCGATTGAATTCACCGTTATGCCGGTTTCCGCGGTGAATCCGGGGTAAATCTCGGCGGCCAAGGTCTCTTCAAAAAATCCGCCCCAAGCGCTGATGGTAAGTTCTTCAGAAGTCGCTGCGCCACCGATGGCAATCGCCAACCCGGTCGCAAGCGTGAGTGATTTTGTGGCGCGCATAGCCCATCTCCCGTTGTGTCAACTGTCTTTGGAACGACCCTACCCACGCGGCTTTCATCAATCCATATGGATTGCCTTATGTTGCCATAACGGAATCGACATATTTCGACAGAGGTGATTGAGTCGCCCAAGGGTTGGGGAGGCATGACTTGCGGTTATCTGATGTCGATCTAAGGCTCTTAAGGGTGTTCTGCGCGGTGGTTAAGGCCGGTGGATTTGCCAAGGCTCAAGACGGCCTCGGAATCAGCCAACCTGCAATTAGTGCGCATATAGCGAATTTAGAAGAACGGCTGAACGTGCGGCTCTGCAATCGTGGGGCGCAAGGGTTTTCTGTCACCGATGAAGGTCAACGGGTGCTGGAAGAAGCACATCACCTTCTTGAAATCATTGATGTAAGCGCTCGCAAGCTTGATCAAATCGGAAGGTCTTCGGGCAAGCAAATCCGATTGGGAATTGTCGATTGCACAGTGTCGGATCCTGAAAATCCAACCGTTGGCGTGATTCAGAGGGTCCGCGAAGGGGTACCTGATTTGAGGATCAAGATCGGGGTCTACGATTTTCTGGATTGCCTCAGCGAACTGCGCGGCGGGCGTTTGGACATCGCCCTTGTGGGGATCGAAGTCGGCGAACAGTTGCCTGACGATTTGCAAGTGCTGCCCTTGTATTCCGAAGAAAGCGGTCTGTTTTGCGCGCCTGATCATCCCTGCGCCGAATGCGCCAATTCCGCAGACCTTGAAGCGCGCCTTAGGGAAGCAGACATTGCCGCCTACAGCTTCCTAAGTGATCCAATGGATGTGCAATTGGACATCGACCTACTCGACCAAAATGCGGGGATTGCGCAGGCGAATATCGAGTCCATCGCCTATTTGACCCTTTCTGGAACTCATGTCGGGTTGATGCCGAAACATTATGCCTCGCGGTGGGTGGAGACGCGGCAGTTGATACCGCTGGCACCTGAACGACATCGCGCTATTTCTCAGTTCCACGCAGTGCGGATGAAGTCACCAGCGTCGGATATTTCGAACCAGTTTTGGGAAGAATTCTCCAAGGCCTAAGAACTTGCTTCCAGCAGCTCAGCGATTTCGCCCGATGCAGCGACATTCACGCAAATTGATTGTTCCAGCATACGGCTGTTCCCCAATTCATGCTCGGTCACAGCTTGACGATTGGGCCGTTCAGATTCGCGCAAGCCTTTGCAAAACCTTGCCGAGCATCCCCCCACAGGACGACCGCCGAAATGCCAGCGTGGCGCGCGATATGCATCGGGCCTGCGACCGGTTCCATCAAGACGTGGCTGCATCCCAGTTCACGCGCGATTTTGGCCTGTTGTTCCGAGTGTTCTTTGCCAGGTCCCGTGCAAGGAGTTCCATGGCGCGGCTTTCGTACATGTCGAAGCGCCCAGGGCGGGCCGCCGACGCCAGGTTGTGCACCTCGACCATGCCTAGCTGCCCTGGGTTTCCGATCCCGACGACCCATGGCGTTCCGTTCGCTTTCAACGCGACGTACAGCGTGTCAATCTCGCCTTTGGAAGGGACCACGTCGTTCAAGCCTTTCGACATCCATGATCCGTTTTCGCTGGGCAAGGGGCTGCCGTGAAACGACCCATTGCCACCATGCGCTGATCTCCGAACGCCCCACTGGACCGAAACACCCGCAAGGGCAATTCTCGATCTGGCTCACGGCATCTGTGCTCCCTGGGGGGCGGGTGGGTGTTCATGATCCAGCGGATCGTGCGTAGCAATCGCTGCGCGCGAAACGGCAGGCTGGCCAGGACCGGCAGGCCGAGCGTCGAGATCGTCTACGGCAACACAAGCCACATGCGGGAGGTCGTCGGCGCCGAGGCGACCATGGCCTTCATTCGCGGCCACTGATCGTGCAAGCGCGTCCATCGGACCCTCGACGACGCGGCAAAATAGGACGAGGACAGGTGCCGGGTCCGCAGCGGGCATGGCCGAAGTACCTCGGCTGCCTCCGAAAGCTGGCGATCAGCCACGTCCTCGGTCGCCGCAAGCCGGTCGCGCCAGCGATCGAAGAACTGAACCGGAACCCGCGGCCACGCACCAAGTCCGCGGCATGGCCCCCGGAAACATCCAGCCCCATGGATCAGGACGAAGGCGCCTGCCCGGCAACGCCAGGGGCTGGCCGTCAGACGTGCCTGAAGTACCCCAAAATGGGAAGGAAGCGGGCCTGAGCGGCACGAACTCTCCGCAGCACGCAAAGCCATGCCGAATCTCCTGGACGACCCGCCAAGAGACCATGTCAATGCCCGAGAGGGACAATGCGCCACGTGGTGTTCGGGGCTTGCACGGGCGCGCATAGGGCCTTAGGTGGATGCGTGAAGCCATCGAGGAAAGGCCATGCACGCGATCTTGCAGATAATCTCCCTTTTGCTGGACGTTGCCTTCATGGTCGTGCTTGTGCACGTCATCCTGAGCTGGCTGATCAATTTCAATGTCCTGAACGTGCGCCAGCCCATTGTGGCATCGGTCTGGGACGGTCTGAGCCGGCTTTTGGAGCCCGTGTATCAGCCAATCAGGCGCATTCTGCCGAATACGGGCGCGCTGGACCTTTCGCCGCTCGTGGCCTTCCTCATCATCATTATTCTGCGCGACATCTTGCTGCCGGATCTGGCGCGCAACTTGATGTAGCCCCACCGAAGTTCTTCGATGCTTTCGGCGAACACGTCGGGAGTCCCGGCGTGAGCATGAGTCGCTCTGGCCCGTCCGCCCATGAGGCGGCAGCGACTCGTCATCGACTCGGACAACGGTCTCGCGGGCGCTTGTCTCAGCTTGCCGAGAAGGAATCGACGGAAAGCTTGCAGAACTGCGTTCAACGGGTTGTAGACACGAAACTATGGAGACCAGGACATGAAAATTGCGAGACTCTCGATTCTTGCTGCATCGCTGATGGCCACCGGTACTGGCGCCGCCTTCGCTCTGGAAACGGCAAAAGGGCGCATGACCTTCGAGCAGTTGGACGTTGACGGCAGCGGGGAAATCACCCGGGAAGACTTGGAAATGCTGCCCGCTGCGCGCTTCGCGGAAATGGACGCCGATGGCAGCGGTGACATCAGCGAAGCTGAATTCGTGGCCGCTGCGCAAGCTCGTGCGGGCGAGGCCGCAACCCGCATGTTCGCGCGGCTTGACGCCGACGGCGATGGCGTGCTGAGCCAGGATGCATTGGCGGCACGCGGACATCATGGCGGCCGGTTGCGAGGAATCATGCGACTTGATTCCGACGACTCCGGTGGAGTCAGTGCGGAGGAATTCGAAGCCGGGATGGAGCGATTTGCTCGCCGCCATCGCGGTCACCGCAGGGGCAATGGGGGTGGCTGGTGGAGCTTCTGGCGGAACTGACGCCGAAATGTGCCGGATTGCCCTTGCGGCGGTCCGGCACTAGGTCCGGTCGGAGATGGAAGACAATGCCGCTCTTGTCGCGCCACGTGCAGACGAAGTGCCGGATTCGGCACTTCTCGTCGCATTTTCAAACGGTGATGCGCAGGCCGGTCGGCAGCTGGTGGCGCGACTTGGGCCGATGCTGTTCGGCTACGCGGCCAGGGTACTCGGCGATCATGGCGACGCCGAGGATGTCGTTCAGGAAACCATGCTGAGGCTCTGGAAGATGGCGCCGGACTGGCGGCAGGGTGAGGCAAAGGTCACGACCTGGGCCTACAGGGTGACAATGAACCTCTGCACCGATCGACTTCGGCAACGGCAGGCACGGCCGCAGGTTGCGCTGAATGCAGTCGCCGAACCGACCGCAGACCTTGCAAGTGCGGTTGAACTCATGACCGCAAGGCAAAGATCCGAGATGCTGGACGCCGCCCTGTCCGTCCTCCCTGACCGGCAAAGGCAGGCAGTGGTGTTGCGGCATCTCGAGGGATTCTCGAATCCCGAGATCGCTGAAATCATGGACATTGGCGTGGAGGCGGTGGAGAGTCTGACGGCACGGGGCAAGCGCGCACTCAAGAAGGCGCTGTACGGCAGAAGGGAAGAACTGGGGTTTGAAGATGACCGAAAGCAACCGTGACGACATCGCGCTGGAGACGCTGTTCGCAGCGGGGCGCTCGGAGAGGCCGTTGCCGTCCGGGGAATTCCTGGAACGCGTTGCAGCAAGCGCCGATGCAGGGGCCGCGGGGCCCCGCCCCGCTCCCGCCGCCCGTCCGGTGTTGCGCCTCGCCTTGCTTGGTCGAGTATTCGCCGCGTCTGGACTGTCCGGGGCCGCGGCACTCGGAGCCTGGATCGGGTTCGTGATGCCGGAGGCAATAGATCCGTTGACACTTGGGAGTGACGACACGGTCGCGCTGGCGACCTTCCTGCCAGGAACCGACATTGAGGCCATCCTCGATGAATGAAGACGCAGCATCACGCCCGCGCCGTTCTTGGGTGAAGCCGCTTCTGTTCGTTTCGCTGGCGTTGAATCTCCTTGTCATTGGCGCCTTCGTGGGACGTGCCCTTGCGCCAGACCGCCCGCGTTGGGGCGACGGTATCGCAGGACCCGTGAGGGGCGTGATCGGCGCGCCCTTTGCGCACGCGCTGGATCCTGGTGACCGGGGAGCACTTCATGACAAGCTCACAGGCAAGCGTTCTCATCTTCAGGCGAGCCGCGGTCGGTTGCGCGATCTGCTGGATGAACTGTTGGCGGCGCTCAGGGCGGAACCATTCCAACCGGACGAGGTGAGACGCATCCTGCAGGAGCAACGCGGGGTTGCCGAGGAGCGCCAGTTGCTGGGCGAGACGTTGCTGCTCGAGCGGCTTGAAGCGATGAGTTCCGACGAGCGTTCAGCCTATGCCGACAGGCTGGAGCGCTCCCTGACGCGCTTCAAGCGTCGCTGAGTCAGGCGATGCGCGCAACGCGCGCTGTGATCATTGTGATCTGATCCGGCTTGCGTGGCATCCCTGCAGCTTTCGCAATCTGCGGATTCCCGTTTCGACCACCGCCGAATTCCGGTAAGGGCCCGGTTGATTGGGTCAGGGGGCCGGACATGACGCCGCTGTCAGGGGAATCTGCGGAGATACTGGCGATCAAGGCCCTGTCGTGGCTGGTTGGCAATGACGAATTGCTGCCCGTCTTTCTTGGCGCAACGGGCGCCACCGAGGCGGATCTTCGACAACGCTCGAAGGATCTCGAATTCCTGGCTTCGGTGCTGGATTTCTTGCTGATGGACGATGCCTGGGTGCAGGAGTTCTGCAACGTGGCAGGGTATGCCGGCGACTTTCCCCTCCGCGCCCGCTTCGCGCTGCCGGGAGGCGCGCAGGTCAACTGGACGTAAGATGCCAATGGCAGACCAGCCAAGGACTCCGGCGGCCGCCGTGTAGGAACCATCAGGCGCTGCTTCGGGCTACGACGGTGCGTTCTGATCTATGAAGTCCAGGACCAGCGGTCGGATGTTGTTGCGCCAGCTCTTGCCAGCGAAGATGCCATAGTGGCCGGCGCCGGGTTCAAGATGCGAAGCTTTCTTGGAGGCTGGCAATCCCGTGAGCAGTTCCAGGGCGGCTAGACATTGCCCGGGGGCGGAGATGTTGTCTTTCTCGCCCTCGACGGTCTTGATCGCCACGTCGGTGATCGCGCCGAAATCGACATGGCGGCCTTCCACCGTGAATGCGTTTCGTGCGATCTCCCGGTTCTTGAAGATCCGTTCTACGGTCGAAAGATAGAATTCGGCCGGCATGTCCATGACCGCGAGATACTCGTCGTAGAATCGATTGTGCCTGTCGTGGTCTGCCGCCTCTCCCTTGGCAGCCAGCACGATCTGGTTCGTGAAGGCGCGCACATGCGTCTCGGATTTCATGGTCATGAAGGAAGCAAGTTGCAGGAGCCCGGGATAGACCATGCGCCCGACGCCTGCATGCTTGAAGCCCACGCGCTGGATCATGAACTGCTCGAGCTGTCCCATGGTCACGCGGCGGCCGAAATCCGTGACCTCGGTTCGCGCGGCATCCGGGTCGATCGGCCCGCCGAACAGCGTCAGGGTTCGCGGCTGTGCGTTGGGTTCCTCCGCCGCGAGATATGCCGTCGCGGCGAGAGCCAGCGGGGCGGGCTGGCACACAGCGATCACGTTGATCGACGGGCCGAGATGGCGGATGAAGTCGGACAGGTACAGTGTGTAGTCCTCGATGTCGAACTTTCCGGCACTGACGGGGATGTCGCGCGTGTTATGCCAATCCGTGATCCAGATATCGGCGTCGGGCAGCAGGCTGTGCACGGTTGGACGCAGGAGCGTTGCATAGTGTCCAGACATCGGAGCCACCAGCAAAATGCGCCGCCTCCCTTCCGGCCGTCCTTGGACTCGGAAGCGGATCAGGTCGCAGAAGGGACGGGCGATTTCCGTTTCGATGTCGACGAGATGATCCCGACCGTCATCGCCGACCACGGAATCGATTCCCCAGTCCGGCCGGGCTACCATCCGTGCAAAGCTGCGTTCCGCCACTTCGCCCCAGGCAGCCACCAGGTTGATCCAGGGATTCGGCACGGCTCCCCAGACCGGGTAGGACGCCATTGCGGACGCAGTTGCACCGATCCATTGGCTGGTGTTGCGGGCGGTCTCCATCATGTCGTAGGTCAGCATGTATCGCATATGCGTGCTCCTCGCGCACCTGGGCCAAAACGCCGCTTTGCCAATCTGTCCTTGTATCGCTACATTGTCTCAAATGCTGCAAGTGCAAAATACGTAGGGACTGGGGCAATGACAACCGATGAAACCGACGCAGGTGCGGATCGGCCGGAGGAGTTGCGCAAGAACCTCGCAAGGATCGAGGAACTGTCCGAGCGTCTGGTCGCGGCGATGTCCAGGAAGAAGGCGCCCAATCCGGACCTTCAGGGTCCCGGCCAGGAACTCTACACCAAGGCGGCTTCGGCTTATGTCGCGGAACTTGTGGAGAGTCCGTCAAAGGTGTTCGAGACCCAGGTTGCGTATTGGAGCAAGGCCCTGACTCACTTCGTCGAGGCACAGAAGAGCCTCATGCAGGGAAGTCTTGAACCGCCCGAGGACAACACTCCGGCAGACCCGCGGTTCGCCGGCGATCTCTGGGCCCAGCACCCCTATTTCAACTTCATCAAGCAGCAATACCTGATTTCTGCGGAGGCCATCTCGAACGCTGTCGAAGGCCTGGATGACCTGAACGAAACCGACCGCAAGCGCGTGAGTTACTTCACGCGCCAGATCATCGACATGATGAGCCCCGCAAACTTCCTCGGCACGAATCCCGAAGCTCTCGCGAAAGCGGCGGAGACCAACGGCCAGTCCCTCGTCGACGGCCTTGAGAACCTCGTCCGCGACATCGAGGAGTCGGACGGCGAACTGATGGTGACGCTGGCGGACAAGAAGGCGTTCGAGGTTGGCTCCAACATCGGAAGCACCGAAGGCTCGGTCGTATTTCGCAACGAGATCTTCGAGCTGATCCAGTTCGCTCCAGCGACGCAGACCGTGCACGAGACGCCGCTTCTCGTCTTTCCGCCATGGATCAACAAGTACTACATTCTTGACCTGAAACCGAAAAACAGCCTGATCAAGTGGATCGTCGACCAAGGCTACACGCTCTTCGTCGTCTCCTGGAAGAACCCTGATGCCAGCTATCGCGACTTCGGCATGTCCGATTACGTGGAGAAAGGCTTCCTGACGGCAGTCGATCAGGTAAAGGCAGTCACCGGAGAGAAACGGATCAACGTTGCAGGTTACTGCATCGGAGGCACCGCGCTTTCCCTGACGCTTGCGCTGCTGGAAAAGCGGGGAGACAAGTCGATCGGATGCGCGACGTTCTTCACGACGCTCACAGACTTCAAGGACCAGGGTGAATTCACCGTGTTCCTGACTGATGATTTCGTGGACGCCATCGAGGAACAGTGCAACCAGGTGGGCGTCCTTGAGAACCGGATCATGAGCCGGACTTTCAGCTTCCTGCGTTCGAACGACCTGATCTACGGTCCGGCTATCCGGAGTTACTTGATGGGGGAGGCGCCTCCGGCCTTTGACCTTCTCTACTGGAATGGCGACGGGACCCACCTGCCCGCGGCCATGTTGATGGAGTACCTGCGCGGCCTTTGCCAGCAGAACCGATTTGCGCGCGAAGGCTATGAAATCCTGGGGGAGACGGTTCGGGTCGGGGACATCAAGGTTCCGGCATGCTCCGTCGCATGCGAGACCGATCACATTGCCGCGTGGCAGGCCTGCTACGAGGGATTCCGCCAGTTGGGGAGCAACTCGAAGACGTTCCTGCTGTCCGAATCGGGCCACATCGCGGGCATCGTGAACCCGCCGTCCAGAAACAAGTACGGTCATTACACGAGCCATGGACTGCCTGCTGAATCGGCAGCATGGAAGGATGCTGCCACGTACAACGAAGGGTCCTGGTGGCCTGCCTGGGAGCAGTGGCTGGCGGCGCGGTCCGGCAGCGAGACCGAGGCGCGGGCTCCCGGAACCGTGCAAAGCCACCCGATTCTCGCCGCTGCGCCGGGCACTTACGTCAAGGAAGTCGTGGAAGTCGACTAACCTCCTGTCAATTACGGGCAGAAATTTTCTGCACCGCAGAATTTCTGCTTGAATTGCTGCGCTGCGGCATGTATCTGTGCCGCAACTGCACAATCGCAGGGCCTTGCGGCACAGTGTCAGGAGTTGGAGAGAAGATGACCAAATACGCAAATGGATACACGAAGGTGATGGCGGGCATGCTTGGCGAGTCCCCCGTCGACACGGGTATGTTCAAGAGTGCCTTCCGGCAACAGGCTGCCATCACGGACAGGATGTCGAAAGTCGTTCTGGCTGCAGCCGAGAAGTCCACCGAGATTTCGGCCAAGTGGACAAAGTCGACGCTCGGAGAACTCGGCAATGTCACCAGGGTCCAAGACCATCCTTCCGACTACCCCATGGCCATGAGCGAATTCGCGCTTGCCCAGGCGGAATTGAGTGCCAAGTCGATGGAAGCTTTTGCGGACTTGGCCACGACGGTTCAGGTGAAGACGGTCGAACTGATGCTTGCTGCAGACAAGGAGCCGGGCAACGGTGCTTCGAAGGCAGCCAGAAAGTCGCGCTCCGGGACGGGACGCGCCGCTCCTCCGTCGCATGGCGATTCAAAGGCCTCCAAGAAGGCGCCCAAGGAATTGCCTGCGGCCGCAGAGAAAGTGGTAGTGAACCAGTAATTCGATTGCGATTGCCAACTTCCTCCCTGTTGGCATCCAAAACTGGCGGGCCGCAAAGGCCCGCCTATTTCCTGCGCAGCACATTGGTGCGCTTGGGTGGAGACTTTCCGTTCAATGCCGGTCACGTCGCTTTCGACATGCGCACCACACCAGCAGTTCGGTTCGGCGGGCATGGAAACGCCGTCTCAAAGATGTTTCCAGGGAAGCCGATATGCCGCGGCAGGCGACCCTTGCGTGGTCCCGAGCACGCGGAGCCGGAAACAGTGAAAGCACTTTGATCCACAATTTCACTGCATGCATCATGGGCAGACACGGCTGGATCGGACCATCTCACTGAAAAAAGGCAAAAGAATTTTGCTGCATCGCAGAAAAACATCTTGAATTGCTGCATTGCAGCATCTATGTGTGCCGCATCAGCAAAACGGATCGGGTGCCTCCCGTTTCCAGTGCACGGAGAGAGAAGATGACGAAGACCGCAAACGAGTACTCGAAGATGATGAAGGACATGATGGGTGCGTTCCCTGTAGATTCGGGCGCGTTCAATGAGGTGTTCAAGAACCAGGCTTCGGCCGCAGACAAGATGTCGAAAGTCGTTCTGGATGCCGCCGAGAAGTCGACCGAGATTTCTGCCGGCTGGGCCAAGGCAACCATTGGCAAGTTCGGCAATGTCACGAACGCCAAGGAAGATCCTGCGGAATACAGCAAGGCGATGGCCGAGTTCGCTTCCGCCCAGGCCGAAATGAGCGCCGAATCGCTGGCTGCCTTCGCCGAAGTTGCGAAGAAAGTCCAAATGGAAACTGTTGAGCTCATGCTTGCCGCTGGCAAGGACTTGGGCAGCGATGCATCGAAAGCCGTCAAGAAAGCCGCTGCGGAGATGAGTGCCGCTGCCGAAAAGGTGGCCGCATAAGAGGTACGCGGCAGTTTGTTGCCAACGTCCTCCCTGTTGGCGAACGGAACGGGCGAGCCATTGGCTCGCCCGTTTTTTTTGGCCGAGCACTTGAAGCCATGGAGAAAATTCCATCGGCCAGCCGCCCAATCGCAGCACGTCCGGCCGCTTGCTCCGCGGGTTGTTCTCAGCCCGGTGACATGCCTCGCAGTCGCTCGGAGCGGCGACGGAGAATCTCGATCGTGGCAAGCAGGATGGCCGAAATCGTCACGAGGATCGTCGCAACCGCCAGGATGGTGGGGCTGATCTGTTCACGGAGACCGGTGAACATCTGCCAGGGCAGCGTCTTTTGCCCCGCCGAACCGACGAAGAGCACGACAACGACCTCGTCAAAGGACGTGATGAAGGCGAAGAGCCCGCCTGATATAACGCCTGGCAGGATGAGCGGCATCTGGACCTTGGCAAAGGTCGTGACCGGATTCGCTCCAAGATTGGCCGCCGCGCGCGTGAGGCTCCGGTCAAAGCCAACAAGCGTTGCCGTCACCGTGATGATGACAAAGGGGATCCCAAGCGCCGCGTGGGCCAGCACAACGCCCCAATAGGAGCCTTGAAGCCCGACCCGGCTGTAGAAGAAGTACATGCCGGCGGCAGAAATGATCAGCGGCACGATCATCGGCGAGATCAAGATTGCCATGAGTGCCCGCCGGAACGGCACATGCGGCTGGCTCAGGCCGATCGCGGCCAGCGTGCCGAAGGACACGGACAGGAGCGTGGCCATCGGTGCAATGCGAATCGAGTTCCACATGGCCTGCTGCCAGTCCGGATTCGTGAAGAAGTCGTTGTAGTGCTTGAGCGAGTATCCGTCCGGTTCGAGGGCAAGCATCTCGGGCGTGAAGGTGAAGAAGTCCTCAGCGTTGAAGCTCAAGGGTACGATCACGATGATCGGGGCGATCAGGAAGAAGAAGACAATGCCGCAGATCACGCGGAACGCGTAGTACCAGATTTTCTGGGTGAAGGAGGCATATGGGGGAAGGCCAGGCATTTCAGCCCCCGAGCTTCACGTTGTCGATGCCGACGATCTTGTCGTAGGTCCAGTAGAGAAGCAGGACGGCAAAGAGCAGAATCGTTCCAAGCGCAGCCGCGAGTCCCCAGTTGAGCGATGACGAAATGTGATATGCGATCCGGTTGGAGATGAAGACGCCACGCGTTCCGCCAACCAGTTCCGGCGTGATGTAGTACCCGATCGCGAGAATGAACACGAGCACCGAACCCGCGCCGATTCCTGGCACCGAGTTCGGAAAGTATACGCGCCAGAATGCAGTCCAGTCCGTCGCGCCCAGCGACTTGGCGGCGCGGACATATGCAGGCGGGATCGTCTTCATGACCGAATAGAGCGGCAGGATCATGAACGGAAGCAGGATATGCGTCATGGCGATGATCGTGCCGGTCTGGTTGTTGATCAGGACGAGCCGGCTTGCATCGTCCACGATCCGGAGCGCCACGAGAATGTCGTTTATGACGCCCTGCTGCTGCAGCAGCACCTTCCACGAACTCGTTCGCACCAGAAGCGAGGTCCAGAAGGGAAGCAGCACGAGTATCATCAAGATGTTCGCCGTTCGCAGCGGCAGATTGGCGAGGAGGAACGCCACCGGATAGCCGAGAAGGATGCAGGATATCGTGATCACCAGCGACATGTAGAGCGTGCGCCCGAAAAGCAGGATGTAGATGCGGTCACCCTCGTCGCGGTACTGCACGCCGTCAGCGGTCAGTTTCAAGTCGACCGAATTGAGGAAATAGCCCGGCGTGTAGCGGGCCGCATATGTCTGTATGGTCCGCCACACCTGCGAATCCAGCCAGTCTTCGTCAATTGCCCCGAACTGATCGCGGAGGCTGACTGGTTCGAACCGGGCCGCGGCGGACTGCGCATCGTTCAGGAGCGGATTCTCGAATCTTCCCGCAGGTGCCTGCATCAGGTCCGAATAGAGCGCCGCATAGAGGACGTCCCAGGGCTCCTCGTCGAAAGGATCGTTGCCATCGGCCTCGACCGTCTCCAGCCATGTCGCGAACGCGGAAGCGGACCGCGGGAGACTGGCGCCTTCGGATGCTGCAAGCATGTCCCATGTCGCGGGGTCTTCCCACGCTGGATCGAGCGCGTTGAATGCGTCCGCGTAGTCCTTGGTGTCAAATTTGCCCACGCGCCGTCCCGACTTTCGGAACAGCGAGGCAAGGCCGGTCCGCTCGTAGTTGAGCCGGGATCCGAGCCGCGTATGGCTCTTGCGCTCAACCGCGAAGACCATGTCCGTGTAGAAGGCCTCGAACACGTCGTCGCCCGGCACCTCGCTTTCCCCTGGATCCCAGTTCCGTAGTGCTTGGACCGTGCGCGGGATCGTGTCGTGGACAATTCCGTTCTCGACCGAGCGAAACAGCATGTCCGCGATTGGAGCGATAAAGGTCAACAGAACGAAGAGGAGAAGCGGAGACACCAGCAGGAAGGCGCGGGCCTTCTCACGCCGAAGCGCCCGCCTGAGGCTCGCCTTGAGTGGCTTGCCGTCGGCGGTCAGTACGGGAGAATCAATTGCAGTCATGTATCGTGACCCTCGACGACCACAACGCTGCTCTCCGCCGTGCGACGACGAATCTCCGCGACGGCCTGATACTCTGGGTCATGATATGCGGCGAGCGCTTCCTCGTAGGACGGGAACTCGATCACGACGTGCCGCTCGTGAAGTTCGCCTTCGACCTGGCTGGACCTTCCGCCACGTACGATGAACCTGGCGCCCATGCCCGCCAGGATCGGCGTGTCCTTCTCCACATATTCCTTGTAAGCGTCAGGATCGCGAACTGTGATATGCGCAATTATGTAGCCCTTTGGCATCGTGACCCCGTTGAAACAGGCCGGACCGGAATCCGGCCTGTTCCCCTGGTTCGTGCTATTGCGCCAGCCAGGCCTGGAACTTGGCGTCCAGGTCGTCCCGGTAGTCCGCCCACCACTCGTAGTTGTAGAGGAAGGTGTTCTTGGCGTTTTCCGGATCCGTCGGCATGTGCGGCGCCATTTCAATGCCAAGGTCGGCATGCATGCCGACAAGCGGCGCAGAGGACATGCGTGCGGGGCCGTAGCTGATGTACTTGGCCTGATCCGCCAGGCGCTGCGTGTCCGTGGCAAACCTCACGAAGTCCTTGGCACGCGCAAGACGGTCCTCAGACAGGCCGACCGGTATGATCCAGCCGTCAAGGTCGAAGACCTGTGCATCCCAGAGCATTCCGACCGGCTGATCCTGTTCCTCGATCACCGAGAAGAGGCGGCCGTTGTAGGTCGAGCCTATCACGACCTCTCCGTCGGCGAGAAGCTGCGGCGTGTCGGCTCCGGCACTCCACCAGATCACGTCGTCCTTGATTGTGTCGAGCTTGGCAAAGGCGCGGGCCTGGCCCTCGTCCGTTTCAAGCACGTCGTAGACGTCGGCCTTGGGAACGCCATCGCAGATCAGGGCCCATTCCATGTTGTTGATCGGGCGCTTCTCAAGGGAACGCTTTCCCGGATAGGTCGCGGTGTCGAAGACCGCGCATACGTCGGTCGGCGGCGTCGAGCCGACCATGTCGGTTCGGTATCCGAAGGTTGTCGAGTAGACGATCTGCGGAATGAAGCAGTCCGAGACGATCAGATCGCCGAAGTCTTCGGATGCCGGCGTGCCGTCAGGCGCTGGGGCAAGCAGCTCGTCATGGTTGATTTCCATCGCAAGGCCTTCGTCACAAAGGCGAATGGCGTCGGACGCGACGACGTCGACGAGGTCCCATGTGACGTTGCCGGCCTCGTTCATCGCGCGCAGCTTGGCCACTGCTTCGTAGGAGCTTTCGTCCCAAACCGCCGTGACTTCGGGATTGTCCGCGATGTATGGCTCCACGTAGGCACGATGCTGCGACTTCTGATACGCACCGCCCCAAGACACGAGCGTGATGTCATCGGCCAGCTCGGCCGAAACGGCGGTCGGACCCACCGTCAGGGCGAGGGCAGCCGCCGCTAGTACTGTCTTCTTGAGTTTCATCTCAGTCTTCCTCCGTTTCCCGACCTTGTTGCAGGAACTCCGGTCTCGGGAATGACACTCGAGTTCCCCAATTGGAGTGCTGGCTGGAACTGTACGCGAGCCGTTCAGGCATCAAGTGCGCGGCAATCATCCGGCAACCACCCCAATTCGATGACTTTCCCGGCTTCCAGGCGGGCCTGGTCCGGAGCATTTCTGGTCTTGACGACAAAGTCTTCCTTGCCCGCGACCCGAAGCCGGGTGCGGAACACGTCTCCCATGTAAATGCACTCAAGCACTTCCGCCTTGAGCGTATGTGCGCCTTCCATCAGGCGGCTCTTGTTGAACTCGACGCGCTCGGGACGAATCGAGACCAGCGTGCGGTCGCCGACCGCGGACACGTTTACTGCCTTTGCATCGATCGTTTCGCCGGAATCGAGACTGACGGTGCAATTCCCGTCCCTGATCGATTCCACCTTGCCCAGGAGCGTGTTGTTCTCGCCGATGAACTGCGCCACGAAGCTGTTTTCGGGCTCCTCGTACAGAACGTCCGGCGCTGCAAGCTGCTGGATCCGGCCGTCGTCGAACACCGCGACGCGGTCCGACATGGTCAATGCCTCGGTCTGGTCGTGGGTGACGTACACCGTGGTGATGCCAAGCTCGTGCGCCAGATTGGTGATCTCGAACTGCATGTGTTCGCGAAGCTGCTTGTCGAGCGCGCCGAGAGGCTCATCCATCAGCACGAGCTCGGGCTCGAAGACAAGTGCGCGGGCGAGCGCGATGCGCTGCTGCTGGCCGCCGGACAGCTGGGCCGGGCGGCGGCCGCCGAATTCACCCATCTGCACCATGTCGAGTGCACGACGCACCTTTTCCTCGCGCTCGGCCTTGCCGATCTTGCGAACCTCAAGCGGGAACGCGAGATTCTCGGCGACCGTCATGTGCGGAAACAGCGCGTAATTCTGGAAGACCATTCCGATTCCGCGCTTGTGCGGAGGGATGTTGTTGATCGGCTTGCCGTCGAGGAGGATTTCTCCGTGGGTTGCGGTTTCGAAGCCCGCGAGCATCATCAGGCAGGTGGTCTTTCCCGAACCGGACGGTCCCAGCATGGTTAGGAATTCGCCTTTGCCGATGGACAGGTTCAGATCCTTGACGACAAGCGTTTCGCCGTCGTAGCTCTTCTGTACCTTCTCGAACACCACGAAGTTGTCCGCGGTCGGCGATGCGCCCATGTGGCTTCCCCCGAGGTTTTGTCAACTTGCACCCAACACCAGCAAATTCGCAATTTCAACAGGGTTTGTGACTGTCAACTTAAAACTGCTCACTTTTGTCAAAGGGTATCCGTAATCTGTGGTTGATGCGGTGGTGATGTCATGATATCAAATTTCGTAATTTGTAGTTGAGGTGACAGCTAATGCCCACGCCCCAAATGACACTTCTCGAAGCCTACGCTCAGCATGGCTCTGTGAGCTACGGCGAACTCACGCCTGCGCGTTTTGGAAGCATTCTTCTTGGCGAAACTCCAGTTGGAAACGAACGTGCGCGAGTTCGGCAGGCTCTTATGGAAATGCCGGGAAAGTACGCATTTGATCTCGCTTCGGAATTGAACCTTTCATATGACGCTTTGAACCAAAGGTCTTTGGACCTATTGGGCGAAGAACTTCCGCAATGAGCCAAGGCGTGGCCCCTCGTTGGCATGAGCTTTTGTCACTTGCGCGGCAACACCTGGAAAGTGTTGGGTTGACAAGATCAGATTGGACTTGGGGTGGCGGAACAGTTCTGATGCTGCGCCATCAGCATCGCTTGAGTTGGGACATCGACCTCTTCCTTGGCGATGTGCAATATCTCACCTACCTTTCGCCACGCCTGAACGATGCGATTGGAGAGACGGTCAGCCGGTACACCGAACAGGCGAACCACCTGAGATGCTTCGTAGAAGGTGTTGGCGAGATTGATTATTTGACAGCGCAACCTGTTATTGATGTGAAGCCCGAACGCATGGACGTTGAAGGCCACGGGCCTGTACAGGTCATGTCGGATCGAGAGATTCTTGCTCAAAAAATTCAGTATCGTGGAACGCGGTTTGCCGGACGAGACTTGTTCGATTTCGGAACAATTACGGCTTTGCGCCCGGAGCTTTTGAAAGATGAAGAGTTGCATCAGATCGGCGTGATCAACAAAAGCGCCCTTCGAAACCGGCTTGAGACGCAAGATATCCGGGAAGGCTTCGAAGCCGTTCAAGCGCATCCCAAAGCAAATGTTCGTATCAGCTTCGAGCAGGCAACAACAACTATGCGGCGTTGGTTGGCGTTCGAGGGTATTGAGCCATCACAATCTCATCGGCCAACACCCAGCTCTGGACCGTCAATGTGACCATGCTGGCGGAACTCCTTTCAGCCGCGATACGAGACGAGGTTCGTCCACTCGATGAGCGTCAGGCAACGAGTGAAGCAGTGCCCGCCTCTACGATGCGTCTTCGGGGACTGCCCGCTTGGTGGCTCTCTGTTCGCAGTGATTGCATGGGCGGGAGCCGTTTATGTGATGGCTAGCATTGCGATCAAAGGGCTTGGCAGGCCCTAGCCGCCATGATCGTGCATGGATCTTCTCCAACTGAGTGATTTTGATCTGATCCGCGTGGTTGAGGACGACCACGACTTCCACATCTATGCAAGGCTCTCAGAGGAGACGACGCACTGCCAGCATTGCGGGAAATACGGTGTCGTCGGCTTCGGGCGGCGTGAGCAGGTCGTCAAAGACCTACCGCGTCTTGGGAAGCGGTCCTCGATCTATGTCGAAACCCGGCGTTGGCGCTGCAAAAACTGCGGAAAGACGTTCTATGACGAGCTGCCGCACGTAGACGAAAAGCGGCGCATGACTGACAGACTCGTCCAGTGGATCGGCGAGCAGGCCCTGCGACGGACAAACTCCAGTGTGGCCGAGGAAGTCGGCGTTTCCGAAGGCACGATCCGACTCGTCTTCGCAGAGTATGTCCAGCAGAAACATGATGCGATGTGCTTTGCAACGCCGCGCTGGCTGGGCATTGACGAAATCCATCTGACAAAGCCGCGCTGTGTCCTCACCAATGTCGAGAAGTTGACGGCCTTCGACATTCTGGAAAACCGCAACAAACAGACGGTCGCGAACCGGCTTTCGCGGCTCGATCACCGCAAGAGCATCGAGCTGGTGACTATTGATATGTGGCGGCCATATCGGGACGCTGCCGCAGCGGTTCTGCCGCAGGCCACTGTCGTCGTGGACAAGTTCCATGTGGTGCGAATGCTGAACTTCGCCTGTGAGACCGTCAGGAAGGCGCTCCGGGCTGATCTGACACCGGCAGAGCGCCGTGGTCTGGTGAATGACCGTTTCCTGATCCTCAAGCGCAGGCACCGGCTGAACGGCAAGGAACACATGATGCTGTCCGGTTGGCTGGAGAATTACCCCATGTTGGCCATGGCCTATGAGATTAAGGAAGCGGGCCATCGCATCTATGATGCAGAGACACGGGATGACGCTGATGCTGCCTTTGAAGAGTGGCGAGCATCCATTCCGCATGAGATGAAGGGTGCGTTCGGTGACTTCGAGCGAGCTTGGCGAAATTGGCGGGACGAAATCCTCGCCTACTTCGATTGTCGCGCAACCAACGCCTATACGGAAAGTCTGAACAACCTGATCCGTACCACCAACCGCGTTGGGCGCGGATATTCGTTTGAAGCGCTGCGAGCAAGGGTGCTGTTGTCAGAAGGGCCGGAGAAGAAAGCAGCGGCCCGCCCAGCTTTCCAGAAGATGTTGAACCGTGATCGAGACATCGAGATGACAGTTCATTCGATGCGCGTTCCTACGCGCTATGAGGGGCGCTACGGAACGCTCCTGTCAACACTGCCCGAGATTCTTCGAGACGGCGACTTTGGCTCAGATCAATCATGAATTACGGATACCCTGTCAAAGTAAAATTGCTCACTTTCCCAGGAAGAGCGGCCCCGGTTTGGGAGCGATCCTTCCTGTGTGTTCCTCCGCGCTGCGCGCCGGAGGCCGGCGCGGACGGCAGAAAGGCTCCGCAGGACGCGATGTGCGGCCGTGTCGAGGGGCCTGCGGCCATGACCTCGAACCTGTGCCGGAGGATCTGGATGGCGTGCGTCCAGAAATCGATGCGCCGACACTGCTGCATTGGGGAGCGCCTGCGGTCTGTCAGGCGATTCATTCGGCTCCAGTGAGAGTGGATCGGGTGGTCTCAAGCAGGGTCTCCGGCATCGGCAGTCCGGACACGTGGCCTGACCATTTCCTGCCGTTCACCGCATGGTGAACGGGTTGGCCATCGGCGTATCGGCGGTGCTGATCCAGGTTGTCTTGGTACGGGTGTAGTCAAGGACCGCCTCGATGCCGGCTTCGCGTCCGTATCCCGAGTGACCGTAGCCGCCAAAGGGCGCTATTGGGGAAATCGCGCGGTACGTGTTTACCCAGCATATGCCCGCCTTCAGTCGGGAGGATACGCGGTGCGCGCGGGCTAGGTTGTTCGTGAAGACACCCGACCCAAGGCCGAAAACCGTGTCGTTCGCCAACCGGATCGCGTCGTCTTCGGTGTCGAAGGGCAGGAGCGACATGACTGGACCGAACATTTCCACTTGAAGAGTGCTGATGCCGGGTTCGGCACATTCCACCAGCGTCGGCTGCATGTAGTTCCCTGGCCGATCGAGCGGCACGCCGCCAAAGTGGATGGTCGCCCCCTGGTTGACGGCCTGCGCCAGTGTCGTCTCGATTCTCTCGATCTGAGCCCTTGTGCATAGCGGTCCGACATGGGTCGCAGGATCAAGCGGATCCCCGATGGTGATGCTGCCGGCTCTTTCCGAAATCTTCTCGACCAGGGTTTCCAGGATGCCCCGTTGCACCAGCCCGCGCGAGCCTGCAACGCAGCTTTGGCCCGATGCGCCAAAATTCCCTGCAATCAATCCGTTGATCGCGCTGTCCAGATCGGCGTCCTCGAACACAAGAATTGGCGACTTGCCCCCAAGTTCCAGCGTCGTTACGGCAAAGTTTTCGGCTGAATTCCGTATCACATGACGCGCAGTCTCTGGCCCGCCAGTGAAGGCGATGCGCGCCACATCCGGATGGCGCGTAAGTGGAATGGCGCAGTTCTCCGCGTCTCCGGTGATGACCGAGACAACGCCGGGCGGAAATCCGGCCTCGTCGATCAGCCGGGCAAATTCCAGCATCGGGGCGGGCGCGATCTCTGATGCCTTCAGGACAACGCTGCACCCGGCGGCAAGGGCAGGGCCAAGCTTCGTTGCCGCCAAGAACATCTGCGCGTTCCACGGCACGATGGCCGCAACCACGCCAATCGGTTCACGCCGGGTGAATACATGCATGTCGGGCTTGTCGATCGGCAGCACTGCGCCTTCGATCTTGTCAGCCAGCCCGGCGAAGTACCGGTAGTATCCACCGACATAGGATGTCTGGACCGAGGTTTCGGCCAAGAGCTTGCCGCTGTCAGTGGTCTCCAGCCGCGCGAGCCGCTCGGCGTTCTGTTCCACAAGATCGGCAAGCCTGAACAAGAGATGCCCTCGATCCGTCTGGGTCAAATCGCGCCAGGCAGGGTCTTGGAGCGCCCGGCGGGCCGCAGCCACGGCCTGACCGACATCTTCGGCTGCCGCACAGGCAAAGGTCGCCCAGTCCTTTCCATCAGCCGGATTCTGCGATGCCATCACCTGCGCGGCTGCACCTTCGGTCCAAGATCCGTCGACATAGAGCTGAAAGTGCGGTCTTTCGGTCATGGCATCCTCATGCAAATGCCGGCATCACGTCGTCGATGAACCGGGCCAGCGACCCACGCTTGCGATCTATCGTCATGCCGCTGTCGATCCAAAGTGCAAATTCGTCATAGCCCAGGTCCTCGTAGCGTTTCAGCCGGTCGATCACCTGCTGGGCGGTGCCGATGGTCAAGTCACGCCTGATCGCTTCGGGAGAAATCATTTTGTTGGCGGCGATCTCTTCCGCGCTAAGTGCCTGGATCAACCCCTGCGACACGGGGCGTTTGTTCTGGAACCACGCCCCGAAATAGGCGAAGTAACGCGTCAGATCCTGCACAGCCTGATCGATGTCCCCGACATCGGTCCCGACATAGGTGTGATGCAGCAGCAGGATTTTGGGGCGTGGCCCGTCATGGCCTACGCAGGCGTCATTGAAGCGGCCCATCAGCGTTTCGATTTCCTCGTCGCCTTGCCAAAGCGGCGTGACCTGAACGCTGAAGCCGTTTTGCACCGCAAACTCGTGACTGTTGGGGTCCCTGGCGGCGATCCAGACTGGCGGGCCGCCAGGTTGCACCGGTTTGGGTGAGGACGTGGATGCCGGGAAGTTGTAGTACTTTCCCTCATGGGCGCAATCGCCTTTCCACAACTGGCGCAGCAAAGGTGAGATTTCCCGCATCCGCTGTCCGGCATCCCAAGCGTCCAGCCCCGGCATGAGGCGCTCGTATTCATAGGAATAAGCGCCACGAGCGATTCCGAGTTCCAGCCTGCCGCCTGTCATCAGATCGGTCGCGGCAGCCTCGCCGGCTAGCTTGATCGGATGCCAGAACGGCGCGATGACCGTGCCAGTGCCCAACCTTACATTCCTGGTGCGATGCGCCAGATCCATGATCGAAAGGAAGGGGTTGGGCGCAATGGTGAACTCCATTCCGTGATGTTCACCAGTCCAGATCGCCCGCATCCCGCCCTCGTCAGCCAATTGGCACAGCGAAATGAAATCCGCGTAGAGCTCGGCATGTGATTGGTCAGGAGTTAAACGCTCCATATGGGCAAACAGCGAGAAATCCATGGTCAAGGCTCCTATCTGATCTCGTGCCGGTCGCCGGACGCCTCGTCGCCGACATAGAGGGTGAAATCTCGGGTGCTGTGCTCCAGGGCAAATCGCTTGCACAGGGCGGCAATTGCCGGAGTTTCAAAGGTCAAGCCGGTGATGTCGCCGATCGGGACAAGCCGTCCTTCCAGCGTGCAGTCTTGCGTGGCCTGCGCCAGAAAGCACGTGTAGTGGGTGTTGGTCGGACGGTCGTCGAATATGGAATAGGCGCTTCCCAGGCGAACGGAGCCGGCCAGTCTTGCCTCCATTGCAGCGCGAAGATTGCCTGGAGCCTCGAACTCGAACTGCGGGGGACGCATCCCGCCCGGCGTCTCTTCCAGCAGGATATGGCCGTCCTGTTCGACCAAAGCCGCCGCGACGATCCGGCGCGTGCTGTCGACAACCATCGCGGCGCGTTCCAGGCCCAGGCTGAAATACTGCCCTCTCGCATAACCCAGCCCCAGCCCGTCCCTGTGCGTGAACCCGGTGACCTGTCCCAGGAGTATTGTGTGATCACCCGCAGGAATGGACTGCGCTCTTCGGCAGGAAAACTGCGCCACGGCACCGTCGATCAAGGGAATCCCGTTGGCGTCGGCGCCATGGGCTATCTGGGCGAATCGGTCCCCTTTGAAGCTGGCAAAGACATTCGACACGCCTTCCTGCCCCTCTGCCAAAACCGACACGGCGAAATGTGTGCAGGTCGCGAATATGTCATGGCTTGACAGCGAACGGCCCACGCAGACCAGGAGCATTGGCGGATCGAGGGAAACCGAAGAAAATGAATTGGCTGTGAACCCAAGGGGCGCTCCATCGGGCTCACGCGTTGTCACGACGGTCACGCCGGTCATGAACCCGCCAAAGGCATCGCGCAGGGCGCTGGGGTTGGCCGGAGTCATCGGGACGCCTCGCGGATCAGGGCTGCAAGCTCGGCATTCACCGATTCCGCGTGCGTCATGGGCATCATGTGCGCGGCGCCTTGAACGATGACAGCGCGGCCATACGGTGCGATCCGTGCCATCGCCTCGCTCATTTCCGGCGTTGAATTGGGCTCGTCTCCACCCGTCATGAACAGCGCCGGGCAGGGCAGACGCGCCAGATCCGCATCAGCAGGTCCGTTCTCCGCCGCAAACACCTCGTAGGCCGTCCTGTAGTGGTCAGTGGCCACCTCGGTCAGCCATTCCCCGCATGCACGCCGCTCGGCAGTGTCCTGATCGGCAAACCAGCGTGTCAAGGTGGCTTCCGGGTCGGCCCGTTCCGTGGCAGACAGATCCGCCGCGCGTCCCCGCACTGCCTCCGCAGCCTCTGGACCGCGGCAATAGATGGCGTTCAGCGCGGCAACTCCCATGACCAGATGCGGATGCCGGGCTGCGAGGTCGAGCGCGATCATCGCGCCCATCGAATGACCGGCCACGACACCCGGTGCATCGATCGCCGCCGTGATGCGGTCCGTATACTGGGCTAGCGTGGCGGGATGCTGCAGCGCGTGGCTCGCGCCGTGACCCGGAAGGTCAAAGGCGCGGCAGTCCTGTGTCGCCGACAGCTCGTTGACTTGCGCCATCCAAGCCTCGGCGCGCAGGCCCACGCCGTGGATCAGATACAGCCTGGAGCCCGTGCCGGCGCGAATGAAGCTGATGCCTCCGGACTCAGACCGCGGCTGAGGTGTCCATGTCATGGCCAAGATCTTCCAGGTTCTGAATCCTGTCTCCAATGCGGCAATGCGGTCGGCACGGCATTGCAGCGCCTGGCACGGCGACCAAGTTTGTCGGCGCGAATTGCATCGGGACTCGGGAACTGGATGGTCAGGTCATGCAACTGCCATCCGCCGGTGTTCTTGTCCGTCGACGGGTCCGCAGTCAACGCATTGGCCGTTCCGCGCGTGCAAGTGAACGACGGCCAGTGCTTTGTCCCAGCGGCACGGTGGATGAAATTTCCTGTCTGCAACGTGCGGATCAGGCTCGATGCGTGTTCGATCTCCCCGTCCAGCCCGACCATTGCTGCACTTGCACGGGCGTCCGTCGCATGGCCACTGCCGGCAAGCGCGAACATCTGGTAGGCCAGCAACTCGACGATGGCCCGGCCACTGGCGCAAATTTCGAGCTTCAATTTCGCGACGAACTGCCCGGTCCAGTGGATTGCAAGAAACGCAGCCACTGAAAGGCTGCGCCAGGGCGCAGGCGTCTTACGGGACCTTTCAATGAGGACGGCCTCGCAGGCTGTCACGAATGTCCGCATCTCGAACTGCACGCATGTCTCCCAACTGCGCCTGCCAACAAAACTAGGCGCGTTGCTTTGCCTCTGATAACTCCCTGAATCCACTTCAGCATTGGGGCGTCCCAAGTCAAGCACCGTTGTGGAAGGCACATGCCCCGCAATGACCACCGTCAGTTTGCGGCCTTGTAATCGAAGATCCTTCTCGGCGGCCTCCAGTCGGTGCCCGGGATGTTGCGTTCAAGGCCTGCCTTCAGCGCCCGGCTGCGGTCTGGCTTGTCGGCGCAGCCTTTCGTGTTGAGGTCCTCGACAGGGTCGGTTCCGGCATTGCCGGCCGGCCTTCGGCCGTGCGCTTCACGCATGTGCATGTTTGGGGCACGATCGAACACGCCGTCGCAGTCGGCAACCCGACGGACGCTTTTTGCCGACACCAACTACCTGGCGGCAATGCCGATATCTCGTGGTTTCCAATTCGTGACCCATGGCTGGTGCCAGCGGAATCAAACAGGCGGCGGCATGCCTTTGCCCTTTGCAAGGGATGTTGCTGCAGCGGGCGAGAAAGGCCAATGCAACGCGGTCGCGTTCGGTTCACGGAGCATGTTGACAAGCCTCTGATTCGAAGAGACGTCTCATTTTGGAAGTGTTGTGGGCTTCATGTGGGGGGATTGTCATGCCAAGTGCCTGTGTCGAACGTACGGCGGAACTCCAGCGCCGAATGGCGGATGAAGGAATCGACCTGTTCGTCGTCACCGACGCCGACTCCGTTTACTATCTGTCCGGCTTTTGGGGTCATCTCGGATTGGAGTTCGACCGGGCGACCATCGTTGTCGTTCCCAGCGCAGGCGAACCCACCCTCATTACTCCGGCGATGGAGGCCGAAATGGGCCGCGCCATGAGTTGGATTGCCGAAGTGCGCGAGTGGACTGACGGTATCGACGGCGAGTGGAAACGTCACCTCGCCGACCTGGTAAGCCATCCCGCGAGCCGCGTCATAGCTGTCGAGGCGCACAAGACCGACCCGCGCATCCTCGATGTGTTGCGGCGGGAAGCGAAGGAAGCGTCGATCAAGGACGGCGCGGCGATTCTCTCCGACATGCGCATGATCAAAAGCCCTGACGAGATTGCCGTCATGCGTCAGGCCGGAAAGATCGCCGTCGCAATGTGCCAGGCTGGCCGAGAGGCAATTGCCGAGGGCGTGCCGGAATACGAGCTGGCGCTGGCCGTGATCGCCGGGGGAACGCGCAAGGCCGCGGAGTTTCTCGACGATGAGGGACCGGATCAGCTCTTTTCGCCGACGATATACAACTTGCAGATCATGCAATCCGGTCGCCATACCTGCATGGTGCACCGCCGTTCGACGGTCAAGAGACTGGAGAAGGGCGATCCCATCTACTTTTGCTTCTGTGGAGTTGCCAACTTCAAGCAGTTCAAGCTCGGTTTCGATCGCGAGTTCTTCCTGGGGTCGGTCACGGACAGGCACGCGCGGGTCTACGAGACTGCTGTCAAGGCGCAGCAGGCCGCGCTGTCGATGATACGGCCAGGCGTGATCGCGGACGAAGTCCATGCCGCCGCCGAAGAGGTCTACCAGTCAGCCGGATTCGGTCTCAGCTACCGAACCGGGCGGGGCATCGGTTACTCATTTCTTGAAGAACCTCAGTTCAAGCGCGGCGACAAGACCCGCCTCCAGGCAGGCATGACCTTCGCAGTGGATGGCGGCATCACTTTGCCAGGCGAATTCGGAGGCCGGATCGGCGACTCGATTGTCGTGACCGACGATGGCTTCGAGTACCTGACGGACTACCCGCGCGAACTGACCATCGTGTGAGAAAGTCGTGCGGTCCAGCGAACTGGCGGCAGGGAACTCGACGAATCCAGTCTGGAAGAAATCGTTTCGCCGCACCGATTCAAATACCGGAAGGCAACCCCGCACGGCATTCGACACAGCGCAGCCACGATCATGCCGGCCTTCCGGGAATCGTCATGATCAGGCCGGCGATTCCGGCAGAAGCGCCCTTGCCACGCAGGGTTTCCGTCTGCGGCAAGTCATGCGGGCATACGAAATCCGTAATCCGCCTGTGCGGCCCGCCGGACGGATTGAACGGCTGGGGTTTCACCCGATTCTGCTTGCCGGGCCAGAAGATGCAGGACGCTGTCACCGGCCGCGCGCAAACGTTGGTTCTCCTTTGTTCACTGAACTTACATGTGCTGACCTGGTGCGGGTCAAGTTCGTGACACTCGCAATTTGAGCGAACGGTCTCGGTCCTGCGAAGCTGGCTGCGCGTCAGGCTCCGATGACGTTGTGGTCCGGCCCGTACGGAAATCCGGTGATGTTGGTTGCACTGTCTTCGCCAACCACAAGGATGTCATGTTCGCGATACCCGCCGGCGCCAGGCTGACCTTCGGGAATCAGCAGCATGGGCTCCATGGAGATCACCATGCCTGGTTCCAGGGCCGTATCGATGTCCTCGCGAAGCTCCAGCCCGGCCTCGCGCCCATAGTAGTGGCTGAGCACGCCGAAGGAGTGGCCGTATCCGAATGACCGGTATTGCAGGAGCCCTTCTTCTGCGAAGAACCTGTTGAGCTCCGCGCAAATCTCCATGCATGTCGCACCCGGCCTGATGAGCGAGAGGCCGAGTTCGTGCGCGGCAACGTTGGCTTGCCAGATCCTGAGCGTTTCGGCGTCGGGTTCGCCAAGAAAGAGCGAGCGCTCGAGCGCGGCGTAGTATCCGTTGATCATCGGAAATGCGTTGAGATTCAGGAGATCGCCGGACTCAAGCCGTCGTCCGGTGACAGGGTTGTGCGCACCGTCAGTGTTGATGCCTGACTGGAACCAGACCCAGGTATCTCGATATTCTGCATCCGGGCAGGCGTCAGCGATCGCGAATTCCATCGCGTCGCGCCCGGCCATTGCAACGTCGATTTCGCGGACGCCCACGCTGATCGCCTCCTTGATCGCCCATCCTCCGATGTCCGCAATGCGTGCCCCTTCCTTGATGATCGCGATTTCTGCAGGCGACTTGACCATCCGGAGCCGCATCGTGTCTGGCGCGATGTCGACCAGGCCGCCGGTGCCAAGCATTTCGCGGCACGTCCTTTCGGCGGCAAGAGTCAGGTGATCCGCCTCGATGCCGAGCCGTCCAGGCGTGCCGATGATGGACTTCACCGCGCGCCAGTAGTTATTGCGCTTCCAGTCCGTGTAGATGACGTTGTCCTCGATCGAGCGCCGCCAAGGCTGGCCGGCATCGATGTTCGCCGAGACTGTCGTGCAGCAGTCCTTGGTCACGACGCAGCCGTAGGGACGACCAAAGGCGCAATGTAGAAAGCCGGAATAGTAGGCGATGTTGTGCATCGACGTGAGCAAGACGACCGGAATGTCCCTTTGGTCCATTACGGCGCGGAGACTTGCCAGACGTGCGGCATACTCTACGGCGGCAAACGGCAGTTTGGCCTTTTCGCCGTTTTCGAGAACAAAGAATTCGGGGCGCGTGTCAGCCATGGCGGTCTCTCCTCTGACCATCGCCCCGGCGTACAAGGCCATGATCTCCTGGACCCGGACCACCGCCGGGGCAGCGACGCCATCGCTGCAGGCAGTCGGGACAATAGGTCGACTCGTTCGGGCAGGCAATACGTCTGCGGCCTCAGCCGGGATTGCGCGGACGTTTCGTTCCGGAATGCCGGGCCCGAGGCGGCGGCCTGACGGGCCGTCAAGTCAGGTATATTAGCCCCTTCAATTGCCACCTCAGATGTGTCCGGGATTTCGCATTGATCAATTACGACACCTTGCATTCAATCAAATTTGCGAAGTCCGACGAAGTCGACATCGAACGCGACCGCTTGGGAAATCCTGGATCAGCGCGCTAGGTCGCAACAGGGGGTGTGGCACTCTTTTGGGCGATGAGCTCGAGCCGTTGACTGAGAACAGTACGTGTCTTGGCTGACGGTTGCGGGACACAGCTGGACTTCACGGCCAGTTCACCCATTTCCGAGAGCGGCATCGCGACCACGGTCAGTGGGACGCTGATATCGGGCGCGAATTGCAAATCATGAATGGCGATCACCGACAAGTTGTCAGGCACGCGGAGGCCTGCTGACTTGATCTGACGCAACGCGCCGACCGCCGAAACGACATTGAAGCAGAAGACGTCGGTGATATCGGAGCGGCGTTCGAGCAATTCCTGCATCCCGAGTTCGCCGTGGGTGGCATTCGGTAGGGCGTGCACGATGAGGGCGTCATCTGCATCCGTCCCCGTCGCTTCGCGCCAGCCTGACAGTCGGGCGTCGGTGAACGTCAGTCCCGCCGCGGTCGCCAGGCATCGTGGGCGCCTCGCCCGGAAGGATGCGCCGGTGGCGATCACGGCAACCGCGCGTGAGCTTGCGTGCCTGATCTACACGCTGATCACCCGAGGGGAGGAATACGTGGAGCGCGGGATCGAGGCCCACGAACAG
>JAJEFO010000106.1 GCA_022820365.1 Silicimonas sp.
AAAGGGCGTCTGCCGGGAAAGAGGATCAGCCGCCTCGGAATCCCGGCTTCCCGCGTTGTCTCGGAAATCCGGCAATCCGTGCACGAAACTATCCGGGAAAAAACCTGCCAGACGGATCGGATTAAAGCAGAAAACTACACCCCCGTCGGCCGCCGCGCGTGGCAACCCTCTAGACGCCTCCGGCATGACCTGCCCCCCTCGACACTCGTTCGGGCCGCACCCGGACGCATCACGTCACCGCCAGCTTCACGTTCGCGGGCCGCGCGTACAATGTCCGGTCCCCGGCGAATCGCTCGCCGACGCAAAGAGGACCCGAAAGGTTGCGCGATGTCAGTGACGGAATCGTGTGGAATTCGGGAAATTGGTGAGGAGTTCGTGAATTTCGGGGGAGCCGGCCGGATCGCAAGCGCTGCGGGGCACCGCCCTTCCAACGCGGAGCGATGCGGGGCTCACTGCCGCTCTCCGAGCGAGGCGGCAAGGGGAGTGCACGTGATGGAGGACGACTGGCTTATGCAGGCTGCCAGGATGGCGCTGTGGCTCGATGATGACATGTCGCTCTCCAAGGCGGACCGGCTCGGTTTCGTTCGACGACGTGTCTCGAGGGAAGGGAAGCAGCGGATTGTCGCCAAATTCCGTTAGCCGGAGGTTTGCCTGACGACGGCTGCGCGCCGCAACCGCGTTGCGTCGGACCACCTGCGTCGCAGGGTTCGTCTCGTGGGGGCACCTGCGTTGCCAGGTTGGAGCCCGAAGCCCCGGCCGCACGGCCGTCCTTCGTTGCCGATCCGGTCGATGACCTGCCATCGGACCGCGCAGTGACGATCGAAGCCGACGGCGCTTGTTGTTTTTCGTGCGCCTGCCCGTCGACAGCCAGGCCGTGCGGATCGCGGCCGTGGCGGCGTACCTTGGAGGTGTAGGGTATCACACTATTTGAGCAGGAGCGTGCGGTTCTTTCCCACGCCCCAAGTGAGCGGTTTCTTCAGAGGATCGGTGACAGTCCGGAACGGCATTCTTTCCCAGGCAGCCTTTTTCCGGTAGCGCATCCAAGGTGCGCACGGGATGGCGTCCTTCGGCCTTTCTGCTCAGGCCGACGACTTTCCCTTGCCTTCCGTTCCTTTCTTCCGAAAGTGGTTCATTGACGACTTGAGACAGGAAAGGTCGGCCCGCGCGATTTGCCCTCGCCGGGCCATGGACGACTGGTTCGACTACGAATTGAGACAGGTCTGACCGCCGCGTCCTCGAGCGCGACGAGGGTGCCGGTCAGATGCGCCGCAAGGCAGTCCGGCAGAAGCGAGAATGTCTGCCGCCCCGCGCGGCAGTAATGCCGCGCGATCTTCGCAGGACCCCGGGGCGTGTAGCGGCTGTAGGTGCCGTGGCGGGCGAACGTCCGGCAGCCGGGACCGTGGATCGGGCAGGCATCTAGCCTTGCCTCACGCCACGCCATCGTGGCAACGTAATCCCTGCCGGTGAGTTGGGACGGAAACCGGATCTGCACTCGTCGGCCGTGTCATCATCGTTGGTGGAACTTCGGATGATACGGAACCCCGCCCGGCCCTCAAGGCCGGGCGGGGTCTCCCAGACTGCCTGGAAAGGACCGTACTGCTTGGAAAAGAAGAAACAGGCCCCCCGGCCAAGCGACGGAATGCCCGAACCTGTTCCGCAATGATCCGACCACGCCCGAAATCGCGGACAGGATGATCCGGCACAAAACCGGCGACTCAAGTCAAAGCAATGTGGGATTCAACACTGACGCACCGATCAATCTCGCGTGATTGGGGCTGTCATGTCGCGGGACCGGATGCCACGTTGAGCCAGAGATAAGGGAGACATGTCGGGAATGGGGAGACGGTCCATGCAAATGATCCGCTTGTTCTGCGTCTTGGTGCTGGCTCTGGGGCTGGGCACGGTCGGGCCTGGCTCGTTTGGCAACGGCTCGGCGAGTGCAAATCCCGCGTTTTGGAAGCACGAGTGGCCGAACACGGACTTCGAGATCACGAGCATCGAGAACTGGCGGGAGATCATGTCGGGGGGACCGCCAAGGGACGGAATCCCGGCACTCAGCGCGCCCGAGTTCATTACGGTAGCCGCAGAGGACAGGATCGGCGACCGGGAGCCAGTGATCTCGGTCGAGATCGACGGTTCCGTGCCGCGAGCCTATCCCATACGCTACCTGACGTGGCACGAGATCGTGAACGACACGGTCGGCGACGTGCCGGTGGCGGTTACGTTCTGCCCGCTGTGCAATTCGGGGCTGACCTTTGACAGGCGCGTTGACGGGCAGGTCCTGACGTTTGGGGTATCAGGCAAACTCAGGAATTCCGACATGGTGATGTTCGACCGCGAGACGGAGAGCTGGTGGCAGCAGGCGATTGGCACGGGCATCGTGGGCGAATTGACCGGAGCCGAGCTCGTGCCGTTGCCGTCATGGATGGAAAGCTGGGCAGAGTTCAAGGCCAGGAACCCGGACGGCTTGGTCATGGACCAGCCAAAATGGCCTCGGATGTACGGACGAAATCCATACGTGTCCTACGATTCCTCGCCGCGCCCGTTTCTATATGGCGGCGAACTCCCGCCTCACGACATTCCGGCGCTTGCGCGCGTGGTTCGGGTCGGCGATCAGGCCTGGCCGTTGAGCCGATTGCGCGAGGAAGGGCAGGTGACCGAGGCGGGCGTGACGATCTCGTGGACGAGCGGACAGGCCTCGGCGCTGGATTCGAGCGACATCGGAGCAGGGAAGGACGTCGGCACGATCCGGGTGCGTGATGCCCAGCTTCGGGACGTTCCGCATGACGTGATGTTCGCGTTTGCCTTTCACGCGTTCTGGCCGGACGGGAAATGGATGCTTGGCGGCTGAACCTGAATGACGCCGTCCTGTGCGTGATTGGCCCAGCCCGAACTCGTGATGTCACGGCAGTTCCGAGGCCCGACGCGAAGGAACCGCAGGCCGGTTTCCGGAATTCAGGTCGGTCCTTGCGGCTTTGGGCCAGGGCCGCGCGAGAATCGGATGTTCGCTTCGAAACTGCCGGGCTAGCAGCAGCAATCGCGGGAAATTCGCGGCACCATTGCCTTGTCCCTATTGGGCAGGTCCAGCCAACGGTTGATCGCAACCATGAGCCACGTTTCGGCACGGGGGAGCAAGTGTTGTGAACTCACGCGCTGCGCTGGACGCATGACATTAGGAGTAGCGCATAAGGGCTTGAATATTCAACAAGACAGGCTCTTCGAATGAGATAGGTTCCGGCCTTGTTGCAGTGTCCGTGCGTTTGTCGTGCATGTGTCATTCTGACGATTCTGGACGAGGCTCAGAGCCACGGAATCGTGGCCCGCCACTTTGCCGTGCCCGCCTCTGCCGAGTGCGACAAACTGCCCTTCACGAGATTTTTGCTCGCAAATTTGTGCCTGATGGCGTATGGTCGAGTGGTTATGAGTTTGTCTGAAACGATTTCATCCTCAGACGTTTGTCCAAGCCGGATGCATTTGTCCAAGCCGGAGGGGCAGGTTTTCCGCCGAAGTTCGACACGGCTTTGCGCGGCCCATGCCGTGCCGCAACCGCACTCAATGCGGGAAACGATACGAGGCGTCCGGGCTCGTCGCATCTGCACTGCTTGGGGCGTAGGCCACCCCGACGAGCCGTGAATGCAGCCGTCAGGGCTGGAACGTGTTGCGCTTCAGTCGACGGCATGAATCCCTGCGACTTGGAACATCGTGCCGGGATTTGGTTCGCCGACGCATGCATGCGCATTGCATGACCAGATGGGCGTTGCCGCCGACATGTCGGCTGGCCGTGCCCCGTGCTGATGAAGTTTAGAATCAGCCGCGGATTGCCGTTGGAAACCCAGAATCGGGAGCATTGGAATTATGAGTAGACACATTGGAAAGGAACAGCCGCACGGCCGGTTTCGTGCACTGACCGCAAGGCACCTCGACAGGATTGCGGAACATGGCAGCGTGAGAGGTGAAGACCTGTTTGCGATTCGTGTTGTCAGCAAGGTGCTGCCGTTTCGCACCAACCGATATGTTCTCGAGGAACTGATCGACTGGGACAGGATCCCGGACGATCCGGTCTACCAGCTGGTGTTCCCGCAGAAAGGCATGCTTGCCGACGAGGACTTCCATCGCATTGCTGGCCTGATGGCCCGCAAGGCACCAGAACAGGAAATCGACGGTGCAGTCGCCAAGATCCGCGCCCGTCTCAATCCCCATCCTGCCGCGCAGCGTGAACTGAACATACCTGATGGGGCAGACGGGGCATTGGAGGGCCTCCAGCACAAGTACCGCGAGACCGTCCTGTTCTTCCCGAGCAAGGGCCAGACTTGCCATGCCTACTGCACATTTTGCTTTCGCTGGGCTCAGTTCGTCGGCGACAAGGAGATGAAAATCTCGTCAAATGATGCGCAGAGCCTGCACCGGTACCTTGCCTTTCACAGGCATGTTTCCGACCTGCTGGTCACAGGCGGCGATCCGATGGTCATGAAGACCCGGGTGCTCGCACGCTACTTGAGGCCGCTCATTGACGATCCAAAGCTTGATCATGTCCGGAACATCCGGATCGGCACCAAGGCGCTGACTTTTTGGCCGCACCGTTTCGTCAATGACAAGGATGCCGACGACCTTTTGCGCCTGTTGGAGGACATTGTGCGCTCAGGGCGTCATGTCGCCATCATGGCGCATTTCAACCACTGGCAGGAAATGCGGACCGACGTGGTTCGCGAGGCGATTCGCCGCATCCGCGACACCGGTGCGATCATTCGCAGCCAGGCGCCTCTGCTCAACCATGTCAACAACGATCCGAATGTCTGGGCGCGCATGTGGAGTACTCAGGTCGGCCTTGGCATTATCCCTTACTACATGTTCGTGGAGCGGGACACGGGTGCAAAGTGTTACTTTGAAGTGCCGCTGGTGCGCTGCCACGACGTGTTCAGGCAAGCAGTGCAACAGGTTTCCGGTCTCGGCCGCACGGTTCGCGGTCCAAGCATGAGCGCGACACCCGGAAAGGTCGAGGTGCTAGGTGTTCAGCGACTCGCCGGCGAGAAGGTCTTTATGCTGCGCTTCCTGCAGGGTCGCGATCCTGACTGGGTCGGTCGGCCGTTCTTTGCCAAATTCGATGCGCAGGCAACCTGGCTGGATGAACTCGAACCCGCTTTCGGCGAAAGCGCCTTCTTCTTTGAGGACAGGGCGGCTCCGGTCTTGCAGGCAGTGTGAGAGACTGCAGGCCAGGAGGAACGCAGACCGCCGTGCGGGTATCAGGCATTGGCGACAGATTTCTTCGGTCGAATTCCATGCGCCATTCCATTGTCAACGCGGAGTTGTCCACGGAAAGCCGCATTTCAACAGCTTTTGGAAAACTACGCGCTCAAGTTCTCGGTGAGTCTCATTTGCGAGTGGCGGAGAGACAGGGATTCGAACCCTGGGTGGGCTTGCACCCACAACGGTTTTCGAGACCGCCCCGTTCGACCGCTCCGGCACCTCTCCGCTGGGTTGGAAGGGCCGGATACTTGATTAGGCAATCCGGTGCAAGGCACTTTGGCACGGTCGAAAGTTGATCTTATTCGCGTTCCGACGTGCGGAACTCTCGTAACCATCTATCCGGGGTGACGGCGTGTTACCCTGTTATGTCGGCCTCCACCGGTGCCAGACCCAGATCGGCGGCCAGGAACGCGACGCCAAGTTCAAAATGACTCTAGCCTTGAGCGGATCAACAGGCCCACTGGCAGACATCTGGGTCCGGAACTCAGCCATGACTGCGCCAGCAATTTGGTCCTTGAACTCCGGGAAGGAAAGCACTCTTGACTTAAACCGCAACGAGCGCAACTTCCGCGCCGGCCGCTTCGAAGTGGCCCAAGTCGCCGCAGAGTGCGCGCAGCATGATGCCACGTGCGCAGTTCATGTCCCGGTCGATGACGATGCCGCCTTCCGAGACCGTCTTCGCGCCGCCCAGCATTTGGTCCACATAGCCGTCCCGTGAGCGCGTCCTGCTGGCGTCCTTCAGAGCGCGAGGGCTTTGGTGAGATCGTCATGCTCGAACGCACTGGCCATGCGATTGATTTCAGCATTGCGAGCGCCGAGTTCTTTAGCGGTATCTCGCCAGGTCGATGTCGCGGTTGCGACTTCTTTGATGATTGCCCGCGCATCTGCGAGCGCGAGGCTGAAAAACTCCGACGCGCCTACTAGCAAGTCGAGTGAACAGGTGCCTTCGTCCAGATCGATATTGGTAGTCAGAACACGGGCCTTGAGATCAACCGGCGTGGGATTCAAGTCATAGGCAGGAGAAAGTGTCCAACCATCTTTGCCTGCCCAGAGAAACCCATGATTGCGCAAGTGGTCGTCGACATTGGAGATGAGGACGCTGAAGGTGACGCGACGAAAAAGCTCGGCTGCGTCGGCTTTCGCCTGTGCGCCGTGTTCGACCAAGGAGTCGACGATTTCGGGGTAGCTGCCGCGTTCGCCATCCTTTGAGCCGGTCATGGCCATCGCGGAGAGAAAGGGTATTCGCGTGGTGCCGTTTCTGTCGAAACGTCGCGACAGCAGCACCGCTTTTCCAGCGACCTCGACCAAATTGTGATTAGGCGTCGCAATGCCTGCGCGTTCCGCGAGCCGAAGTGCGATCTCCTCCCAGGTTTCCATGCTATATTCGTCTGTCTCCTTCGGAAATTTCGCGATGGAAAGATGGCCATTCTGGTCAATGATCGACGCTTTCGGGCGCGCGCCGCCGAGGGACGAACCGGGAGCGAAGATCTCTTTGAGATCTTCGTCCGTTTCTTCGTTTCGCAGGATGCGTTCGGTCACCTGCAAGAGGCGACCGAGTTCGACTGCGGCTGGCACGCCCATGCGAACGGGCGCCTGAAACGCATCCTCGCCGACGCACCGGAAGCGCAATGCGCCGAGCCGGGTCTCATCGGCAACGCCGAGCAGAAAATCAGTTTCTGTCAGCGTACGCACCGACCGCCCTTCATGGTCGGCCAGTCGACGTTCTTTGCGTTGCATCAAGCGGCGCCCCCACGTATCCGGCGCAGAGTCGCCCAGCGACCCGAAGATCGCCTGTCCCTGAGATGGCGCGAATCCGCCCCGGGTCAGTGCAAGCGCCGGTTCGATCGAGAAGCGTTTCGGGTCATCCAGCCATTCGTCGAGATACTCGAAAACAACTGTTTCGTTTCCGCGCGCTTGGTTCGCGTGCGCAATACCGATGGGCCGTGGTGTCCCGTCAAGATCAACATGGACTTCGATGTCAGGCACGAGACGATGATCCGGCCTTGCCACCTAGACGAACGCGCTTGGGAAGGTTGGCACTGGCAAGCGATTGCCCGACTTCGTCTCGGGCAATGTCGGCGATATCGCCCAGCCCATCCAGCAGTCCAAGTGCCTGAAGCACTGAAGCATAGATGCCGATTCCGACATTCGTATCGCCCTCCTCGACCTTTTGAAGGGTTGAGCGGGACGTGAAGGCGCGCTCAGCCACAACCGCCATGGGCAGATTTCGGCGACGTCTTGCGTCACGGATGTCGGTGCCTAATTTTCGAAGCGTGCGGCGCACGGCAACTGGCGGGCGGTGAGGTGTCGGCATAGTTTGAAGCCTTCGCGCTACAAAATCGGCGTTTATGTAGCACGAAGCTTACATTTTGTCTATCACCGACTGTGAACCACAAGTATGGCCCCATCGAATAGAATGGGAATCAATCCGCTATGGGAACCTTGAATCCCAAGTTTCTGTCATGACACGCCTTTTCCGCTGATGACGTCGGCCAAGCCGAGCAGAGAGCAGTGGAGCGTCCACGTCGCCTCATTCAGCGGGGTGAAGCGGTGGTCCAGCTTGATGTTCTCGATGCCGACCTCGCCGAGTTCCTGTTGCGGGTCGAGTGCCTTTCTCATGCCTGCCTCGCGAAGAATTGCCGAATTCGGCCCAATTCGCGCCAGAACTGCCCGAAACCGGCCTTTCCTGTTGGATCTTCGGTCCAAAGACCGTGGGATTCTCGGGCGGGAACCAGTTGGGCACTTTCCCAAATCTCTTCTGATTCGTCTTTGTCCGACGAGTTGCGCTTCTGTGGGGGAACGGTTTTGAACAAGCTGCATTTCCTCAAGTCGCTGCCACAGATTGAATGTCGGTTGCGAACCTGATTCCGTGTTGGCCTAACATTTGGAGGTCAGTGCGCATCGCGCAGATTTTAGCCCCGCAGTGTTCCGAAACCCACCCGGATGTGTACAGGTGACGGACAGGAGATGGCTGCCGCAGCCGACATCCGTGGGTTGAGTTCCAAATGATGCTGCTCAAACGAGAAATACGTCAGTTCACGCGATGCCCCCCTCTTCGCCGCATCCGCCTTGCGGGCGATGATCATGATGCAGTCGGTACGGCTGGTCGTGAACGACGGTTTCAGAGAGAGTGTCGCCATCGCCGCCTGCTTTGTCGTCGGTTCCCGGCGGTGCACTGGGCGGAACGGCGCGTCGGCCCATGCGAGGTGAGATGTTCCGGAGCTTGGAGGCATTCAAATTCTCGTCTGCCGTGTTCACACTGCAGCTTGCGCGATTGTACGCGCGGAACTGCCCCATGGTCTGGATTCTCTTCTGCGCGCCGGTCCTGCCCGGGATGCATGGCATCGCGTAGCGCCAGGACAATTCGCGGAGCATCACCCGATTTCGCGCATTGGCCAGAGATCCCTGCCAAAGGGAAAGGGTCTCCACGGTGCGCGGGACATTGCACCAGCAGAATTGACCTGTGGCACGATGCCACCGCCCGTTCGCGAATTGCATGCCGCGTGACGGCCGAGGTGACCGGGTCTGGGTTCTGGAGCCGGTTGTGAGCCGCTCGTCCGGAAAACCGATCGCGCAAGCAGTCCGGAGATTGGAGTCGCGGCTTGGCGGTTGGGCCATCGAGCGACGGCGCATGATCATCGTCGCTGCCTTGGTGCTGTCAGGGATCGCGGCGAGTGGCACGGCGTTTCTCGAATTCTCTGCCGACAACCGGGTCTACTTCGCCAAGGACAATCCCCAGCTTGTCGCAGCCGAAGCGATGGAGAACACGTACGGCGAGACCCGAAACGTCTTTTTCGCCGTCGTGCCCGAGAACCGCGACGCCACTTCCGCCCTCGCGCTCGAGGCCACTCTCTGGCTCACTGATCGCGCTTGGCAAATTCCGTTTGCCACCCGTGTCGACTCGCTGACCAACTTCCAGCACAGCACGGCTGACGGGGACGACATTGTGGTTCGCGATCTCGTGGAAGGCGGTGATTTGGGCGATTCCGGGGAGCGGGCACGGATTCGTGCGATCGCACTTGCGGAACCGCTCCTGGCGGGGCGCCTGATCGCGCGCGACGGAGGGGTCAGCGGCGTCAACGCCACGGTAGCGCTGCCAGGCGAGGACCAGATGCGCGAGAGTGGTCAGGTAGCCGAGGCTTCCTACGGGCTCGCCGACCAGGTTCGTGCACGGTTCCCCGGTATTGACGTGCGCGTGACCGGCCAAGTGACCTTCAACCAAGCGTTCATGCTGGTCTCTATAAGCGACCTTAAGACACTGGTCCCTGCAAGCTTCGCGGCAATGACGCTTACGCTGCTGTACTTGACCGGGGGGTTGGGGGGAACGTTCGCGATCATGCTCGTGGCCGCGCTCTCGGCAATGGCCTCGGTGGGACTCGGCGGTTGGGTTGGGCTGCCGATGACGGCAGCGGCCGCCATCGCGCCGGTCGTCGTGCTTACGGTCGCGATCGCAAGCTGCGTTCATATCTTTTCCAGCCAGGTGCATTCCATGCAACGAGGTGCCTCCAGAGCGCTGGCGGAGAGAGGGACCGACGGTGTGCATTCGTTGCCAGGAGATGACACCCTCCAGCGGAACGCAATCGTCGAATCGATGCGGGTCAATCTTCAACCGGTTTTCCTCGCCTGCATGACCACCGCGCTCGGATTTCTGAGCATGAACGCCTCCGAGGTGCCGCCGCTCCGTCACTTGGGCACCTTTGTCGCGTTTGGGGTCGGCGCGGCGTTTGTTCTGTCGGTGACCCTGCTGCCCGCGCTGCTTTCGCTGATGCCGATTCGGGTGAGCACGATCGCCGACCGCCGCGATGCCGCGATGATCGCGTTAGGAGAGTTCGTGATCCGCCGACGCCGTGTGCTAGGGTGGGGGTTCGGTGCGGTCACGGTGGCGCTTCTCGCCTCGATACCTCGCAACGAGCTGAACGATGTCTTCCTCCACTATTTCGACGAGAGCGTCGAATTGCGCCGCGATGCGGAGTTCACCGTCAAGAACCTCACTGGCCTTTACACCATGGAGTACTCGCTACCCTCGGGTGAGCCGGGAGGCATCAGCGATCCTGCCTATTTGTCGGATGTCGAGGCGTTCGCCGATTGGTACCGGGAACAGCCGGAAACTATCCACGTCAGCGTCATCACCGATACGTTCCGCCAGCTCAACAGGAGCATGCACGGCGACGATCCGGCCGAGTACCGGTTGCCCGCGAGCCGGGAACTGGCTGCGCAATACTTGCTGCTCTACGAATTGTCGCTGCCCTTCGGCCTTGATCTCGACAACCAGATCGCCGTGGACAGGTCGGCAACCCGGATGACGGTGGCGACGCAGACGCTGTCGTCGAACGAGGTGATCGCGCTCGATCGGCGCGCCCTGCAGTGGCTGGCCGACCGTGCGCCGAACATCGTGAGTCCCAAGAGTGCTGGCTTCACCTTGATGTTCGCCCATCTAGGCCGACGCAACATCGTCGCGATGCTCATGGGGACCACGATTGCACTCGTTGGAATTTCCCTCGTCCTGGTGTTTGCCCTCAGATCGCTGCGCCTCGGGCTTGCCAGCCTCGTTCCGAACCTGGTGCCAGGCGCGCTGGGCTTTGGCATCTGGGGACTGACGGTCGGGGAGGTGGGAGTTTCGCTTTCTATGGTGTCCGCAATGACGCTTGGCATAGTGGTCGACGACACAGTGCACTTCCTCAGCAAGTATCGGCGCGCCCGACGTGAGCTTGGATGCGCGCCCCCCGACGCGGTGCGCGTCGCATTTCGCAGCGTGGGCCGCGCCTTGCTCACGACCTCTCTCGTGCTCGTGGCCGGCTTCATCGTGGTCAGCCTTTCCAGCTTCGAGCTCAACGCGGGGATGGGCAAGCTCACCGCGCTCGTCATCGCCTTGGCGCTCTTCGCCGATTTCTTCCTGCTCCCCCCGCTGCTCATGAAGATCGACAAGGATTCGGATACAAGCGCGCCCTCTCCCGGCGATGTCACTGAAAGCATGTTCCGGCGAAAGTGAAGTTTGACGCCGCCAGCGCGCCCTGTCCGGCCTGGGCCGCGAACGGTCGCCCCGGCTGTCCACCAACAAGATGACGGCATCCGCCAGCCAGTATGTCGACCGCTGCGTCCGGCGGAAGGAGATCGAGAACGCGATCGCCGACACGGAGGACTTCTTCCACGCGAACGAGCCGTCCGTAGTCGTGCCGATGAGGATCGTTCTTAACCTTGAACTCACTCTCATGGCCGCAGCTTGAACCGGTTCATGGCCGTCTTGTCGGACACGCCAAGCAGAAACGCGAAATTGCGCTCGCTGTTCCGGAACTTCGTCAAGGCATCAGCAGACATCACGATCAAGAGTGACAGCGTCGAAGTCCGAATCGGACGGAGGTCGAACGGCCCATTCCTTGTCAATGCCTCCTGCGACGAAGCTGGCATGGCCGTACCATGGCACGGGAACCGCCTGCTGCGGATCAGCTTCCTGCAAACAGAGATTGCAGGATTCACGTCAATTGCTGTCGTTGGGAATCGAGGCATGTGCAGAGGACGTTCACGCAATGAAAGGGAGTCTTTGCATGCCGGTGGCTACGAACTAATCGGATAGGGAGGTTGAACCCGAAAAAAACTTCGAAAGATCGGGACGCTTGTCGCACCGACCGGACCGCTTAGGTCGCCCAGGCCTGTTGTAGGGTGTCACATTAATCGAGCCGAGGGGATGTAGTAGTCACAGGTCCACTTCAAGAAAGCAGTTTCGAAGCAATTCCCAACTTTGCCTGTTGCGTGCGACCAGCAATTGTCCATGCGATCTCAAGGCGGAGTATGGCGCGCAATCATCAAGCATCGCGGCATGTAGACCTGCCTCTCGACAGATCAGCTCCCCGGCGGCGTGATCCCACGGTTTCAATAGCCCCGAGATCATGAAATCGACGGCGCCCTCCGCCAAGAGCCAGTACTCGTGGCATGAGCAGCGAAATGACATGATGCGGTCAAACTCGACAAGCCGCGGAGCAAGCCAGCGCTGGGTTTCCTTCGGGTAAAGGAACAGCGGAACAAAGCCCGTCTTTGGATCGCCCTGTTGCGTTGATGAAATCCGCACTATCGTTCCGGCGGAGGAATGGCGAAAGGCGCCTCGCCTTGCGCTCGCCGTGATCCAACCGTCGGACATGGGATCATAGAGAAGACCAAAGGCTGTGCGACCGTCAACGACGATGGCCAACATCACACCGAAGAGCGGCAAACCATTGGCGTAGTTCCAAGTTCCGTCGATTGGATCGACGATCACCGAAATCTCGCTGTCGCTCATGCGGTCCAGAAGTGTCGGGCTCTTGGCAACGGCTTCTTCCCCGACGATCAGCGCACTCGGGAAGAGCTGAGCGATCCCTTCGGCAATGCGGGATTCGGCGACCCTGTCTGACACGGTGACCAAATCGTTGGCACCTGACTTTGTCTCGATCTCGCTTTCCGAAAGGGAGCGGAAACGAGGAAGGATCTCGATACGCGCGGTGTCCCGGACGAGCTTGACCAGCGCGGCGGCGTGCTCCTCAGTGACGGGCGATGGAATGGGACCTCTACTCATCGGCCTGGCTGGTCCCAAGAAATGCGACACGCTCAAACGCGTGCATCGAGTCAAAGTTGCACAATTCGACCGGTCCGAACGAAATCGTCCCGACCTCATCGCGAAATCGCTCGGTCAGGTCGCGGCTGAATTCAACAATTTCCTCCGCTGTTTCGTGCGTCACCCATTCAACGAGATAGGCGAGCGTGATGTGAAAGACATAGGCGACAAAATCCCGTTCCTCGATCCCGGTAGCCTCCCACAGCTTGCACCTCGTCCGGCGCAGCGCATCTTCTTCGGCCTCGTCTGCGCCGGTCATCGTCACGCTTTTTCCCGCGAAGAGATCGACCATCCGCGCCCGCTGCTGGGTCGGAACATCGAGAGCGCCAGTGCGGTCCCTGAGAAAGCGGGTCCGGTCATCGCGCGACGCGTCAAGCAATTCCCTGGGGACTGCGCAGCGCGGTTGGGTAATCGAAGACAGCCCTTGAAATATGGTCATGTGGAAGCTGGACGGCGGCAAAAAGGTGTAGAAGCGCTGGAACCGGCTCTTCTTGATCTCCTCTTGCATTGCGCGCAGAGCCACATGCGCGCTCGATGCCGGGTCGACGTGGCAGAGGAAAGTGTTGCCAGGCCAGTGCTGCACGGTGCCGTCCGTGTGGAACTTGCCGCCGCCCTTGGGCACCGAAATGCCTTCCGGATGCGGATTTTCCGCGAGATTGCCGGTCAGATAGTCGATTGGATCGGGACGCTTTGGCCTCATGCTTTGTCCTTGCTTATGTGGATTGAAGTCGTTTTCCCGATGTCGGGTCGAACAGTCGGGCGGCATCCTCCACGAACCGGACCGAGAACGTCTCGCCAGGTGTCATGCGACGACAGAGCGGGGTCGCGACGTGCAGTTTCTGGCCGTCCGCGACTTCCGCGACGATTATGGAATGCGATCCCAGGTCTTCGCTGTAGACGTTTCGGCAGGGAATGCCGTCGGGCACTATCTCGATGCTCTCAGGACGGATACCAAGTGTCACCGGCCCGCGAAACGGCATTGTCGCCAAAAGGGTGCCGTTCGGGAGTCGTATCCCGGAGCCATCGCCTTCCGCATTCAGGAGGTTCATGGCGGGTGCGCCGATGAAGGTCGCGACGAATGTGGTCGCCGGGTTTTCGTAGAGGTCCGATGGTGCGGCATATTGCTCGATCTCGCCATTGTTCAAGAGCATGATCCTGTCTGCCAACGTCATCGCCTCGACCTGATCATGGGTCACGAAGACTGACGTGGCGCCAATCCGTTCGTGCAGACGCGTCAGTTCCATGCGCATGCCTTGGCGCAGCTTTGCATCAAGGTTCGAGAGCGGCTCGTCATATAGAAGCACCGAAGGTTCCCGGACAATGGCACGGGCAACGGCCACGCGCTGCCGTTGGCCACCGGACAGTTCTGATGGGCGGCGGTCCAGGAGCCCATGTAGTCCAACGCTCTCGGCGGAGGCCTTGATTCGTTCGCAGCGCTCCCTTTTCGGAACGCCGGCGACCTTGAGGGCATACCCGATATTGTTCCGCACGGTCATGTGCGGGTAGAGCGCGTAGTTCTGGAATACCATTGCGCAGCCGCGTTCCTTGGGGGCCAAATCCTGCACTTCGCGAGCGCCGATCCGTATCGTCCCGGAAGTCACGCTTTCCAGGCCCGCAATCATGTTCAGGAGCGTCGATTTCCCGCATCCCGAAGGACCCAGGATGACCGTGAATTTCCCGCCATCTATCTCAGCGGTAATGCCGGGTACAACGAGATTGTCGCCAAATGTCTTGCGGACTTCATGCAGAGCGATCGAATTGTCGGCCAACGTCATTTCTCCGACAGGTTGAGGCCGCGCACGATCTGGCGCTGCATTACGCCGATCAGGACCACCGGGATGAACGATACGAAGAGAGCGCCGGCCATGAGCAGCGGGACGTCCGGAATGTCGTCCGGTTCGGCATTCGCAAGTTTTGCCAGTCCGACGACCGCTGGCTGAGCATCTGGCGTTGCGGCCGCTACCAGCGGCCAGAGATACTGTGTCCATCCCCCGATGAACCAGAACATGAATGTCGCTACGAGGGGCGTCCACGAGAGCGGCAGCAGGACGTCGACCATGAATCGGCAAGGTGACGCTCCATCCATGGCTGCGGCGCGCGGCAGGTCCTTCGGCAGGCTGAGGAAGAACTGGCGGTAGATGAATACGGACGTGGACGATGTCGCGATGGGCAGCGCCACGCCGATATAGGTGTCAAGAAGGCTCAAATTGAAGTCGGGCATCGTGCCGAAGATCCGTTCAGAAAGCCAGGCGAGGCCAGTGATCCGAATCAGCCAGTTGAGCGGCATTGCGACATTTGCGACCACCTGGTACGTCGTGATGACCACGAGTTCGAGGGGCAGCATCACGGTCGCTATGGTCAGCGCAAATATAATCCGGCTCCATCGGCAGTCGTAGAAGACAAGCGCGAAGGTGGCCGTGAACGCAAATGTACATTTGATCCCTGCGACGAGGATCGAAATCACGAAGGAATTCCAAAGCTGTCCCGGCAATTGGGTTTCGACGAAAATCCTTCGCATGTTGTCGAGGAAGCTCGACCCGACATTCAGCCCGATGCCGCCGGCACTGACAAACTCTTCGTAGGACAAGGTCGCCGTGAGAAATGCGATCACGATGGGCGCAAGGATGAAGGCGATGCCAACGATGAGGATCACGAGGGCGGTTCGGTCAATGCCTCGGGTGTCTTCAACCATCTTCGCTACCTCTCGTACTTGACGAATCTTTCTAGGCGGAACTGAAGGATCACCATGACAATGACGAACATCATCAGAAGCGCCGTCTGCGTCGCCGCTCCAGAAAGATCGTACGCTTTGAAGCCATCGACATATATCTTGTAAATCAGAAGGTTGGTGGCACCGCCGGGACCGCCTTCGGTCATCGTGTCGATCAGCCCGAACGCTTCAACCACGGTGCCGACAAACTCCAGAACGAACGTGAGGAAGAGCTGAGGCGTCAATAGCGGCAACTGCAGGTCGACGATGCGTCGCCACGGTCCTGACCCGTCCATCGCGGCCGCCTTGGCGAGCATGTCTGGAATGGCCTGAAGTCCCGACAGAAGAATTATGAAGTTGAAAGGTATGCCGTTCCAGATTTGCGCGATGACGACCGTGATGAAGGCATCGGCTCCATCGATTCGGGGGTTCCAGATTCCAGGAGAGATCTCGTTCAGCGGCGCGAAGATGCCGAGAAAAGGGTTGAAGATGAAGACGAAGACCACGCCGATCGACGCTCCGGCAACCGCCTTGGGCCAGATGATGATGTTTCTCGCGGCCTGACTGATCCGGATGCTCCTGTCAGCAGCCAGGGCGAGAATGAGCGACAGCCCGATGGCCAGCCCCGGGGCGACCACCATGAAGATCAGCGTGCGCCACATCGCGTTCCAGAACTCCGGGTCCGAAAGGACTCGACCATAGTTCTGGAAACCCACAAATTCCGATCCGCCGCCAAACGGGCGCTCGAGAAAGAATGACCAGAAGAAGGCAAGTGCCACCGGAATGTAGAAGAACATCACGATCAACACGAGAATCGGCAGGACAAGCGACCAATAGCTAAGGCGGCCCGTGTAGAAACCTCTTGTCATGGACGCAATTCTCGCAGCGCCAGCAACGAGGACGAGGCGCGAACGCATCGTCCTCGCTCCATGGCCGAATCACGGCAGTATGGCGCCTTGGTAGGTCTGCTCGAACCGGCGCAGAAGCTCGTTGCCGCGTGACACTGCGTTGTCGAGTGCCGTCTGCATGGTCTGGTCGCCATTGAACGCCTTCTGGGTCTCTTCCTTGAAAACTTCGCGGAACTGAACGTAGAATCCGAGACGGATGCCGCGCGAGTTCTCGTCGCCAGGCTGGTTGAGAGAGGCCACTCCCATTTCCGCCGTCGCGAATTCCAGCGTGTCCGCCTTACCGCTTTCAACGAGCGATGCAAGAGCTGCCTTGGTGACCGGCATATAGCCCGTCCGGCGGGTGAACTCGATCTGCTGATCCACGTCGCGGACAAAGTCGAGGAAAGACCGCGCCGCCTCGTAGTCGGCGTCATCGTGTCCTTTCATCACCCAGATCGATGCGCCGCCGATCAGGGTATTGCGTCTCTCCACGCCGTCATACATCGGCGCCATCGAGATCTTGACCTTGTTTCCGAGAGCACCGTATGCGGCGCCGTACGATCCGGTCGACGCTTCCATCATGGCGCATTCGCCTGCATTGAAGGCAGCGTTGTACTTGCCAGCTACCGTGTCTTGGTCAAGCTTCACGAGCCCCTCTTCGCGCCACGCAGCGAGGTTCAGCATGTGGTCGGCGACGGGCCCGCCGTTGAAGGTGTACTCGGCGTCGAGGCCACCGTAGCCGTTGTTGTTGGACGCGATCGGCGCACCATGGCGAGCGCTGAATTGTTCGAGCACGCGCCAAGGATGCGCATCGGTTGTGAACGGGCATGCGACGCCTGCGTCCTTCAACTGACGGGCGGCTTCCATTGCACCTTCCCAAGTTTGGGGAACCTCGTCGATGCCTGCCTCACCCAACATTTCCATGTTGGCATAGAAGATCAGGGTCGAGCCGTTATAGGGCTGGGAGATCAATTCGCCCGCAGAGGTTTCGTAATACGACCGCGCGCCATTGATATAATCGTTCCACGGCGCGTCCGGCATGATCTCCTGGACCGGTACGACGGCGTCAGAGAGCATGAGGTCCAGTGTGCCAGCGTCGAAGAACTGGATCAAGACGGGATGCTGGCGCGAACGGTATGCAGCGATTGCCTTTTGCATGCCTGCTTCGTATCCGCCTTGGCCAACGCAAGTGATTCTATGCACCGTCTGCGCTTCGTTGAACGCCGCGCAGTGTGCTTGGATTGCTTCTTCGATTTTTCCGGTGTTACCATACCAGAATTCGATGTTGGCAGCGTGGACGGCACTTGCGCCAACCAGAAACGCCGCCGTGCAAGTCATGGAGTGAAGTTTTGTCATGGGAATCACCTTGTGGTTCGGATGTGAGTGGATACTAAGTTGTTACAGTATTAGTGTAAATAAAAAAACACCTAACGTGTAAAAAATTGTGGCGAGAGCAATTTGGATTCGGAGAGGGGCGTGGACGCGCGTATATACAAGCCGGAAGACCTTATCTTTGACAGATTCCTGCGCGACCAGGGTGCCGGCGAGGTTGCTTCAACAAACGAGCGTGCAATCCTGCGCCAGGTCTGGCGAAAGCCCGGATTGCAGCGGTCGGACCTGATCGGCGGGGTCGGTCTGACGCAGCAGTCGATTCACCGGATCGTCGATCAGCTGGGAAGTCGGCATCTCATCACGCTCGGCCCTCCGGTTCCCGGAACCGGTCGCGGGAAACCGAGCCCAACCATCTGGTTGAATCCCGAGTGGGGACTCTCGGCAGGCATATCGCTGGAAACCGACAGTGCCGGGGTCACGGTCATGGACGTTGCTGGTCGGAACCGCACGCGCCGCATTGATCTCGAAGGCGCGGGGCGTCTTGCCGGCCTGCGCCTGATGGATCGCGCGCTTGACGAGATCCTGGCGGAGTTTGACGCGACACGGGATGCCCTGCTCGGCATAGGATTCGGCATCACCGGATTTCGAATTGGCGGAACCCGCTTCAACCCCCCTGTGCCATTGCAGGACTGGGCCCTGATTGATTTGGGCCCATTGCTCTACGAACACTTTGGAGTACCTGTCTGGGTTGAGAATGGCGCGAACTGCTCGGCGCTTGCGGAGTCGACTCTTGGAATAGGTCGCAGGGTTGGCAATTTCGCATATCTTTCCTTCAACTACGGATTTGGCGGGGCAGTGATCTCGGAAGGAACACTTCTTCGGGGATTTCGCGGAAATGCGGGCGAGTTCTCTGCGATATTCGACATTGAAGACAACAAGCGCCGTCCGGCGCTCGGCATCCTGCTGAAGCAGCTCCGGGCACAGGGCGTCGAGATCAACACGATCACCGAACTCCGACAATCCTTCGATCCGTCTTGGCCCGGTATCGAATCCTGGGTCGAAGAAGCGCTTCCTTGCTTCAACCGCGTGGTGAACGCGCTTTCGGCCATCGTTGATCCCGAGGTAATCGTCCTTGGCGGTCAGATTCCGCGGGTTCTGGCTGAGACATTCGTCGCAAGAACCGAGTTTTGGAGCAATCCAAGATTTGGCGTCACGCGTGAAGTCCCGCGTCTCGAAATATCCGAACTCGATGACGAACCGTCTTCCATTGGAAGCTCAACTCTACCGATCGCGAGTTGTTTGCTGTGAAGCAATGTGCGCCACAGGCAATGGTGCAGCCGAACCTGTCTGATTGGGTTGAACAGGTACCATGTGCAAACTTGCATGCCGGTCGCCCCTGACTAGTCCGACAGGGAGGTTGAGCCCGGAAAAAAACTTCGAAAGATCGGGACGCTTGCCGCACCGACCGGACCGCAAAGGTCGCCCAGGCCTGTCGCGTACAAGGGTGCGGCCGTGAGCCCGCGTGACGGACCTTCGACCCCTTCGCGCGCGATCTCCGCTGCAATGATGTCACTTATGAAAGACGGGAGCATTCCGCCCATCACGATCACTGTTGGATCAAACAATCCGCTGACCAGGCGGACCGTCAGCTTGATCTGCTCCTTGGCCCGATTCTTCCACGCCGCAAGTTCCGGTGAAAGAGCCGTGGCGCTTCTTTCGGAGTCAAAGACAGAGGATGGTTCAAGCCCCAGGTCCTTGAGATATTCTTCCAGGTCCTGAAGGGTCGGTCGGGGCTGGCCGTATGGAAAGAGTGCTCCGGGCAGACAGGCATTCCCGTTATGCCCGCGATATGGCCGTCCGTTCAGGACCGCGCCGCCGCCGAACCCGGCGCCGATGTGCAGCATGAAGAGTGTGTCGGCATCGTGGCCGCCGAACAAGTACTCCCCGAGAGCCGCCGACGTGCCGTCGTTTTCCAGAAAGACCGGCCATTCTCCATAGTTCAGGAGCGCCTTCTGGATGGCAGAGCCGTCAAGACCCAGAAACGCCTCATGGGCTTCGACGGATTTCCCGAAGGAGCCGAAGTTTCCGGGAAGACTGAGTCCTACGCCCAAAAAGACACGCCCTGTGCCGCGGACTGCGGGCAGCAACTCCTCCGTGAGGACGTTCATGGCCTCCACGACGTTTTCGGCGGAACCCTTTCCCAATGATCTGCTGTCCTGTGCGATCACCTTGCCGCCAAAGTCGATGAGTGCTGCCTGGATCTTGTCAGTGAAGAGATAGAACCCCAGTGAGCAGAACTGCTGCCGGCGGATCTCGAGAAGTTTCTTGGGCTGGCCGCGAGCGCCGTCCTTGAGAGTTGATTCCGAGAAAAGACGGAGTTCCATCAATCCGGCCACCAGCCTCGTGACGCTGGCCGGAGTTATGTCAGCCGCGGCCGCCAAATCGACCCTGGCTATGCGTTCGTGCCGAAACACCAGCTCGACCAGCCTGCGTTCGTTCAGCGACAAGTTCCTGGGCAGTAGCATCATGTGTCATCTCCTCGATCCCGCAGGGAACACAGTGCCATGAAAATATTACTTTACACAATGTAATTTATTATGCAGACTGATTCCAGTCTGAAAGTCTCACGCAGAGACCCGTGAAAAACACGAAACACAAAAGGAGGAATGTCCAATGACAACGAAGGACTGGCTGACCGGCGCGACGGCATTGCTGTGCTTTCTCGGAACCTCGGCGGCAACTGCAGAGCCGCTCATCGCATACTCGCCGCAAGGTGAAGAGCGTGCCGTGTGGATCGCCGAGCAAGCCCAATCCGCCGGACACGACGTGACGATTCTGGCGGCCGGCGGCGGGGAGCTCTTTGACCGCATCCTTGCCGAAAGGGCGAACCCGCAGGCGGACGTCGTGTTTGGCCTGATCGATGCCGCAATGGCCACCTTGAAGGCCGAAGGACTGTTCCAGCCTTATGTTCCGAAATGGGCCGAGGGCCTGCCCGAGGTCTATCGCGACGATGCAGATCACATGGTCTACAAGTTCTGGCAGACGCCGGTCGTGATTGCGTACAATGCGGATGCGCTGACGGAAGCTGACGCTCCCGCGAGCTGGCTGCAACTCGTTGAGGACCGGTATGCGGGAAAGTACGTCATCGGTCCCACGACGTGGCAAACGACGAAGACCTACCTTGTCGGGATGCTGCTTCGCTTCGCCGATGAAGACGGCGAAATCTCGGACGCGGGTTGGGACTTCATGCAAGAACTCTATGACAATGCCATCGTCGCAGACAGCGCGGATGCCAAGACCGCGGCTTTCGTCAACGACGAAGCCGTTATAGACCTGAACTGGTTCGGCGGTGTCGGGCGCTTGGCGGAAAACGTTGGCTACAAGGCCGTCATGGTGGATACCGAAGGCGGAACGCCCTTCATCGCAGAGGGAATCGCCATCATGAAGGGGACGGATCAGCTTGATGACGCCAAGGCTTTCGTGGACTGGTTCGGGTCTCCGGAATTCATGGCCGCCTATGCCGCCGAATTCGGTCAGGTTCCCGTTCACCCCGACGCGATTGCGGCAGCCCCGGACGCGGTCAGAAGGAACGCAACCCTTCTCCAGCCGCAACCGATCGACTGGGATGTCGTGGCGCCAAGGATCGACGGCTGGATCCAGCGTATTGAACTCGACATCAGGTGATTTCGCAATCCGTCCAGACGGTCGGGCATCAGTTCTCCCCTGGTGCCCGGCCGTCAACCGGAGCAAGGCCCGCTTATGATTGAACTCGACAACGTAAGCATCAGATACGGGCGGCACGAAGTCATACGGCCGATGAGTCTCAGAATTGAATCGGGCGAGTTCTTTACCCTTCTCGGCCCGTCCGGCTGCGGCAAGACAACCATCCTGCGTGCCATCGCGGGATTCGTGCCGGTCGCGTCGGGAAGGATCACGGTGGACGGAACGGACGTAACCGACATTCCCGCGGAAAAGCGCAGCGTGGGCATGGTCTTTCAGAACTACGCATTGTTCCCGCACATGACGGTCACCGAAAACGTTGCCTTTGGGCTGAAGGTGGCGCGCAAGTCCGGAAGGGAGATTTCGCGCGCCGTCGGTGCCGTGCTCGAAGCCACCGGCATCGAGCAGCACGCCGGAAAGAAACCCGCCGAACTGTCCGGCGGACAGCAGCAACGCGTCGCCGTCGCACGATCCCTCGTCATGGGCACGCAGGTGCTGCTGTTCGATGAACCACTCTCGAATCTTGACGCGAAAGTCCGGGAAGACATGCGTCACGAGATCAAGCGGTTGCAGCGGGACATGGGGTTTACGGCCGTGTTCGTCACGCATGACCAGGAAGAGGCGCTGTCGATGTCCAGCAGGCTGATGGTCATCAACGCCGGGCACGCCGAGCAGGTTGGAACCGCCCGGGAACTGTATGATTCTCCGGCAACTCCGTTCGTCTGCCAGTTCGTGGGGGCCGCGAACGAGATTGGCCGAAATGTCGCGCGGGATCTGGGTCTCGGCGCGGGCAAACGGCATTTCATCCGTCCGGAACACGTGACCTTGGCTGAGGCCGGAGATGCGGACAGCATGCACGCGACCGTCACGGACGTCGACTATCTAGGGTCGATGACGCGGCTTTTCCTGGAGGTGTTCGGCGAGCCGCTGCAATGCCTGGTCCTGAGCGGGGCCGCCGGCAGGAACCTGAACATCGGAAAGGACGTGAATCTGAACTTGGCCCGTGAACGAATCCTCAGCTTCGACGATCCGTCATGACGCTGTCAGGCATCGGTCGAGTTCCCCTGGTTCGTTCGATCCTGCTCACCGTCGTGATCTGGTGCGCAGTCAGCTTCATCTATGCACCCATCTTTTCGGTCCTCCGGTTTGCATTCGCGCCCGAAGGGGACATCAGCCTTGGGGCGGTCGGCGAACTGGCCGGATCCCGGAGGGTTCGAACAGCCATCGTCAATACGCTCATTGTAACTGGCCTTTCGATCATCACGGTAAATGTCGTCGGAATCTTTCAGGTCGCGGTTCTGGAATACCTCAAGATCGGCGGCAGGGGATTTCTCCGTTTCGCCTATTCGACCCCGCTGATATTCGTTTCCGTGGCTGCGGCGACCGGTTACGGATTCGTTTACGGCCAGACCGGCGCGCTCACAAGGTTGCTGCAGTCCGCGTGGCCCGCTCTGCCGAACGACTGGTTTGCCGGCATCCAGGCGGTTGTCTTTGCGCACACATTCCTTCTGACGAGTTTCCATTTTCTCTTCCTGAGGGCGGCGATTCGACGGGTCGACTATTCGACCGTTGAGGCTGCAAGAGGCCTCGGTGCCACCAACCTGGAAGCATTTGTCAGGGTCGTGCTTCCCGTCTTGTTGCCGACGGTCTTCGCGACGACCCTGCTTGTCACCTACAAGTCTCTCGGCTCGTTCGCGATTCCGGCGGTCCTGGGCGGTCGCCGCTTCGACATGGTCACGGAGCTGATCCTGACGTTGAACGCGCTCAGGCGGCCAGACATGGCCGCCATGCTGTCGATCGGGCTTGGAATCGCCGTAATCCTCTGCATTGCCGCCATGCAGTACGTTGAACGGCGGGGCAGCTATATCGGGGGCTCGAAGACTCCTGTTCCCATCGAACGCATCCGCATAGCCAATCCCGTCGTAAACGTGGCGGTTCACGCTGCCGCCTATGCCATTGCGGTCATCCAGCTGGTCCCCATTGCGCTGGTCATTCTCTTTTCGCTGGCGCCAGCCAGGTCCATCGGAACGGAGGTGCTGCCCAGCAGCCTGACGCTGAAGAACTATGTCACCGTGTTCTCGCAGAACACGGCGTTTGTCCCGCTCAAGAACAGCCTGCTCATGGGCGCCAGCGCCACCGTTGCCGGGATCCTGATCAGCCTGTTCGTCGTCAATCTCGCGCACAGATACACGAATATCGGCACGACTTCTCTCGATCTTTCGTTCATGGTGCCGTGGATCCTGCCCGCCCCCTTCATCGCGGTCGGGTTGATCCTGACCTATGACGAACCGAACCTGCTCGTCGCAAACAGGGTCCTCCTTGGCGGGTTCTGGATCCTGCCGATCGGCTACGCGATCGTAAGCATCCCCATCATGATGCGCTTCCTGCGGGCCGCGTTCTTTTCCCTCGATCCCGCACTGAACGAAGCCGCGCAATCATTGGGCGCGCCTGCGCATTACCGGTTCCTGCGGGTGACCATGCCTCTGGTCCTGCCGGTCGTCATCCTCATCGGAGCGATGACGCTGAACGGCATCCTGAGCGAGTACTCCATGTCTGCGTTCCTGTTCAACGTGAACAACAAGCCGCTGTCCATCGCACTGTTCGAAGGCGCCAGGTCGTCGAACCCGGAGCAGGCAGCGATCAACCTGGTATACATCACTCTCATCATGGCCTTTTCGCTCGTCATAATCACGCTTGCCGACAAGTATGGACTGGGCGGCGGGAAATGAACTGAGGAGAACCAATGCCGCAGCCGACAACCAGCCTGGCCGAACGTTTCCGCAATCCCAACGACCATCCCGGAGAGGTGTTCGTGGTGGCTCACCGTGGCGTGTTCCTCGATGTGGACCGTGTCATCCTGCCCGAGAATTCCGTGCCCGCGGTCGAACGCGCCCGTCGGATCGGCTGCGACTTCGTCGAGATCGACGTGCAGTTCACCTCCGACGGTACCGCTGTCGTCATGCACGACGCGACCTTGGACCGGACGACGGCGGCCACGGGTGAAATCGCGTCCTTCAGTTATTCGGAACTCAAGGAGATTCCGCTGGTTCATCCGGAAACACGACAGGAATTCCTCGCAAGGATTCCAAGCCTCGAAGAGGTGTTCCAGGCATTGGGCGACAAGATGCTCGTGAACGTGGAACTGAAGACGGGCATCGAGGCGATCCCGGAAGTCGCGCGAATCGCTGCAGAAGCTGGCGTTTCGAGTCAGCTTACGATCAAGTCGAACCTGGGAGACGCCACCCGGTTCGAACGCGTGGCCGAAATTCTTTCACTGACCCCGGATCCGGTCGAATTCATTCCCGTCCTGATCGACAGTCGGGACGGTCTTGAAGACATGAAGTCAGCCTGCGACCTCCTGTCTCCGGCCTGCATCGAGTGCATAGTCGACTACGGCTACGGCAATGATGCGGGTTACAATCTACTGGCCCGCAGAGGCATGACGATTGATGGCGGCCCTCTGTTCTCGTTGGAAGCCCGCAGGATCGCAGCCGAAAACAACATGCGCCTCTTCGTGAACACGCTCTTCGTCAATCCGCACATTCCCGGGCACCACCAATGGAACGGCGGGCGAAGTTGTGAACTCGGCAGAATCGCCCCGGACAGCGTCTACGGATTCTGGATCGCGCATGGTGCAACCGTCATCCAGACAGACGATGCGCCGTTCGTTCTGGACTGGTTGAAGGCATCAGGGTTCCGCGGATGCTGACCGGCCGGCAAGTGACTTCCGGGCAGGAGGACATCGAGACTGTCATGGCGATCCTGGACGCCTCCGGAAAGCGTGCACTCGCCATGTTTGAGCGGATCGACAAACGTCGTGTACGGGAAAAGTCGCCTGGTGATTTCGTCTCCGATGCCGACCAAGCGCTGGAGCGGGCGCTGTGCAAGCAGCTGGCCCTGGCATTTCCCGGTGACGGCCTGACCGGGGAAGAGTTCGGCGGCAGCCCGACGGGGACATACTGGACAATTGACCCCATTGACGGGACGTCGAACTTCCTTTCCGGACTCCCGCTCTGGTGCATTTCCATTGCCCGGATGAAGGGTGACTTGCCGCAGCTGGGCGGCATTCACGCACCGGCCCTTGGATTGACTGCGGCCGGCGGACCCGGACTCGGATTTGCGGTCCGCGGAACGACCTTTTTTCCGAGCAAGCAGGTACGACCATGTTTTGGCGTCGGACGGAATGCGAACTGGAACGGCACCGAACGTGGATTGCTGGAAGACGTGATCGAATCTCGGGGCTTCAACATCGTGTCACTGGGCTCCTGTGCAATCTCCCTCCTCTTTGTCGCGCTTGGTCGGTTGTCGGGATATCTGGAGGTTGGCTGCAAGGGTATCTGGGATTGCGCCGGTGGCATCGCACTTTGCCGCGCAAACGGGATTTCAGCTGATTTCCGGATTGCCGAGGATTCAACCGTCGATGTGGAAGCCGGATTGTCAACAAACTTGCTGTCCACCGCCTGAGCATCTCAAGTTGAATAGATCTGTCGATCAACTAGAAGCGTGTCCGGAGCCGCAATGTCTTCGAATGCTCGATTACGTAATCGATCACGCAGGCTTCCAGTTTCCCATTCAAGCTGCGTATGGAAGCCAGATCGCTGGGAGATGAGCCAGGCGGACTCCAGTAGCAGCAAGAACTTGAAGAGAGTTGTCCTGGTCCATCAGCTATGCAGCAGACCGATTCGCGGTTTCTAACTGTTCCAAAGCAATCGAAACCAAGCGCTGGTCGAAAATTTTCGACTTGCGCTGACCGGCTTCCCTCCCTCCCGGCCAATCTTTCAGTCCCTCGATTATTCCATTGACTGTAGGCTCTGTTCCACCACGTTGGATCATCCAGTCCACAGTCGCCAGAAGCTCCATGCCAAGAGGAGACTCGAACCCGTCGACGGTACTCGAAGCCCATTCCAAGGCGAGTGAATACACCTTACCTTCGCCGGAGTTCAGGTACGCTTGCACCCGGTCATGCATTGCTTCGTTGAACCAGATGAGATCCGTCGGACCCGCATCTGCCAAGCGCTTGTCGCACCGCAAATAGCTTCCATCAAGGCTGTCCAGCAGCTTCGTCAAATTGTGCGAGTAGGGGCCATACTTGTTCGCTTGAAACCTGAAGTTGAGCGGGTCGGCGACCTGGAATATCCTGGCACCACGCTCGATGAACCATCCAAGCTTCTGGATTTCGAGAATCGAACAGTCAATTCCGAGCAGGCAGTACCGCCGAACCATCTCGGCAACCAATGCACGCGCCGGCGTCAGTTTCTCAACCCCCGTGCGTTTCGCCACGTTCAGATATTGCGATGTCGGTTCGTAGACTATGGCGTTGAGATCTTCGATTTCCTCGAGTCCAGATACGATGACCGGACGTACTGCATGCCACTCCAGACCTCCGTTGCCGCAGCCAAGTGGGGGGATCGCAATTGAACGGATGTTCTTCTCTCGAATTGTCCGAACAAGATCCTTCACTCCCTCCTCAATCCACTCAATCCTGGTCTTGACCCGCCAGTGGGTCTTGGTTGGGAAGTTGATGATCCATCGAGGCCCGAAGAGTTCCGTGCTTTCGGTCACGAACATCTTTCCGATTACAACTCCACCTGCGCTGCAGGCGCGCGCGTAATTATCGAAATTGTCCGGGAACTGCTCCTTAAACATCAAGGCGATTCCTTTACCCATGATACCGACCGTGTTCACGGTATTCACTACCGCATCCACATCGGCTTCGAGCAGATTGCCTTGAGTGAAGGTAATCATCGGAAATACCACCCCGGCCGCGCTGCGATCGTAAGATCTAGCCCGGCCTCCTCCCGTTCCTGTTCGAGTGTTCGCTTTTCATTCTCACTCAGGCACACTATGCCCGCCAGATGCTCGACTGGCAAGTGCCAGTGTACGAGGGCCTCGGCTTGGTAGCGATCCGTCTTCTCGGGGTCGTCAACATCCCGCTTGAAATCTCGTTTCTCCAGGATGTCCCAGTCAATCTTGTCCAAATCATCCAGAGACGTGTAGAACTGCGCGGTCCGCAGATACGCGTGCCGGTCTGAGAACACGGTCGACACACCGCTCTCGGCCAGTCCCCGAAGGGTCGACGCCAGTATGACAATCTCCGAATTCGGGAAGCGGTGGACGCTCCCATATCCGGTTCTAATGTTGTACATCATCATGGAAAATGGCGTGAAGTAGAATGGAATGTAATCGGACAGCGTCCCGCCCGGTGGCACCGGAACGCTTTTGCTTGACCGCCGCTGAATCAGTTCCATGTTGCCGATCCTGACGAAATCCGGATCGCGAATGTCGGAGTTCTTGCAGTGCAAGCCGTTGCGAAGGATCCACGGCATATTGCGAATGTGCGTGATCCTGAAGATTCCTGCTCTCTCCTTGTCTAACGTATAGGCCATGATTTGTCATGGATACAGATCGACAAGTTCATGCTCAAGCGTGTGCACCAGTACCGGAGTTGGAACGAGCGGCCGCTTGGCACCAAGGACCTTGGTGGTCACCATTGAGCCATGACATGCTGCTTGCGCAATGGCGCGCTATTTCCTGAACTCATCCTTGAGCAGCGCCTTGTGGGGACCGACCCGTTCGCCATGTTCGAGGAAACGCGCCAGATCTATGGCCACACGCATTGTGGCTGGAATTGCGGGAAACCGGACTCATACGCAAGGATGCTCCAATTCCCGCTTGTGGTGAAAGTGCTGTTCAGCAATGATGCGCAGTCTTCCCTTGGAGTCATTCGCACACTCCGAGACGCATGTCGCGGGAGTGGCAGCGAAATCGTGTGTGCCAGAAATTCAGCGAATTCGACAATCGCTTCGAATTGCGCTCCGAAGGAATGTCTGGTCGCCGCACATCAAGGGCGACTTCATCGCTGATGAGGTTCGACGTTCATTTCCCCGGTTCGCAGGCTCCTTGCCATAAGTCGGAAACGCCCGAAGGTGCACACTGGTGCGGCAACTGTTCATTCGGCAATCGACAATGGATGTGCGAGACACGTGTGCGCAACTGCAATCGGACATCAGATGGTCCATGATTGACCACGTGCCGATACGTCCTTCCGTTCGTCAGCGAACGCCACGGTGCCGCATTTTGAATGAGGGGCTTGACTTGCGAGGCATCGCCGACGATAAGCCGGGCCTCTGGCGGGCGATGCCCGCCATTGACGTTTGAATGACGCCCGCATCGGGCGCGCAGTTCGAGGCGGCAGATGTCGAGAACGCCGGGGTGACCGGGGCCGAAGAACGCGGGAAGATGGAAGGAAAGCTGATGTTTGCGGTTCTCAAGACCGGTGGCAAGCAATACCGGGTCAAGGCGGGCGACATGCTCCGCGTGGAGAAACTCGCTGCCGGTGCCGGCGACGTGATTCAATTCAACGAAGTCCTGATGGTGGGAGCGAATGTCGGCGCGCCCTTTGTCGAAGGGGCCGCCGTGCAGGCCGAGGTCGTTGACCAGATCAAGGGCGAGAAGGTCATCAACTTTGTTCGCCGTCGCCGCAAGAGTTCCTCGAAGCGCACAATGGGTCATCGCCAGCAACTGACGCTCGTGCGCGTGACGAACATCCTCGCAGAGGGAGCGGGCAAGTCGGGCGTCAAGCCCGCCGTTGGAGCCAGATCCGCCGCAAAGGCGGCAGACTCCGCGGCGAAGCCGACGAAACCCGCCAAGAAGGCCGACGATCAAAAGGTTGGCAAGCAGGCTGCTGCGAAGCCCGAACCAAAGGCCAAGGCTGCGCCAAAGGCCAAGGCTGCACCAAAGACTGAGGGAACGGATGCGCCAGCGAAGGCTGCGCAGAAGGACGATCTCAAGAAACTTGCTGGCCTGGGCCCGGCCCTCGAGAAGAAACTGAACGAGGCCGGCATCACCACATTTGCACAGATTGCTGCATGGAATGCCGATGACGTCGTCGAGATCGACGAAAGGCTGGCCCTCAAGGGCCGAGTCGAGCGCGACGACTGGGTTGGTCAGGCCAAGGCCCTGATGTCCGGAAAGGAGTAAGCGGGATGGCACACAAGAAGGCAGGCGGATCCAGCCGAAATGGCCGTGATTCAGCCGGACGTCGGCTCGGCGTGAAGAAGTTCGGCGGAGAGGCCGTCATTCCGGGAAACATCATCGTGCGCCAGCGCGGCACCAGGTGGTGGCCGGGCGAGGGCGTCGGCATTGGACGGGACCACACGATCTTTGCGACCGTCACGGGCAACGTGGCGTTTCACAAGGGTCTCAAGGGGCGCACGTTCATCTCTGTGCATCCAGAGGCAAGTCCCGCCGAGTAGCCGACGACACAGACAAGGCGTTCAGGGGTCGGCACATGCACCGGCCCCTTTGTTTTTGAAGTGCCGGTTGCGCCAATGCATTGGCAAGCCCATTTGACAAGAGGCTGATCGTTCAATTGGTCGCGGACGATCTGCCTGATACCAGGGAGGAGCGTCCAGTGAAACTCGACACGATCGCCAACCAGCCCGTGATTCAGACAGAGCGCTTGATCCTGCGCCCGCTGCGCCGCTCGGACGCGGCCTTCCTGGAACTCTTCGGGGCTGACGCCCGCGTGGCGAGAATGACCCGCAACATTCCGCACCCCCAGCCGCCGGGGGGCGCAGAGGCGTTCGTGGAGCGCGCACTGGCCGATGACAGGACGGAGGATGTCTGGGCACTGGACGGCAAGCCTTTCGGCCAAGGTGCCGTGCTGGGACTGATCAGTCTCGAGCAGATGGATCGCGAGCAGTCGGAAGTCTCGTACTGGGTCGTGCCCGCGTTCTGGAACTCCGGCCTTGCGACGGAAGCCTTGCAAGCCCTGATCGACGCTAATCCCCACAGCGACAAGACAATGTTTGCCAGCGTGTTCCAGGACAACCCGGCATCGGAAAGCGTGTTGCGCAACACGGGTTTCCAGTATCTCGGCGATGCCGAGACGTTTTCCGTGGCGCGCGGCACGACCGTTCCGACCTGGACCTACTTGAGGCGTCTTAGGTGATGTGGCGCGGCATGGCGCTTCCCGCTGACAGAGGCGTTCGAGGGATGCGAAATGAAGTTCCTTGATCTCGCAAGGGTGACGATCCGCTCCGGTTCCGGAGGCGCAGGCTGCGTCAGCTTCCGTCGCGAGAAGTACATCGAGTTCGGCGGTCCCGACGGCGGCGACGGCGGCAAGGGCGGCGACGTTTGGGTCGAGGCGGTCGACGGGCTCAACACGCTCATCGACTTTCGCTACCGGCAGCATTTCCATGCGAAGAACGGCCAGCACGGCATGGGACGGCAGCGGACGGGACGGAACGGGGGCGACATCGCGCTTCAGGTGCCGGTCGGCACGGAGATCCTGGACGAGAACCAGCAAACGGTGCTGGCGGATCTCACGGTGGTCGGTCAGCGTGCGCGCCTCGCCAGGGGCGGCAATGGCGGCTTCGGCAACCTCCACTTCAAGAGCGCAGTCAACCAGGCTCCGCGACGAGCTCTTCCCGGCCAGGCAGGGGTAGAGCGCGAGATCTGGCTCAGGCTGAAGCTCATCGCCGACGCGGGGCTTCTTGGACTTCCAAACGCAGGCAAGTCGACCTTCCTGGCGGCAGCCTCCAATGCACGTCCCAAGATCGCCGACTACCCGTTTACAACGCTTCATCCCAATCTTGGCGTGGTTGCCGTGGACGACGACGGATTTGTCCTCGGTGACATTCCCGGCCTGATAGAGGGCGCTCACGAAGGACGCGGCATCGGTGACCGGTTCCTTGGCCATGTCGAGCGATGTTCGGTGCTGCTGCACCTGGTCGACGGAACCGCCGAAGACGTTGCAAGCGACTGGAGAACCGTTGTCCGTGAACTCGAGGCATACGGTGGGGGGCTGGCCGCGAAGCCTCGGATCACCGCGCTCAGCAAGGTCGACGCCCTGACGGTAGCTGATCGCGGTGCGAGGCAAGAGGAACTGGAAGCCGTGGCCGGCCCCGTCATGCAGGTTTCCGGCGTGAGTCACGATGGGATGCAGGATGTGCTTCGTGCACTCAAGCGCCAGATTGACGAAGGCAAGAGGGTCGCGCAGGACGCGACCAGGGAGCTGTCAGCATGGCATCCCTGAGCGAAGCGACACGTGTCGTCGTCAAGGTCGGTTCGGCCCTTCTGGTCGAGGACGGAAGGCTGCGCGTGCCGTGGCTGAACTCGCTTGCCGAGGATGTCGCTTGGTTGAAGAACGAAGGCAAGGACGTCGCACTGGTCTCGTCGGGCGCGATAGCGCTCGGACGAGCGACCCTTGAGCTTCCTGACGGAGCGCTGCCTCTGGAAAAGAGCCAGGCGGCTGCAGCGGTCGGACAGATTCGACTTGCGCGGGCCTACGAAGAGGTGCTTGCGCCCTTCGGAATCTCGACGGCACAGGTGCTCGTCACGCTTGAGGACAGTGCCGACAGGCGGCGCTACCTGAACAGCCGGGCGACGCTCGAGCAGCTCCTGGGCCTTGGTGCCGTGCCAATCGTGAACGAGAACGACACCGTTGCCACGGACGAGATCCGCTTCGGCGACAATGACCGTCTTGCCGCCCAGATTGCGGTCACGGTTGGGGCTGATGTCCTAGTGCTTCTTTCGGACGTCGACGGGCTTTATTCCGGCAACCCCAAGACCGACGCGGAGGCTCGGCGCATCGATTTCGTCGACAGCATTACGCCAGAGATCGAAGCGATGGCGGGTGATGCAGGAACCGGGCTCTCCAAAGGGGGCATGAAGACCAAGATTCTCGCCGCCAAGACGGCTGCTGCTGGCGGGGCTGCCATGGCGATTACGAAAGGATCGGCGTTCAACCCGCTGAAATCTCTCGATAATGGCGCGGCAGCGACATGGTTCGCGGCCGAGACCGATCCCCAATCGGCGCGAAAGCGCTGGATTGCGGCCATGAAGCCCAGGGGCGAGTTCCATGTCGATGCCGGTGCCGTGCCTGCGCTTCTTGGTGGAAAGTCCCTCTTGCCGGCGGGCGTAACAGTCGTGTCAGGCACCTTTGGGCGCGGCGAGCCGGTCGTGATCCTTGGGCCTGACGGGTCGCGGCTGGGCGTTGGGCTGACCAGGTACACGTCGGACGAGGCGGACAGGATCAAGGGCGAACGATCCGGCCGCATCGAGGCGATCCTGGGCTATCCGGGGCGAGCGGCCCTTGTTCACCGCGACGACATGGCAACCTGAGCGCTGATTGGACAACTGCATCGGAGAAGTGTATCGATTGCCGATGCCGGAAAGGAGCGAGCGATGAAAGACCTTACGGATGTCCAGGAGGTCATGTCGGACATCGGCCGACGTGCCCGGGTTGCCGCCATGGAACTTGCCGTAGCGTCGTCCGAGGCAAAACGGAGGGCCATCGAAGGTGCTGCCGATGCCATCTGGAAGCGTCGTGAGGAGATTTTCGCCGCAAATGCGGAAGACATCGCCTACGGTCGCGAGAAGAGCCTTTCTGCGGCCATGATGGACAGGCTTCTGCTGGACGAGGGTCGCATCAAGGGAATTTGTGACAGCCTGCAGGATGTGGCTGCGCAGCCCGATCCGGTGGGCGAGGTCATGGACGAGTGGGACAGGCCAAACGGGCTGCATGTCAGGCGGGTCCGGACGCCGCTCGGTGTTGTCGGTGTCATTTACGAGAGCAGGCCCAACGTCACGTCGGACGCGGCCTCGCTTTGCCTGAAATCCGGAAATGCCGTGATTCTGCGGAGCGGTTCCGAGAGCTTCCACTCTGCGGGTGCCATTCACGCATGCCTTTTGGACGGCCTTGATGCCGCAGGCCTGCCCCGGGATTCCGTGCAGCGTGTTCCGACCCGCGACCGCGCCGCCGTGTCCGAACTGCTGCGCATGACGGATCATGTCGATGTCATCGTGCCGAGAGGGGGCAAGGGCCTCGTAAGCGTCGTGCAGCAGGAAGCCCGGGTTCCGGTTTTTGCCCACCTTGAAGGGATCGTGCATGTCTATGTCGATGCGGCCGCTGACAAGGAAACCGCTCTTCGCGTGGTGCTGAATGCCAAGACCCGGCGTACCGGCATCTGCGGCGCGGCCGAATGCCTCTTGATTCACAGGAATGCATTCAAGGAGGTTGGACAACCCGTCATCAAGGCATTGCAGGAAGCCGGGGTCGAGGTCAGGGGAGACGAGGCTGCGCAAGCCGTTGAAGGCGTCGTGCCCGCAACCGCCGAGGATTGGGGCCGCGAGTACCTGGACATGAAGATGGCCGCCAAGGTCGTTGAGTCGATTGACCTCGCCATTGAGCACATCCGCACCCATGGCTCTTCGCACACCGATTGCATCATCACTGCGGATGAAGGCGCAACGGAGAAATTCTTCCGAAATCTCGACAGCGCAATTCTCATGCAGAACGCGTCAACCCAATTCGCCGACGGAGGCGAGTTCGGAATGGGTGCAGAGATCGGAATTGCCACCGGCAAGCTCCACGCGCGCGGTCCTGTCGGTGCCGTCCAGCTTACCAGCTTCAAGTACCTGGTGACTGCAGAGGGTGCAGTCAGGAGCTGACCTCCGTGCCTTGCTTGTCAGCACGCCGCCAGGCAACCGGTCGGAGCTGGCGTTGCCAGTCGCATCCCGCCAGGCAATCGTCAGTGATCATCCAGGCTGAAACAATCCGTGGATTGCGGGCGAGCAGCGAAGTCAAAGCGACCCAAAGCTTGCGCGAAGGTGCAGCCACGGCGAGCGCAAATCCGGTCTCAGGCGATTCTTGTGCGCGCAAAGGAATGTGGTATCGTCCCGGCCTGACATGGAAGGGCTGCGCACCCCGAAAGTTCAAAGTGCCATGACAGACGTTTCGTTCCTGCTGACCCCCGGCAATCTCGTCCGGCACCCCCAGCGCCCGGATTGGGGGACCGGCCAGGTGCAGTCCAACATCAACGGGCGCGTCACCGTGAATTTCCCAGACGAGGGAAAGGTCGTCATCGACAGCAGCCGGGTCGAGCTGATCCCGGTCTTTCGCTCCGAATGATGGCAGGCACCGTCTCCACGGACTTGCCGGCGTTCGGTTGTTCATTGGCGCCAGCCCGGCCTTGTGCACTTCCGGAGCTTCTTTCGACGTGGACAACCGGCAGCGCGAGACGCCCAGCGGTCCATGGAACTTGAAGCGGCACATCTGACGCTGCGCCTTGCCACGACGGAAGAGGATCGTCTGGCAGCCGAGCGCCTGCGCTACGAAGTGTTCGTCGAGGAACTGGGCGGTGACGGCGACATGGTCGATCATGAAGGCCGGTTCGAGAGGGACCATTTCGATCCGGATTTCGATCACCTGGTCCTGGTGGACGGCAACCGGGACCGCGCGGCCCTCGATCACGTGGTGGGGGTCTACCGCCTGCTGCCGGGAGGTCTTCGGGACAGGTTCTATTCCGAGGACGAGTACGACGTCTCCCTGCTCGTCGAAAGCGGCAGGAAGCTTCTTGAGCTTGGCCGCTCATGCGTGCGCCAGGGGTACCGGGGCGGCATCGCGCTGCACCTCCTTTGGACCGGCCTTGCCGACTACGTGCGCGAACGGGACATCGAGATCCTCTTCGGCGTCGCGAGTCTCCATGGTACGGACATCGACGCGCTTGCCGAACCATTGTCGCACCTGCACCACTCGCACCTGGCGCCGCCCGAACTCAGGGTGCGTGCGCGGGAGGACGTCTACCAGCCTATGGACTTGCTCGCACCGGAAGAGATCGACAGGGTTGCAGCAATGCGAGCCACGCCGGCATTGATCAAGTCCTACCTGAAGCTCGGCGGATTCGTCGGGGATGGCGCCTTCGTGGATCACAAGTTCAACACGACAGACGTATGCCTGGTGATCGACATCGAACTGATGAAACCCGCTGCGCGCATCCGCTACTCGAAGGGCTCCGGAGCATGAACAGCCCGACCTGGCGTTCCGAGGAGGCACCTGAAGTGTTCAGGCCCGGCCTTCTTGGCTGGTTTCTCGTCGCTTTCAGGGGGATAGCTCTGGGCGCGCTGGTGTTCGGCTGTTTCGGAATCCTGCTGCTGGTCAGGCTGTTTGAGCGTCCGCTCTTCGGCAGTCGTCGGCCCTGGACGCCCCAGATTGTCGTCTTCGTCTGCCGCAACGCGTTTCGCGTCCTCGGGATGCGCCTGGAGATCATCGGTTCACCGGTGAATCGTCCTGGCGTGATTGTTTCGAATCACAGTTCGTGGCTGGACATCTTCACGCTCAATGCGGCGGGACCGCTCTACTTTGTCTCAAAGGCCGAAGTGGCCAGCTGGCCCGGAATCGGTTGGCTGGCGCGCGGCACGGGAACCGTCTTCGTCCAGCGGGAAAGGCGGGAGGCCGGGAACCAGAAGTCGGCATTCGAAGAGCGCCTCGCGGCCGGGCACCGGATCCTGTTCTTTCCGGAGGGCACGTCCAGCGATGGCCGGCGCGTCCTGCCGTTCAAGTCGACGCTCTTCGCCGCTCTCTTCTCGAATCGCCTGCCAGAACTCTGGGTCCAGCCAGTCACGGTCGTCTATCACGCACCGGAAGGTGCCGACCCGCGCTATTACGGATGGTGGGGCAACATGGAATTCGGCTCTCATGTGGTGAAGACGCTCGGGACACGTCGCCATGGAAAGGTTGAGGTGACGTGGCACGAGCCGCTGCGTGTCGCGGACTTCGCGGAACGAAAGGCGCTTGCGGCAGAGGCTGAAGTGCGGGTGCGATCGGTGCATCCCCAGGGGTCAGCCGAAGGCGCGGACGAATCCGGCTAGGGCCTTGGCAGGATCTTCCTTCCGCCAGATTTCCTCGCCGATGCCGAAGAAGTCGGTGACCGGGGCGAGGCTTGCAGCAAGGCCGGTGTCGAGATTGCCTTCCGCCACGACAGGCAGTTCGATCATCTCGGACCACCAGGCAAAGAGATCACGTTCTGCCAACGTGCCGTCACCAAGCGCCGACGCGCCGACGGGTCCGAAGGCCACGTAATTGGCGCCAGCCTCGGCTGCATTCATTCCGTCATGACGGGAGGCGTGGCAGTAGGTTCCGACGATGGCGTCCTTGCCCAGCGCACTGCGTGCCTTCCTGACTGATCGTGCCCCGTCGACAAGGTGCACGCCGTCAAGCCCAAGATCCCGGGCGAGGGCAAGATGCAATTCGATGACTATGGCCACGTCGCGCGCATGTGCCGCCTCTCGCAATGCGTCGGCTGCGCGCGACAGCCGGACCTCGTCCCGCGTCGCCATGGAAAGCCGAAGGCAGGCGACCTCATGCGCGTCCATGACTGCGGCCAACTGGTCCCGAAACGTCGGGAGTTCAAACTCCGGCGGAGTCAGCAAGTATATCTGCGGCTTGTCCGATCCGGCCATCCGGCGTCTCCAAGGGTTCGCGCCCGAGCCTATAGCCGTATGTGGACGCCCCCTGTGGTGCAAGCTGGAATTCGGACAACGTGTGACATGCGATCAAGGTACTGTCGTATGTCCGGCCTCTGAGATGCAGCATTCATCCGCTGCGGGCCCATATGGTGTACGTGGATCGGATCCAAATCGCTTACGCGGGCTCGAAGCCCTGCGGCTATAACTGGTTCTTCCGACCCCGACCCTTCGACCTTTGCCCCTATCCTGTCTTTCGTCCCATCGCTTGCCGCCTGCGGGGGAAGGCGGGCGATCCTCTCTCGTGCCGTGTCAAGGCCCAAGTCAGCTTTGCGCGCGCACCGCAACTCCTGCCAATCTGCAGCCGGTTTTCGCTGCCTGCTTGTGCCCGCTTCAGAGGCGTCCTATTTGCGCAATCGTGAGCCAACCCCTCTTTGTCCTTGTAGAGCCCCAGATGGGCGAAAACATCGGCGCCGCTGCGCGCGCAATGTGGAATTTCGGTCTGGAACGCATGGTGATCGTCGCGCCGAGGGACGGCTGGCCAAACCCCAGGGCGATTGCCATGGCAACCGGTGCGGGCCGGCTTCTCGACGACGCGAGGCTGGTCGGGTCAGTTTCCGAAGCGGTCGCCGGCTCGACATTCGTGTATGCGACCACTGCGCGCAGCCGGGAACTCAAGAAAGATGTCCTCACGCCCCAGGCCGCGATGCAGGATGCGGCGGCAAGGATTTCAGGAGGGCAGGATGTGGCCGTGCTGTTCGGACCGGAGCGCGCCGGCCTTCAGAACGACGATGTCGCGCGGGCAAATGCGATCGTTTCGGTTCCCGTGAATCCGGAGTTCCCTTCCCTCAACCTTGCGCAATGCGTGCTTCTGACTGCATACGAATGGCGTCGAGCAGCGCGCAGCGTTTCGCGCCGGGAGCGCGATTCCTCGGATCCATTGCCAGCCTCGCATGCGGAAGTGGAACATTTGGCATCCCACTACGAGGACTGTCTTCAGGATGCCGGTTTCTTCTTCCCTCCCGAGAAGGCTTCCGGGATGAAGCTGGTGCTCAGGAACCTTTGGTCGCGCATGCCGCTCACGTCGGCGGACGTGCAGGTCTTTCACGGCATCTTGCGCCAGATGGTTCGCTGGAAGGAGCGCGGCGACTGACTGGACGGGTTGGGGGTGCCGATTTACATTTCGCGCGAGGCAAGAGGATTGAGATGAGCCGGAAACGCAGCATTTTCGAGGAGGTCGACGAAGGCACGAAACGGGCTGCCGCGCCCGCAGGCGGCGTCATAGACGGCGCCAGGAAGGGAGCCAGGCGCGCCATTCGCATCTGGCTGTCAGCGCTTGGCGTTCTGGTTGTGTTGATCATCGTCGTGGGCGGGCTGACGCGGCTGACCGACAGCGGGCTTTCGATCACGGAATGGCAGCCGATTTCCGGTGCCCTTCCTCCCATGAGCGCCGAAGCTTGGGAGGCCGAGTTCGAGAAATACCGGCAGCTTCCCGAGTACCAGCTTCAGAACGAAGGCATGACCCTTGCCGAATTCAGGACCATTTACTGGTGGGAGTGGGGGCATCGGCAGCTTGGTCGCGTCACGGGCCTCGTCTGGGCCGTCGGGTTCCTGTTCTTTCTTGCCGCGCGCCGCATTCCTGCCGGCTGGACAGGACGTTTGCTGCTGCCCGGCGTTCTTGGCGGCGTTCAGGGCGCGATAGGGTGGTGGATGGTTTCGTCCGGCCTTTCCGGCGACGCGCTGGACGTCGCGTCCTACAGGCTTGCCTTGCATCTCGGCCTGGCCTTCGTGATCCTCGGCATCATTGCGTGGCAAGTGATGCTTCTCGGGCGGAGCGAGGCCGGACTCCTGCAAGCGAGGCGGATGCGAGACGCTCGACTCCTGTCGGCAGCCACGGGTCTGATGCACCTCGCGTTCCTGCAGATCCTGCTCGGGGCGCTCGTGGCCGGAATCGACGCAGGCCGCACGTTCAATGACTGGCCGGGTATGGCAGGGCAGTTTTTCCCGCCTGCCGCCTTTGACCTCGAACCCGCATGGCGGAACTTCATGGAGAATGCCGGGCTGGTGCAGTTCATGCACAGAATTGCAGGCTATCTGCTGCTGGCCCTTGGCATCGCATTCTGGCTGCGAGCCCGAAGATCGGGCAACAGGGCGACCCGCGGGGCGTTCGCGGCGGTTCTCGCAATGCTGGTCCTTCAGTTGCTGCTTGGGATCGTGACCGTGCTCTACGTTGCTCCGCTTGAACTGGCGATCCTGCACCAGCTTGGCGCGGTGCTGCTGTTCTACCTGATACTTCGCGCACGGTTCCTGGCGAGCTATCCGCTCGATCAATCTGTGAGGGATGCGGGATGAGTGCATATGACGAACTGATGGCGTTTCAACGCGAGACCGAAGCGTTGGGCCAGATCATGGGACGGCTGTCCTGGGACCAGGAAACCGTCATGCCGTCCGGTGCAGGCGAGCAGAGAGCGGAGGAAGTCGCCGCCCTCGAAGGTGTCCTGCACCGTCGGCGCACCGAATCCCGCATCGGAGACTGGCTTGAATCGGCGCGCCCGGAAGACGAAGTGCAATGTCGGCAGGTCGAGTTGATTCGCCGAAGCTACGAACGCAACCAGCGCGTTCCCGAGGCGCTTTCTGCGGCACTCGCGCGAACCGGATCGATTTCGCGGCGCGTATGGGCCGAGGCGCGGCGGACGGACGACTTTGGCATGTTCGCGCCGATGCTTGGCGAGGTCGTGGCGCTGGTGCGCGAGAAGGCGGCGGCGCTTGCCGACGGCGGCAATCTCTATGACGCCCTGCTCGATGGATTCGAACCAGAGATGACCGAGGTTGAGCTTGACAGGATGTTCGGCGCGCTGCGCCCGCGCCTCGTGAACTTGCGCGATCGCATCATGGGCTCGGAGCGAATGGTTCCGGAACTCGATCACGATTTTGACGAATCAGGCCAGCTCCGGCTTTCGGCCGAGCTTGCAGAGGTGTTCGGCTATGACAGGACGCGCGGCCGCATAGACAAGGCGGTGCATCCATTTTCTTCCGGATCCGGCCTTGACGTGCGAATCACGATGCGGACGGATGCGAGGGATCCGTTCAATTGCATCTATTCGACGATCCACGAAGCCGGCCATGCCTGCTACGAGCAGGGAATCGATCGGGCCTATCTCCTGACGCCGCTTGGTGACGGCGTGTCAACGGGCGTGCACGAAAGCCAGAGCCGCATCTACGAGAACCAGATCGGCCGCAGCAGGGAATTCACCGGCTGGCTCTTCCGGAGAATGCGGGACATTTTCGGGGACTTCGGCATCGCGGACGAGGATTCGTTTTTCGCCACGGTCAACAGGTTTTCTTCCGGATTCATCCGGACAGAGGCGGACGAGGTCGATTACAATCTCCACGTGCTGCTCCGGTTTGACCTGGAGCGCGACCTGGTCAACGGGCGGCTCGAGGCCTGTGATGTCAACGAAGCATGGAACGAGAGATTCCAGGCGGACTTCGGGGTCAGCGTCGACAAGCCGTCCAATGGCGTTCTGCAGGACGTGCACTGGTCCGAAGGCCTCATGGGCTATTTCCCGACCTACACGCTGGGCAACGTCTATGCGGGCTGTCTGCACGCTGCCATGAAGCGCGAGGTGTCCGGATTGGGCGAAGCGTTGGCGGAGGGCGAGACTGAGCCCGCCCGTCGCTGGCTCAGCGAGCGCATCCACCGCTTTGGCGGCCTGTTGAAGCCCCGCGACCTCATGGAGCGCGCGATTGGGGAAGCGCCCTCGGAAGCTCCCCTTCTCGACTATCTCGACGCGAAGTTCGGCGAGATCTACTGCACGTAGAGTGACTTTGCCGGACAGCGCCTCCGGCTTGATGCGGGCGGCGGCTTCGGGTTCCGTCAACCATTTTCGGACGCCCATCAAGGAAGGTCGCCGGCCGACATCGCTGAACATTGGGTGCACACGTCTGCTGGCGGGGGTGCATCGGCGAAGATGCAGCACTGCCCCGATCGCCCGCTGTCAGGACGAAAGGTCGGCCCAGATGCTCAACCGCCCGTGTGGCTCATGTGACGGCTGACCTGTCCGTCCGCGCGCTGGCGCGAATAATCGAAGTCGTGGCCCTTTGGCTTGCGCCCGATGGCTGCCCGAATCGCGTCATCCAGCAGCCCGTCGCTCTCCGAGGCCCGAAGAGGAGCTCGGAGGTCCGCCATGTCCTCCTGTCCGAGGCACATGTAGAGTTCGCCGGTGCACGTCAGTCGCACCCGGTTGCACGATTCGCAGAAGTTGTGCGTCAGGGGCGTGATGAAGCCCACTTGCTGGCCAGTCTCCTCGACGCGCACGTATCGTGCGGGCCCTCCAGTCCGGTGGGCCAGGTCGACAAGCGTGTAGTGCTCTTCGAGCCGGCTGCGCAGATCCTTCAGGCTCCAGTATTGGCCAACGCGGTCTTCGCCGCCGAGGTCGCCCATAGGCATGACCTCGATGAAGGTCAGGTCCATGTCACGTGAAGCGCACCATTCCGCTAGCCGAAAGAGCTCGTCTTCATTGAATCCCTTGAGCGCAACCGTATTGATCTTGACGCGCAGCCCGGCATTCTGCGCCGCATCAATGCCGTTCAGCACCTGGGGCAGGCGACCCCAGCGAGTGACGCGGGCGAACTTCTCCTCGTCCAGCGTGTCAAGCGAGACGTTTATTCGCCTCACTCCGGCATCGACAAGGTCATCCGCAAACCGTGCGAGCTGGCTGCCATTGGTCGTGACGGTCAGTTCCTTGAGGGCGCCCCGCTCCACGTGTCTGGTCATGGCGCGGAAAAACGTGAGAATGTCGCGCCTGACGAGAGGTTCGCCGCCGGTGATCCTGAGTTTCTTGACGCCCAGGCGAATGAATGCCGAGCACATCCGGTCCAGCTCTTCAAGAGTCAGCAGATCCCGCTTCGGCAGGAATGTCATGTGTTCCGACATGCAATACACGCAACGGAAATCGCAGCGGTCAGTGACCGAAACGCGCAAATACGTGATTGCGCGCTGAAACGGATCTATGAGAGGCGCGTCTGGCATGGAGTGAAGTTAGGCCGCGAGACGCGTTTCCGCAAGTGGGAAGCGAGTACGGGCACAGCGGTCGCAAGGCCATCGCGCCTGGCTTCTTCATGGCCCCGCACCCAGGTCGTGCCAGCTTGCGGCACGGCAGGATTGGCTACAAGTTGTGCAAGGTGCAATTGGCGGCGTTCCGTTCCACCGCTTGGATCCAGAGCACAGGCCGAACTGGTTTCATGCGGCATGGCACTGTTCTCGCCCTTGATGATCGGCCGCGAATGCCGTCCTGCCCTGAAGTCCTTTCAGGCGACCGTTCGCGGGCAGACTTCGACAGAACGCAGCGACCCAACCGTGTGTGTCTGCGACCCAAGGCGTTGAGAGCAGCATAGGATGGTCCCAAGTTCGACCGTGTATCTGGCCTGTTGGCCCAGCCGGCGAAAACAAGCGAGAGGGAACAGCTCTTGTGACCGCCTAGTGCTGAGGGACCGCCCCGACTTTATCGACGCGCGTTTTCCTTGGCGCGTGCCTCGACGATTTCATCGGCTTCGCGACCGTACAATTCCTGAAAATGCGCAAAGTCAGCTTCGTACCTGCCAACACCCTGGGTTGCCGACCTAAGATTGTTGATCAGGCCTTCCAGGGAAGTGCCGGGCATGAGTGCACGAACAACATCCCAGCCCTCTGCATCGGCTTCACGATCAAATCCAAGAATCTGGCCGCGCATGGACGAGATCATCGGATTGAGAGCGCCCGTAAAAACAGATGGCGCCCGGAACCGGACCTCGAATGTCGGTTCCAGCAATACCGGCTGTGCCTTGCTCAATCCTTCGGAAACTCCGCCGCGGCCGGCGATCCTGAAAGCCATGTCTGACGAATCGACCGAATGGTGCTGGCCGTCGTACAACTGGACCAGCACATCAATGACAGGGAATCCAAGCGGTCCTCGCGCCATGGCCTCTTCGGCGCCCAACTTAACCGCGGGAATGTAGTTCCTGGGGACCGATCCACCATGAATCTTCTCCGAAAAGGCGAAACCGTCTCCACGCTTGGCAGGCCCAACCGTCAGCTTGACGTCGGCAAACTGTCCCGCACCCCCTGACTGTTTCTTGTGACGGAAGTGTATGTCGGTCTTCCGAGTAATCGTTTCCCGATAGTGGGCAACGAACGATCCGGTGTCCGTTTCGACACCGAAGACATCGGACAGTGTCTGCTGGATTCTTCGTAGATGCTGCGATCCCTGGGTGCCAAGGATGACTTGGCCGCTCTCCTGGTCGAGAATCACCTTCAGCGACAGGTCTTCCGCGGCAATCTGGTGCAACGATTCAGAAAGCTTGACTTCATCCCGATCGTTCATCGCTGAAATGGACCGGTTCCAGACCGCGGGAAATGGCTTGTACCATTCGGGGGATTCGATCTGACCGGAATCGGAATACAGGCATCCGGCATTCAGATGGTCCGACTTCACGGCCGCGGCGACCCCGCCGGCATCGATAGACTTTTTGGCAGAAGGCCTCTCTCCGAATGGCTCGACCAGCCCGCCTATCGAATTTCCGCCGACCGTTGCTCCCGAACTCAATTCGTCAGCAAAACTGCGCAGCCAGACAAACTTGCCCACGTGCTTCCGGGTGCGGCTCATGAATGCGGATGCGACAGCGCCGTTCAGGCGGGAAGACGTGTCACCGGGCTGGGGCGCTTCGTGGCGGAGGGCTTTCATCAACCGGCGGATGCCGTTTCCGGACGCGGCGGATCCGAAAAAGGCCGGGACCGTCAGATTCTCGGCAAGTGTCCGCGCGCAGATTCCGTAAACCGCACCCGTCGCGGGCGTTCGATCTTCAATTATTTCCTCGAGAAGCCAGTCATCGTGTTCCGAAAGGGTTTCAAGCAGTTCTTCACGACCCTCTGCCTGCCTGTCCTGAAGTTCATCCGGCACCTCGATGAGTTCGGACGGTTCACCATCTCGATAACGCCAGGCCCGGTCGGACACGAGATCGACCGCGCCGACGACACGTTCGCCATCACGAATTGGAACCTGCCTCAGGATGATCGGATTGGCAGAATAGGATTGAATGGCAGACATGATGCTGCGGGCGTCGTGGCGGCACTCGTCGATACGGTTCACGAAGACAAAGTGAGGAACGTTGCCCGTCTCGGCGAGACGAATCCAGGGCGCAGCAAGGACGGCCTGGTCGGGGTCAGGAGACGCTACGATGACGACGGCGTCGGCACAGAGAATGGCATCAAGCGCAGTTTGAGCAAACTCGAGCGATCCCGGGCAGTCCAGTGCGACCCAGTCTTCACCGAGGTAGGAAAATTCCGCGCAGCGCAGGTCGACAGGCGGTGCGGCAGGCGGCCTTTTGCCTTCGAGCATTGTCATCTGGTCTATGAGTTCGGACTTGCCAACTGCTGACGGTCCGATGACAGCGATACATCTAGTAATCTTTGATCCTCCTATATCCGGATATTTCAGACAGCGCGCCACTACTGTCTAATGAAAAGCTGGACAGATTCAATTGCTTGCTTTGGCCGTCCGGTTGAATCTGGTGTTTCGTCGTGTCAATCAGTTGATTCAACGGGGTTTTCTTGATGATCGTGGGAACCAGAAATTGCAGGATTGTGTGAATGCTCTCCTCGAATTTCGGATGGCTGCGCATGATCGCGACGATCACGTAGACCGACGCAGCGATCCAGGTCCGGTTCTTCGCGGCGTTCTCCGAGGTGCCGAAGAATGATTCGATCCGAAGGTGCTGCTTGATTCACCTAAGGTGCAGCTTGACCCACATCAACACGCAGATACGTGATTGCGCGCTGAAACGGATCCATGAGTGGCGCGTTACCTGCGCTATCCGCGCGGGAGCCGCAACCTCGGGGTGCGGCGGGGAACCTCGATCGCATGCGCCTATTTGGCCAATGTGTTCTGGATTGTCCGGCATCGCGCGTGGATCGCCTCCATCACGTCGTCGAGCACGGCGTGAGTTCCAGCCGGCATCGCCGCGACCTCGTCAGCCGTGGCGGTCAGCTCTGCCTGAACCTGACTGGCCAATTGGTCGACGCGCGCGCGCGCCCGGCGCGGCGCCAGTCCGCAGGCCTCGGCTTCGCGCGCCCAGTGACGGCCTTCAATATACCCGCCATCGCGCTTGCCGCCGACATCGAGCGCGAGGTTGCGCGTGATGCTTGCCCAGGCCGCGGCGCACATCACGTCGTAGAGCGGGGCAAGCTGCACGCCGTCGGCACTCAAGAGCAGCGAGTGGTTTTTCATGTGCGCGTCAGTGTTGCAGCAGAGCACGTTGAAGACCAGCATATCCCAAAGATGCATGACCTCGGTGCCGCCGCCGACCGCGCGCAGACGGTCCATCATGCGAGCGAAACTCCCCTTCGCAGCGCGATATTGCGAGTGCTGGTATTTCGCCGCCGGCGGCAAGCCAAGCGCCTGGCAGAAGTCTTCCTGGTGCAGCCGACGCAAGCTATCGCCGTCCTGCAGGCGATCATGGCGCTCCACCAGCAAGTAACTCCGCGCCCCCGCGCACCCCGTTGTGACCGAGGCAGCGGGTAGACCCACGCGCCGCGCGAGCGTCAAGCAGAAGGCCTCATTCTGCACGCTGCCGTGGAGGCGCTCGCGACTGTCGGGCTTCAGAACATGACCCGATGGTGCACCATTGATGGGGATGGCAAGCTGACCATCGTCGAGCAGGCGCACGGAGAGCTTGGATTGCACGCCCGCGAGCGACATCGACACGCCTTCTTCGCCCGCCAGGTATGGCTTGGCAGGCAAGTCATTGAGAATGCGCTCGAGGTCGGCTTCCGAGGCAATCGGGCGCACTGTGCAAGCCGTCGTGCCGCGTTCGGAAAATGACAGGGCGCCAGAGGTATCTCGCCCCACCTTGCCTAGCAGGGCGAGCACGTCGGTATGCGGCACATCGAGAATCCGCGCCATCATGCGGAGATCATCGTCATCCTCGGGCAGCAGATTGATCAGCCAGGGCGCGAGGATGTCCCATTCGAAGTCTCGGTCTGAGAGCGGCAGCGTTGTCGACACCGGGAAAGCGCCCGGCAGAGTCAGCCAGTCCGTCGCATAACGAAAGACCGGGGCTGTATCCGGTGCGGTGTCGATTGTACCGACGAGGTGTCGTTCGAAGAAAATGTCCACGCGGTTCACACCTCCGGCAGCTTGGAGGTTGTACGGGGCCGTTCTTCGAAGAGGCTCGAGAGCCTGACGCCCAGAGCTTCGGCTGCAGCCAGTGCCGGGCCGATGTAACTCGTGCCCTTGCCGCGTTCGAGCTCGCTGACAAAGCGGCGGTTTGTGCCGATCATTGCGGCCAGATCTTCTTGGGTCAGCCCGAGCGCCTTGCGGCGACCTCGGACGCCATCTCCGAACTCCTGCGCGAGGCGCTGTTCTGCCAGTTTCAAGTCCATTGCGACAAGCGCTCCTGTTACAAGACGGTATCGCAGTTGCGGTGTTGGGATGCGTGATACCGATCTGTAGCTTTTCCGGCTGCGCATTGCCAGAGTTACAAGACTGTATCATTTTGCGCTTGTGGAGCTAAATTAGAGTGATGCGTAACACTGGGTTGGGGCGTGGGTGGCGCGACCCGTGGGCGCGACCGGTCCGGACCAGGACGCGCGGCGGGGCAACCCGGCATGACGGGTATGCCTAGTGTTGTATTTCTGATTGATCCGTTGCGGATTTCCCGGATTGTTTCGTGCGGGATTGGGTGTTTCTTCCCACGGTCTTCCGACATTGCTGGTCATTCAGGGACGGGTTGCGTTTCGGCCGCGTACTTCCCTTCCCGACAG